>JAISKK010000081.1 GCA_031260965.1 Desulfovibrio sp. | reverse complement strand
CGACGCAGAACAACAGGGTTTGCGTCCGGCTGATCTCACCGGTGACCAGAGGCCGCCCGGCCGTGCGCGGGTTTTTTCTGTCAAAGGGAAGATCCGCCGCCCGGTTGAAGGCCATGGCAAAGGAACGAATGCCTACCATGGCCAGGGTCAGAAAGAAAAGGGCCGCAGGCTCCGGCAGAGCGCGCTCGGCCAAAAAAGCCCCGGCATAGGCGAAAGGCAGGGCGAAAACGGAATGCTCGATCTTGATCATGCGGCAGATGACGCAAAAGCCGCGCATTATGGGCATTGAGGTTTCAGCCATTCTATGTAAAAAGTATTTCCCTTTTTGCATATCTTAATATAAAATGTCAGAATTGTGAACAGTTTTAAAATCAGCCCTGCCGGACACGAGATAAATGCCATGCCCAAACCTTGCGCCCGCGCCCTTTTATCGGCTTTTATCCCCCTTTGTTTTCTCGCCCTCCCCGGCATCGCCGTGGCTCAGGATGGAGGCGCCGAATCGGGCGGCTTTTTTGAAGGCAGTTTTATCGGTTCCATGATTTACGGCTATCCTTACTCCGGCATCGGCACGGCAGATCTGCTGGCCCTCGGCGTTATAGTACTGCTCATCCTACGCGCCGTGCAAAGGCGCGGGCCGGGAAATACTAAGGATATGCAAGATGACGGCGAACCCGGCTCCTATTCCCGCCCGCCCGCCGCAAATCCGCGCCCGCGTCGCGCCAATCCCGACAAAATCGGAGAGGACGAGGACAATAGGGATCTTAAAGCCTCCTCACCCAATGAAGACAAGGACGGCAACGTCTGGTCGCGGCGCTTGGGCGGACTTGGAGGCAGGCCACAGGACGGAGATCCGGGCGCGGACGAACAAAGGACGCGGACAAACAGCCAAGCGCCCTGGCGACGCGCAGACGCGGCCAGACCAGCGCGCAGGGTGCGGGACCAGGCCGAATCCCTGTGGGGTCATTTAAGCTCCAAACCCGGCGCGTCCGATGCTTCCGGCCCGGCGGGGTCACAGACCCTGCCCGAGGACGCGCTGGACCCGAGCCTGAATCTTCCCCCTGACTTTGACGCCGCAGATTTTCTGGAAGGGGCGCGCACTTTGTATATCCGCCTGCAGAAGGCCTGGGCCGCGCGCGACATTTCCGGACTTTCCCCCTTTGTCGCCCCGGAACTGTTGACCATACTGCAAAAACAGGCTGACGCGAATCCCGAACCGGGAAGCGTGGAAATATTAATGATCAATGCCCGGCTCATGGATGTGAAGGCGAGGGGCGAGGAGCAAAAAAGCAAAGTGCAGTTCAAGGTGCTGATGACCACAGGCGAAGGCAAGGAAGCATCGGAAATTTCAGAATTGTGGACCTTCTCGCGCAGCCCGGACTCCGGCGGCATGTGGCGTCTGCAGGGTATAGGCGGAGACTGAACGGCATGGAAGAAAGCATATTCGGTCTCTCTCCCAGAATCTTTACCGGCAAAAAGGCCCATCCTGACGCCTGGTTTACCGTAGTCCCCCTTGGCGGTTTCGGGCAGATCGGCATGAACTGCATGGTCTGGAGCACTCCGGGCGCAAAGGTGATCATCGACTGCGGGCTGATGTTCCCCAGCGACTATCACCTCGGGGTGGATGTCATCATCCCCCGCTTTGACTACATTCTGGAAAACAAGGACGACATCCGCGGCATCATCCTGACGCACGGGCACGAGGACCATATCGGCGCGCTGCCCTGGCTCATGCCGCTTCTGTCCGTGCCCATTTACGCCTCGCCCTTCACCCTGAAACTGGTTGAGCACAAACTGCGCGAACGCGGACTCCTGGACCGGGCGCAGCTTATCACGGTAAACGCGGAATCCCCTCTGACCTTGGGCGACATGACCTTTCATTTCTTCCCCGTATGCCACAGCATAATTGACGGCTTTGCCCTGGGGGTGGAAAGTCCGGCCGGGAGAATAGTGCATACGGCGGACTTCAAAATCGACCCTGATCCCCTGGAGGGGCCGGGCACGAATTTAAACTCCTTCCGCGCCTTTGCCGGCAAGGAAGGAGCGCGTCTGCTTCTTTCGGACTCCACAAATATCGAGCATGAGGGCTGCTCTTTGTCGGAACGCGAGGTGCTGGCCAATCTGCGCGAACTATTCTCCAAGGCGCAAGGGCGCGTGATCGTCACCCTTTTCTCCAGTCACATCCAGCGCATTCAGGAAGTATTCGACTGCGCGGACGAAAGCGGACGCAGCGTCATAGTGGGCGGACGCAGCCTGGTCAACAACATCACCATGGCCCAGGAACTGGGTCGTCTGCGTCCTCCGAAAAGGTTGCATATGGACGCGGACGGGATCCCCCCCCTGGCCGACGACAAGGTGGCGCTTCTGGTCACGGGATCGCAGGGCGAGCCGCTCTCGGCCCTGTCGCGCATAGCTACGGGCGGGCATAGAAATCTCTCCATCCATGACGGGGACGTGGTGATCATGTCCTCGCGCCTGATCCCCGGCAACACCGCCGCCGTGAACACTCTGGTCAACAACCTATTCCGCCTCGGCGCCGAAGTCTATTATGACCAGGAGCATCCGGTGCACGCCTCCGGCCATGCCCAGCAAAAAGAGCTTACGGATATGATCCGGGCGGTGCGGCCGCGCTGTTTCGTGCCCGTGCACGGCGAATACCGCCATCTGGTCAAGCACGCGCGTCTTGCCAACAAATGCGGCGTGGCCGAACTGGACAGCGCCGTTATTGAAAACGGCCAGCCCTTTACCATAACCCCGACCGGAATTACCCTGGAGGAGCGCATCCCTGCGGAATCCATCATGGTGGACGGCAAAGGCGTCGGAGATGTAGGGCAGGTGCTGTTGCGCGAGCGCCATATCCTGGGCGGCGAAGGCATGGTTGTGGTGGTTCTGGTTCTGGATGCGGAGAGCCGTTCCATACTTTACGGGCCGGAAATATTCTCCAAGGGTTTCATTTTTGAAGGCCAGTACGATCATGTTCTGGAAGAAGCCAAGGAATTGGTGTTGCGCGAACTTGAGCAACGGGGCGCGGACAGCCCGGACAAGCTCAAGGACGGCATCCGCCTTACCCTGCGCCGTTTTTTCCGTCGTATTCTGGAGCGCGATCCGGTGGTGCTGCCCATCGTCACCCTGGTCTGAAGCGGACTGACCCTTAAGAATCCTCCGCAACAGCCGATAAGCGGTAGCGGAGGATTTCCAAATGCAATCCGGCTACGACAAATCTCTTGCGGAACTTGTGCGCCTTAGTTATCCTGTCAAGGCGCCCGCCTATCTGCAGGAAAAAACATATTTCGACATCATCACCTTGACCCTGGAGGCCATGATGCAACGTCGTACGCCCGCACATTCCCGGTCCCAAATCGAAAAAGCCATGGGCGACAAGTTCGACCTCACCAGCTACACGGGTTTTGAAAACAAAGGTTTTATCATCGACGATAAAGGTTGAACGCGCCGGAGCAGCTTAACATTGACATGAAAAAAACTACTATACTGACCTTTATTTCCGTCATATTTTTGCTGGCGACGACAGTGCCGGCAACAAATATACATGCAACAGACAACAAAAAGAGCGTCAGTGAAATGAATGCAAAAAATACACAAAGTCTTGATACAGCTAACCTGGAGGAAATATATTTCGCTGGTGGGTGCTTTTGGGGAGTGGAAGAATATTTTTCCCGTATTCCCGGCGTCTATAGCGTAACAGCAGGTTATGCGAACGGCAAAACGGAAAATCCGACTTACGAACAGGTATGTTCCGGCAAGACCGGACATGCGGAAACTATCCATATCCGCTATGACCGCAAAATTGTCAGTCTGAAAACACTCGTCGTACAGTTTTTCAAAATCATTGACCCTGTCAGCATAAACAGGCAGGGAAATGACGTGGGCAGCCAATACAGGACGGGAATTTATTTTACGCGGGAGAGCGACAAAGACGTGGTTGAATCCGTCATGGCAACAGTACAGAAAAAGTACTCCAATCCACTTGCCGTGGAATTGATGCCCTTGCAGAACTATTATCCTGCTGAAGAATATCATCAGGATTATCTGAAAAAAAATCCGGGCGGCTACTGTCATATCAGTTTCGAAAGTTTGCATGATATACAGCCGGAAAAGCCCGCTACGGATCCCCTTGACCCCACCCGGTACAGCAAGCCGCCGGACGCAGAATTAAAAAAACTCTTATCGCCGGAAGAATACAACGTAACTCAGAATGCAGGAACCGAGCGGGCTTTTTCAGGCAAACTCTGGGACCATAAAGCAAAGGGCATTTATGTGGATATAGTCACTGGCGAACCTTTGTTTTCTTCCACAGACAAATTTGAATCCGGCTGCGGGTGGCCGAGCTTTACCAAGCCTGTTGATGCGGCGGTGGTCACCGCGCATGAGGATACCAGTTTTGGAATGAAGCGCATTGAGGTCAGAAGCAGGGTCGGCAATTCCCATTTGGGGCACGTATTCGACGATGGCCCCAAGGACAAGGGCGGGTTGAGGTATTGCATAAACAGCGCGGCTATGCGCTTCATCCCCCTGGAGGAAATGGACAGGCAGGGATACGGATATTTGAAAAGCGCCGTTAAATAAATATCCTGTGTGGACAATAAGTTCGCCTTATCAAGGCTGTCGGCGATAAAAAATTCCTTTGCCTCTTCCCTTGGGCTGTGCTATTGTTCTACGTGCAAAATAACATTATTTCATGCGCACGCAGGACACAATGGACAGACGCTCCTTCCTGAAATGGCAAATGCATGGTCTTTTGTGGTTCTCCGCCGCTCCCCCACTGTTCTCACTGGCCGATCAGGCTCTGGCTGACACTTCTCCGGATGTGGCCATAGTCAAAGGCAAGCCGGCGGCAGCCACGCGAGCGGCGGTTGAAATGCTCGGCGGCATGGGACGTTTCGTCAAGCCCGGCAACAGGGTGGTGATCAAACCGAACATGAGTTTCGCCCGGGATGTGGACAGCGGAACCAACACCCACCCCGAAGTGGTGCGGGAAATCCTGATCCTGTGCAAGGAAGCGGGCGCCTCCCAGGTGCGCATACTCGATCATTCCCTGCAAAATCCGGAACAGTCCCTGGACATCTCCGGCATTCGTCCGGCCTGCGACAGCGTGGAAAAAGGCATCTGCCACCACCTGATGAGCGCCGGCCACTATGTGGAGGCCGACATTCCGGAAGCTGCGGAAATGCGCCGCAACTCCTTCATGCGCGATGTCCTGGCCGCTGATGTGCTGATTGCCTGTCCTACGGCCAAAAGCCACAGCGGAGCGGGAGTGAGCCTTTCCCTGAAAGGACAGATGGGCCTCATCTTTGACCGCCGCATCATGCACTCCAGCTATAATCTGGACAGCTCCATCGTGGATATGAACCAGCGCATCAAACCCGCCCTGGCAATCATTGACGCCACGCGCGTACTCACCACCGGCGGCCCCGGAGGTCCCGGCAAAGTGATTGCTCCCGGCGAGATCATAGCCTCGGCGGACCCGGTGGCGGCGGACTCCACGGCCATTGCCGCCTATGAATGGTACGGACGCAAAATAAAACCGGCTCAGGTCGGACACGTCCGTCTGGCCCATGAACGTAAACTCGGACGCATGGATATAGAAAACCTGCTTACCAAAAGACTGGATCTGGCCTGATTGCCAAAGCCTCCAGAGCATTTTGCGCTTGAGATTGTCGTTTGCGGCAGGCAAAAAAGCCTGCCTGATCCAGTCTTGCGGCAAGGGTTTGTCTGCAAACTCTTGCCGAGCGGATATACATTTACAATGTTAATCTGCTTCAGGCGCGGGCGAAAAAACGTCCAAACGATTGGAAAAATTCTAGAATATTTCTAAAGTATTTAACCTGAACGCCGATAGTTATATTACAGCACAGATATACGCAAAGGAGCAGCCAATGAATCTTTTCTTTTTCCTTCTTGGTCTTGCCGCAACCATCGCCGCCCTCTGCAATATTAAAAAGACAAGTTAAGCGGCTGGATTGCGCGACAATTCCCTTTAACACGTCTGGCGCCTTTTCGCTTACGTCAGCAGGTGAACAGGCGTCAGCATCCACCCGCGTAGAAGGAGTTTTTGTCATGACCAGCCAATTCAAAACCTTTCTGCTTCTCGGTCTCCTGACGGCAATCTTCCTCGCTCTGGGCCAGTTCCTGGGGGGACGCGGAGGACTGCTTATCGCCCTGGGTCTGGCCCTGATCATGAATGTCGGCAGTTACTGGTACTCAGACAAACTGGTACTGAAGATGTACAAGGCCAGGGAGCTTTCGGAATCTGAAGCCCCCATGCTGCATAAAATAGTCGAGGATCTGGCCGAGGCCGCAAATCTTCCCAAGCCGCGCGTCTGCCTTATCCCCCAGGAAGCACCCAATGCCTTCGCCACCGGCCGGAACCCGGAACACGCAGTGGTAGCCGTAACCGAGGGACTCCTGAAACTGCTCTCTCCGGACGAACTGCGCGGAGTGCTGGCCCACGAGGTCGGGCATATCCAGAACCGGGACATTCTTATCCAGTGTGTAGCCGGAGTGCTCGGTTCCGTGATCATGACCGTCGCCAACATTCTCCAGTTCTCGGCGATTTTCGGCGGCGGCCGGAGCGGAGAGGGCCGGGGCAACGCCGGAGCGGCATTGCTCCTGGCCTTTCTCGCCCCCCTGGCCGCCTCCCTCATCCAGTTCGCCATTTCCCGCTCCCGTGAGTATCTGGCCGACGCGACCGGCGCGCACCTCTGCGGCAAACCTCTGGCCCTGGCCTCCGCTCTGGGAAAACTTGACGCTTACAGCAAACAGATGCCCATGCGGGTCGGCAGTCAGGCCACGGCCCACATGTTCATCGTCAACCCCTTTTCCGGAGCAAGAATGGCCTCGCTCTTTACCACCCATCCCCCGGTTGCCGAGCGTATTGAGAGACTGAAGGAAATAGCCGGGGTTTAAAACATTTTACGCCTGAGATCGTCGCTTCCCAACCGGAAACGCGCCCGCGCATCGGCAGCCGGAAAAAATCCTGCAGCTTTGGCATGACAGTTGCTAAAGCGATAGTGGTCCGACAATTTTTCGACGCGGGAATCTGATGGCGACTTTCCACTTCAAACTTGAGCAGGTGCGGATTTACCGCAAACGCCTTGAAGAAGAGGCCATGCAGAAACTTGCCCTGGCTCTGGCCCAGCGGGACGCCCTGCAAAAACGCCTGCTGGACCTGGAAAATGACCTCAACGCCCAGATGCAGCGGTTAAGTCGGTCGGATCTTTTGAGTTCCGCGGAACGTTGGCTCCTCCAAAGCTATGTCAAAGCCCTGAAACAGGAAAAACACTTCTGCGCAAAGGCATTGGACGAAGCGGACAACATGGTGGACATACGGCGCGCGGAACTGACGCAAAAAGCCCGGGAGCGGGATTTGCTTGACACCCTCAAAACTAAACAGGCCGCCCGGCATGCTCTGCTGGAAAGGCAAGAAGAGCGGAAAAACAATGACGAAACCGCGACGCTCCGCTACCGGCCTGCCGCCGTCTAGGCTGTGCCGGCTTTTGATTTTTATATTCATGCTCAAGCTCACCCTGCTCGGCCTTTTCATCTTTGAGCCGGCTCTGCCGCAGGGACTTGTGGCCTTGCTCCCGGCCTCATTTTCCCGACCTGTCCTGGGGGGGCTGTCAACAGCCAGAGCTGCCCCGGACCAAAACCCGGCCGCCCCGCCCGCCGTTGAGGCCACCCTTCCCGATGTGGGCATGACCAGCAAACTGCCCGGAGTGGCTTCCCACATTGAGGCTCCCGGAGCCGCCCCCGGCATCGTGTCTCAGGACCCGGCGGGCAAAGCCGATCCCAACCGTCCCCTGCCGTCCATAGGCGCTTCCCGCCCACGGCTGGATCAGCAACAGCCTAAGACAGGCGCAAACGCGGGACAGACCGGCGCGACTGCCCCCCCTACCCCCTTGCAGCCCGACATCCGGGACAACCTCTCCAAACGTCAGGAAGACTTGTCCAGAAAAGAGCAGGAATTGCGCGTATTGGAAAGCGAGTTGAATTCCCGCCTGGAAAGAATGCAGATGCTGGAGAACCGCCTGGGCGAAATGATGAAAGAGGCGGAAGGAACACAGGATGCGAAATTCCGGCATCTGGTGGATGTGCTGGCCAACATGAAAGCCAGACAGGCGGCGGCGGTTCTGGAGACCCTGGACCAAAAAGTCTCCGTCAAACTTCTGGCAGGGATGCGCGGCCGTCAGGCCGGTGAAATCCTCACCTATGTCAAGCCGGAAATAGCCGCCAAACTCACCGAAGCCCTGGCCCGGATGCGTCTGCCTCTCGAATAAGACATGAGGCTCAAACTCACCCTGGCCTATGAAGGCACAGCCTACGCAGGTTGGCAAATGCAGGCCGGGGATAAAAAAGACCTACCAACCATTCAAGGTAAAGTTGAATATGCCTTCCGCCGTCTGGCCGGAAAACGCATCATGGTACAAGGCGCAGGCCGCACAGACGCCGGAGTTCACGCTGAAGGTCAGGTCTGTCATGCGGACGTTGAGGAAGCCGGTACCAGGATTGACTGGAAAGGAGCCTTGAACGCCTGGCTGCCTCCGGATATCCGCATTCTGAACTGCGTCTCCGTTCCTGCGGATTTTCACGCCCGCGCAAGCGCCAAAGCCAAACATTACGTCTACAGCCTCTGGATGCACAAAGACCGTCCCCTGCCGCGTCTAAAAAATTTTGTCGCCCATTGCCCGCCCCTGGACCTGGAGCTTTTGGCGACCGCCCTGCCCCTGCTTTGCGGCCAACACGATTTCGCCTCTTTTCAGAACTCCGGAAGCAACCTCGCCCACACCCTGCGTGAGCTTTACTCCATAGAACTGAAACCGGGCTTTGTTTCCGGTCTGCGTTGCCCGGAGGACTGGCCCGTCATCTCTCTGCTCTATACCGGCAACGGCTTCCTCAAACAGATGGCGCGCAACTTGAGCGGCCTGCTTATTCAGATCGGCCTGGGGAAAATCCCGGCGGATGCCGTCCCCGGCATACTCGCCGCCCGCGACCGCCGCGCCCTGCCCAGCCCCTGCGCTCCGGCGCGGGGTTTGACCTTGTTGGAAGTAATATATTGAATTAACTACATTTCTCGTCGCGCTCTCCTTGTGGATGCTTCTGGCCGAGATTCGATCAATCGGTCAACTGATCCCATGCAATACCCAACGCCTCGGCGAGGCGTTTACAAGTGGCAATGCGGGGTTGTGTATCTTTGTTCTCAATCCTGGCGTAAGCAGGCTGTGAAATCCCCATACGCCGGGCAACTTCACCCTGGGTCAATCCCAGATGTTCCCGCCAGGCGCGAACAAGGGACAGACCACCCAGAGTAGACAGCTTTACCACCTCATGAGGCAAGGTCACTTCTTCGTCAGGACGCGAGCCTGTCCCTTCCATGATATCCACATAATCGTCATAAGGAATTACGACAAAAACGGGCTTCCCGTTCTGCTTTATTATCTGATGGTCAATATGTGCGTTCATCGCGTTTCTTTATCTCCTCTATAAGCATCACTGTCGCTTTGCCGCTTGGCGTAACCGAGAAAAACACACGGTAGCGGCCCACACGAAGGCGGTAATCATCTCGGTCCGAAAGAGACTTAACATTCTGGACATTAGGCCAGTTCACCAAGCTTTCCACCGCAGCGATAATGTGCTCCACCTCTTGCCGGGGAATTGGAGCAAGCTGTTTCCTGGCCTTCTTTGTCCATTCGATGACATTCATAGAGCGTGTATAACCTTTAATAGCTAATTATGCAAATATTATGCTTTGATCGCCCCCACCTGGAAAGGAAGCATGTGAGTTTCGTCCGCAAAGCGCACTGACACAGTGATATTACCGTTGTCAGCATTGTATAAGATAATTTTCTCGTCCTGCTTCATCATATCCCCGCTGGAAAACCCGCAATCCGGATCATAACTCTGAAGCCAGGCGGGCGTAAGTCCGCTCCCACCAGTCCATAAAGGGAAGATCGCTAAAGAGCGGCGGCTCAAAAACCGGGGCGCTGTCCATGACCAGAACCGCGCGTCCGGCGAAGACCCCCGCGAAGGCCTCCAGTTTCACAGCATCCTTGGCCGTGCACAGCAGGGGCAAAGACAGAGACGCGGCCGCCGCGATTTCCCGCGCGTCAGTTTCCGTAAAAAAATGATGATCCGCAAAAATAAAATGCCGCTCCGGCTTCAAACCCATAAATCGGATGGCCGTGCTCTCCACGCCCGCCGGATTGCCCACTCCGCTCGCCAGCAGATAGGGCTTGCCACGCAAATCCGCAGAGCAAAAGCCGGAGACGGGAGATCCCGCTCCCAGCGGACGCAGAGCTTTGACCCGCAAGCGAAAAGGATAGACCGGACGATCCAGACAGGCTAGGCGCTCCAGCGCCCGCGCGGACAAAATCTCATCCCCGGCGTCCAGTTTAAGGGCAAAAACCGTTGCCGCTTTCAGGGCGCTTTTCCCCTCCCGCCAGGGACCGGACGGAAGCACACGGTTCCAGTCCGCATCCAGATCCTGCGGACGCAAAAGCGCTATATCCGCTCCCCGCCGCAGGGCCAGATGCTGCATGCCGTCTTCAAGAATAAAAAGATCCGGCCGTAAAAATGCCTCGGCCAGCCGGGCCGCCTTTGTCCGGCGCGGGTGGACCAGCACGGCGGTCTGCGGATGGACGCGCGCCAGCATCAGGGCCTCGTCGCCGCAGACTTCGGGTGGCGTGTTATAATGTACGGCCAGAGGCGAGGCCCCGCAACGTCCCTTGTAGCCCCGGCTCAAGACTACAGCCTTGACGCCGCGCTCCCCCGCCCAGTCCAGGAGCAGAGAAACCAGGGGGGTCTTGCCGCTTCCGCCCATTGCTATGTTGCCGACGGAAACACAGGGGCAGGCGGGCGAGTGGACCGCCAGAGAGCCTGTCGCATAAAGCGCGCGCCGTCCGCGCATAAGCAGTGCGTAAGCCGCGCCCAAGGGACGCAGACACTTGTGCGGACCGGGCAGTTTCATCCGCTCACCACGGCCCCGAGCGGATTTACACCACCTTGATACGCGCCATGTCCGGCGCACAACAGAAGAAGGGAGGCGGAATATCTTCCACCTCCCTTAAAGCCTTGCCTCAGCATTTTTTAACGGCGATCGCCGACAAGTCTGAGGAGCATGATAAAAATATTGATGAAATCAAGGTAAAGGCGCAAAGCGCCGAGAATTGTGCCCCTATGCACGGCAACGGCATCATCCTGCGGCACGGACTCGCCCATTTCCTTGAGCAGTTGGGTATCATAGGCGGTGAGGCCGAGGAAAATCCCCACCCCGAGGATGCTGATGCCGAATTCCAGGGCCGAGGAACCGAGGAAAATATTCACCACCGAAGCGATGATCAATCCGATCAAACCCATGAACATGAACGCTCCCATCCCGGACAGGTCCCGTTTGGTGACCAGTCCATAAACGCTCATGGCCCCGAACATGCCGGTTGTGGCAATGAAGGCCTGGGCGACGGAGCCGACCTGATAGCTGAGGAGTATAAAGGAAAGACTGATGCCGTTCAAAGCGCTGTAAGCCAGAAAAAGCCCGGTAGCCGTGCCGGCTTCAAGTTTGTTGATGCGCAGGCTGAGGGTAAAAACCAGCACAAGCTCGGCAATGATGCTGGCGATGCCGATATAACCGCCGATAGTGGTGGCGACAATCTCCCCGCTCGCAGTGGTGGCAAAAAGTATGCCGCCCAGGCTGGTGTAAGTCAGGGCGAAGGAAATGACCGCCGTAAGAGCCAGGCCAAGGGCCATCCAGTTATAGACGGAGCGCAGAAAAACATTGGTCACTTCCACGCGGCTGGCGGATCTGCGCAGTGTCGCGCTGTTGTTCATAGCCATTGAAATCTCCTTGAATGAATTGCGTTATGCATGCCTTTCGTGTTCTATATAATGCCCTTTTCCCCATTTGACAAGGCTCGCTATTCAAAACGGGAGGCGCCCAGAATCAGCACGGAATCCACGGGCAGGGCCTCATGTTCGCCAGCCGCCCTGACTTTGGCTTTTTCGATCTTTTCCACCACGTCCATGCCGTCCGTGACCGCGCCGAAGACGCAGTACCCGAAGCCTTCGACATCGGCGGCAGAGAAATCAAGTTCCGGGTTGTCAGCAGTATTGATAAAAAATTGGGCGGCGGCACTGTGCGGATCTGCGGCGCGAGCCATAGCCAGACTGCCGCGTGTGTTTTTCAGACCGTTTGCGGCCTCGTTGGCTATAGGCGGACGCGTCGGCTTTTCTTCCAGACGCAAGGTCAGCCCGCCGCCCTGGATCATAAAACCCTTGATGACCCGGTGAAAAAGCGTGTTCTTATAAAATCCTTCATCCACATATTGGAGAAAATTGGCCGCCGCGAGCGGGGCCTTGTCCAAAAAAAGTTCCAGAAGAATGTCTCCGGCTGTTGTTTCCAGAAGCACAAGGGGATTATCCATGCTCAGCTCCTTTATTTTTTGACCAGGATATAGACAGCGCCTTTGCTGTTCAGATAGCCCGCCGTATGCGCGGCATTGCTTTCTGCCCCGCAGAAAAGGTCCACGCGCCTGCCCCGGATGGCCCCGCCCCTGTCCTGAGGCAGCAGCAGACTATGGAAAGGCCGGTTTGCCCGGCCCGCATCATCCGGCAAAGGCAGAATGGAAAAAAGGGTCAGGCCGAAGGGCAGGACTGTTCTGTCCGTGGCCGCGCTCACATAGGGGGTGAGCACACTGCCCATGGCCCCTACCGGTCCCTGTTCGGCCAGACGGAAAAACACATAACTGGGGTTCTCGTCAAAAAGATCCGCGCGCTTCTCCGGATTGGCCTGAATCCAGGCGCGGATGCTGTTCATGTTGACGGCGTCCGGCTCAAGAATCCCCCGGTCGCGCAGCACACGCCCGATCGGCACATAGGCCCGGTTGTTTTTGTCCGCATAAAGGACATGGCGCACACTGCCATCGGCAAAAAGCAGGCGTCCGGAACCCTGGATATGCAGAAAAAAGGCCTCTGTCTCGCTGTCCACCCAGGCGATCTCCAGTCCGCGCCCGGCCAGAACGCCCTTGCGGTCTATGGCCTTGCGCGTGTGGTAAGGCGCGCCTTTACGCAGATCCGGCGGAACCCTGTATAAGGGATAGGGGTAAGCGGCCGATTTCTCCCGCGCCGCCCGCAAGGTTGGTTCATAGTAGCCGGTAAATCCAAAATCCGGGCCGATACGAAACCATTGAAAATCCCTGGCCAGAAGTTCCGGATGGGCGGACAGTTCCGGAAGCAGGGAAATAAGCTGCGCCAGGGTCGCGCCCAGGTCGGCGTAAGTGAGATTTAAACCGGGCATTTGCAGAGCGACCGCTCCACCCGGCTGCGCGGACACATGGGAGGCGCTGCGCCGCAAAGCCGCGGCAAGGGCATTCAAAGATGCTCCGCTGCGCAGGTCCGGGAGCATTTTACCGGCAATCCCGGCGGCCTCATCCCGGCTTAAGGGGAAAGCCCCGTATTCGCTCAGGGGCCGGAAAAGTGAAACTCCAGGCGCTGATTCGCCGCCCGGAACGGATCTTTTCAGGGAACAGCCGGACGATATGAGAAGCAGCAAAACGAGAACGGACAAAAGGGCGTGACGCGGCAAGGGAAACAGCATTGAAAAGAGGCCCGTATTCGGCTACAAGTTGGCGCGAAACGAATTTAAATAGACTAACATTTAAAATGTATAAAGGAAATATTTATGGCGGATGCGAAATTACCGGAAATACTCTTTCAGCACCGCGTCTCCTACGGCGAAACAGATGCCATGGGTGTGCTTTATTATGCGGAATATCTGCATATTTTTGAACGCGCCCGCACGGCCTTCACCCATATTCTCGGTCTGCCCTATAAAGAAGTGGAGGAGCGCGGCATTTACCTGCCCGTGCGCGAGGCCCAGTGCCGCTATCGCTCCCCCGCCCGCTACGACGATCTGCTCAATGTGCTGTGCGGGATAGCCGGCTGGCGGCCGGCCTCCTTCAAGTTCACTTACCGGGTGACGCGGGAGGCGGACGGAGTGCTCATAGCCGAAGGGCTGACCAGCCACGCCCTGGTGAATAAAGCAGGCAAACCCGTAGCCGTTCCGGACTGGTTCCGGGAGGTCTTTGCGCATCTGCCGGGCCAGGAAAAATGAACATTAAAAACTTTGTCAGCAAAAAAATGAGGCCCCGCGGGGCCTCATTTTTTAGTAGCGGCTCCCATATTTTTCAAAATGAGCCGCTACCCATTTTTTTCATTAACAGAGTTGTATTTTTTGCAAAATCAATGCTGCCAGAGCATTTCATTATACTTGGGCAGGGGCCAGGAGGCATCGTCCAGCACGCCTTCCAAAGCATCCACATGGTCCCGGCATTCGGCGAGAAGCGGCAAAAGCTTGTCCCGCGCGGCCAGGGCCTTGTCTATGAATTCCTCAATGGCGTCCAGTTCCCGATGTTTGGCGTCCAGAACATCCAGGGTCTTGAGCAGGGACTCGATCCGGGAGCTGATGTCACCGAGATAACGGGAAAGGGCCGGATGACCGCTCTGTTTGCCCCCGGCGGCATAGGCCGAAATCTCGGCCGCGAACTTAAGGGCGGCGGGCAGAATGACGGAACGTCCAATAACCTGGACGAGCTTGGTTTCCACATGCACATCCTTGACATAGTTCTCAAGCAGCACTTCCTGACGGGCCAGGATCTCCCGTTCGCTCAAGATGCCCTGGCGCTTGTATATGCCGATGATCTCCGGATCGCTGTAATGCTGCACGGCGCTGACCGTGTCCTTGAGGTTGGGCAGACCGCGTTTGGCCGCCTCGGCCTGCCATTCCTCGGCATAACCGTTGCCGTTGAAGATAATCGCCTGATGTTCCCTGAAGAGTTTGGCCAGCAGAGCTTGCACGGCGCTGGTCAGGGTCGCGCCATTTTTAAGCGCGTCCTCAAGTTCCGTGGCGATGTCGTCCAGGGCATCGGCCACAGCCGCGCTCAGAGCGATGTTGGCGGGGGCTATGGACTGGGAAGCGCCCACGGCCCGGAACTCGAACTTGTTGCCGGTAAAAGCGAAGGGACTGGTGCGGTTACGGTCCGTGCTGTCTTTGGGCAGCTTGGGCAGGGAGGACACGCCGACCTCCATGATCCCGCCGGAGGAGCCGGATTTGCCGGGACGGCCCGCGGCCAGGGATTCCACTATATCCTTAAGCTGTTCGCCCAGGAACACGGAGAGAATGGCCGGAGGGGCTTCGTTGGCGCCCAGCCGGTGATCGTTGCCCGCGCCCACTATACCCAGACGCAGGACTATGGAATGCTTGTGAACGGCGCGCAGAACGGCGGCCAGAAAGACCAGGAACTGGGCGTTGTCCAGGGGGGTATTGCCGGGGTCGAGAAGATTGTTGCCGTCGGAATCGCAAAGCGACCAGTTATTGTGTTTGCCGGACCCGTTGATGCCGGCAAAGGGCTTTTCATGCAGCAGACAGGCGAATCCGTGTTCGGCAGCCGTGTCGCTCATAATCTGCATGGTGAGCATGTTGTGGTCCACAGCGATGTTGGCGGATTCGAACATGGGGGCGAGTTCATACTGGCCGGGCGCGACTTCATTGTGCCGGGTGCGGGCGGGAATGCCGAGGGTCAGAAGACGTTCTTCCACATCGGTCATATAGGCGATCACGCGCGGGCTGATGGCGCCGAAATACTGGTCCTCAAGCTCCTGTCCCTTGCAGGGTCTGGCGCCGAACACGGTGCGGCCGGAAAGCATGATGTCCGTGCGCAGATTGTAGTAGCGGCGATCAATGAGGAAATATTCCTGCTCCGAGCCGACCATGGCGTCAACCTTGGTGGCCGTGCTGTTTCCGAAAAGGCGCAGCACCCGCAGAGACTGTTTGGACACCGCGTCCAGGGCGCGCAGCAGGGGCGTTTTGCTGTCCAGGGATTCCCCGGTGTAGGAAAGGAAAATGCAGGGAATGTACAGGGTTTTGCCGGAACCGCTGGCAATGAGGAAAGCGGGGCTGGTCGGGTCCCATACGGTATAGCCGCGCGCCTCGAAGGTGGAACGGATGCCTCCGGAGGGGAAAGAGGAGGCGTCCGGTTCGCCCTTGATCAGCATTTTACCGGAAAATTCGGAGATAATCTGCTCCCCGCCGAAAGGCGAAGGGGTCAGGAAGGCGTCATGCTTTTCCGCCGTTGCCCCGGTCAGAGGCTGAAACCAGTGCGTGTAATGGGTAGCGCCGCGTTCAATGGCCCAGTCACGCATCGCGCCGGCCACCACATCGGCGTCGCTTTCCTGTAAGCTTGCGCCGCCGGCCACACACTGCTCAAGACGAGAGTAAACATTTTTTGGCAGACGCTCACGCATGACCTTCATGCTGAATACGTCGCGGCCGAAAATTTCCGAGGGAGAGGCTTCCGCTTGAACAGCGGGAACGACCTTGTCCGCGGCAATGGAGGCACGGACGGTGTTGCGCAGAGTTGAAGGCATAAAAGGCTCCTTGATGGGTTGCTGCTTGATAAATGCTACAAAGCTCAAACTTCCTGCGACGCACTATGCAACTTATATGCAAAGGGGGCAAGACTTAAGCCCGCTGCCGAAAAATTTACCCACAACATGGCGATATTAAAAATAAAATTTCTGGACTAAATCCGGGCGACAGGATGTGGGACGAAGGGGAAATAACATTTTAGTGCTTTTTTTTGTATTTTTTGCATAAAGGTAGATTTCAAGGGCTGGAACAGATTGACATTGAAAAATATGGGAACTACCCAATGATCCCCATAATTTCATGAACCAGCCTCGCCGCCGTATAATTCGGGGCGTGCATTCCCGGGATCGGGGCCAGTTCCACCACATCGAAGCCCAGGCAGACGCGCCCGGCCAGAGCGCGTTCCACAAGGTCCAGGGCCTGAAACCAGAAGAGTCCGCCCGGCTCCGGTGTGCCCGTTGCCGGCATGAGGGAGGCGTCCAGAGCGTCAATGTCGAAGCTCAGGTAGACTATGTCCGGAAAAGAGGGCGGGAGCAGAGACAACCCAGGCGGAGCGGAGGCAGACGAAAAATGCGCAGGGGCGGGGGACGACCATGCGCCGCTGTGCAGTTCCCGCGCGTCCAGATGCGGGATATTGCCTTCGGCGCGTAATATTTCCTCGTCCAAAGAGAGGCTGCGTACCCCGATCTGAAAAAGGGGAAGTCCGAGATCCTCAATGGCCCTGCGCATGACGCAGGCGTGGCTGTATGCGGATCCTGCGTAGCTCGAACGCAGGTCGGCATGGGCGTCGAATTGAATGATCCCGAAGTCTCCGTAAAATTTTTTCAAGGCGCGCAAGGCTCCGAGGCTGACCGTGTGTTCGCCGCCCAGCAATATGGGAAGGGGATCCGCTTTTTGCCGGAGGAGCGCCGAGCCGAGGGAGGAATTGTCCGGGACAGGGGCGGCGGCGGATGAGACAGCGCGCGCCACGGCTTCTTCAATGCGGGCGAGAACGTCTTCCGGACCGCCCTCAACCTCCACGCTTGGCCAGGTGTAAATGCCTTCCCTGGACGGGATGCAGCGCCCGGTCCAGACCTCAAGCTGGCTGGAAGCCTCAAGAATAGCCGCCGGTCCACGGGCTGCGCCGCGTCCGTAAGATACAGACGCCTCAAAGGGGACGGGGATGACCTGAAAACGGCATTGCCGGGCCGGCAGTTCCTCCAGTTCGGATTCCAGAAAACGCGCTGTTTTTGTCATACTTACGACAACCGGCTTTTAAAATCTTCATAGCCGAACTCCCGCACCATACGCAGGCGGCGGCTGTCTTTTTCGATCCGGGCGATGCCGGGTAGCCCCAGTCCGTTGAAGGTATTGGTCTTGACCATGCTGTAATGGGCCATGTCCAGAAAGATCAGCAAATCTCCGGCTTTAAGCGGTGCGGCAAAGGAGTATTCGCCCATGGCGTCCCCGGCCAGACAGGAGTTTCCGGCCAGACGGCAGGTCCAGGCTTTTTCGCCCGCTTCCCCCGCGCCTTCGACCTCCGGCCGGTAGGGCATCTCCAGCACATCCGGCATATGGGCTGCCGCCGAGGCGTCCAGTACCGCCACAGGCATATCGGCCTCAACGACATCCAGCACCCGCGCGGCCAGAACCCCGGCATTCAGGGCTACGGCCTCTCCCGGCTCCAGATAGATCTGCGGACCGTAAGTCCCTGCGATCCGCTCCAGGCTGCGGCAGAGCAGTTCCAGATCATAGCCGGGGCGGGTGATGTGGTGTCCGCCCCCGCAGTTCAGCCAGCGGACAGCGGGCAGCCAGTCCGCGAATTTGTCCTCTACGGCCATAAGCATCCGGGCCAGGGGGGCGGCGTCCTGCTCGCAGAGGGCGTGAAAATGCAGCCCTGTTACGCCGAGCCCGGCCAGGCGTTTCCGGTTTTGCCCGGCAAAGGCGCGGGCGCGTATCCCCAGGCGGGAGTCCGGACGACAGGGGTCGTAGAGGGGATTGGTCCCTTCGGAATGTTCGGGGTTGACGCGCAGACCGAATTCCAGGGTGCGGCCCTTTTGGGTGGCCCACTCTTTCACCCTGGGCGCGAAGCGTTCAAGCTGGGCGAAAGAATTAAAAATGATGTGATCCGCGTTTTGCGCCAATTCGCGGACATCAGCCTCGCTGTATGCGGCAGCGAAAACGTGCACCTCTTTGTCCTGCCCCGCGCCCGCAAATTCCTCCCGGCCAAGGCGCGCTTCAAAAGGCGAGGAGGCGCAGACCCCGTCCAGGCTTTCGCGCAGGAGGGGGAAGACGCTGAACATGGCGAAGGCCTTGAGGGCGAGGAGAATACGCGTCTTGCAGCGTTTGCGGACATAGTCCAGGACGGCGAGGTTGACGGCCAGACGCGCTTCGTCCACCACAAAACAGGGGGTAGGCAGAGACGCGGGAAGCAAGGTGGACCAGCGCGGGAAATCTTTTCCCGTCTCAGGGCAGATCTTCAATGCGCTCCACCCAGGGCAGACCGTATCTGTTCATGTCCGCCATGAAGGGGTCCGGGTCCATTTCCTCCATGTTCCGGACCCCGGGCTTTTTCCATAAGCCGTCCAGCATGAGTTTGGCCCCGATCATCGCGGGAACGCCCGTGGTGTAGCTGATAGCCTGGGATTTGACCTCCCGCCAGCATTCCGCGTGGTCGCAGATGTTGTAGATGTAGCAAAGGCGTTTTTTCCCGTCTTTTACCCCTTTCATCAGACAGCCGATGCAGGTTTTGCCTTTGGTGAGCGGACCCAGAGAGGCCGGGTCCGGGAGCAGGGCTTTCAAAAATTGCAGAGGAACGATTTTCTGTCCGGCGAAGTTCACGGGGTCAATGCGGGTCAGACCCACGTTTTCCAAAACTTTGAGGTGGTTTAGGTAGGAGTCCGAAAAGGTCATCCAGAAACGGGCGCGTTGCAGACCTTTGATGTTTTTGCTCAAGGATTCCAGCTCCTCATGGTACATGAGAAAGCATTTCTTTTTGCCGATGCCGCCGGGGAACTCGAAGTTCATGGACCAGGCCAGAGGGTCTGTTCCCAGCCATTCGCCCCGTTCCCACCAGCGTCCGCGCGCCGTGACTTCGCGGATGTTGATCTCCGGATTGAAGTTGGTGGCAAAAGGCAGGCCGTGGTCTCCGGCATTGCAGTCGATGATGTCCAGTTCCCAAATTTCGTCGAAATGATGTTTGGCCGCGTAAGCGCAAAAGACGTTGGTCGCGCCGGGGTCAAAGCCGGATCCCAGAAGGGCCGTAATTCCGCGTTCCTTGAAAAGTCCCTTATAGGCCCACTGCCATTTGTACTCGAATTTGGCCTCATCCGGCGGCTCATAGTTGGCGGTATCCAGGTAATCCACCCCGCACTCCAGGCAGGCGTCCATGATGTGCAGGTCCTGGTATGGCAGGGCGACATTGATGACCAGATCCGGGGTGAAACTTTTGATCAGGTTTACCAGTTGCGGCACATCGTCCGCGTCCACCGACGCCGCGCGCAGGGGACGGGAGGGATGGGCGTAGGGCTGGGCCGCGATCTGGGCGAGGATGGCCTCGCAACGCTCTCTGGTCCGGGAGGCCAGCATAATATCCCCGAAAACTTCCGGACGCTGTGCGCATTTGTGGGCTACAACGCCGCCTACGCCGCCCGCGCCGACAATCAGGACTTTTTTCATTAATTTTCCTTCATCTCTCGAAATAATATACGCCTGCGATTGATACCGCACTTGGGAATTTTAAGCCAGTCCAAAAAGCGCGCCGAGCCGCTACCTTTGCCAGTTCCGGCCTGGTTTGATCAGCTTGACGATATACTCACGCTGGGCGTACAATGGCAGTATAAGGCAAGGGAGGTAAAGATAATGTCTGAAGCAAGATTGAATGTGCGTGTTGATGAAAATACAAAGAAACAGGCCGAAATTATATTTCAAAGACTGGGATTTACCATGAGCGCCGGAATAAATATATTTTTAAGCCGGGTGGCGGCCACGCAAGGTATACCTTTTCCATTGCAGCTTGACAGTCAGGAGACCCTCGGCGAAAAAGCCCTTGCGTTTGAAAAAAGCGCTATAGGCGCCGCGCGCGCGCGTATTGTGAAGCAGAAAGAAAACGCCGTTCCGATCGCGCTTTTTGATGCCGTCCAAATGAAGCCTTATTTAGAATATCCCGATGGACGGAAAGATTACAGCCTTGATTAAAAGTCCCAAAATACTTGTTTTTGCGGGGCCGAATGGTTCGGGGAAAAGCACCATAAGCGATGCCTGGAAAATTGTGGGTTTGTACATCAACGCTGACGAAATCAAAAAACGCCGTGACTGTACCGTCCTGGATGCAGCGCTTGAAGCGGAGAAACTCCGGGAATTGTGTCTTTATGAAGTGCGCGACTTCACTTTTGAAACGGTATTGTCCACAGAGCGAAACCTCGATCTGCTGGCAAGAGCGAAAAGCGCGGGCTTTTATATTGAGAGCGTCTTTGTGTTGACTGCCGATGCCGAATTGAATGTTTTCCGGGTGCGCAGCCGTGTGATCGGCGGCGGGCATGATGTGCCGGCGGAAAAGATACGCGCCAGATACCGGAAATCGCTGGCTAATATCCACAAGCTTATTGCGCTCAGCGACGAGTGCTATGTCATTGATAATACCGAAGAACCCTTTGTCATTTATGCCAAGGACGCAACAGGGCAATATGTCAGTGAAAACCGATATTGGCCTGCGGATAAATTAAAAACGCTCTTGGGATGAAACCATACAAAAAAATGTTCATCTCTCGAAATAGGTATAGCCGCGCAGACCGTCTTCAAAAGCCTGCATGATATTCAGCCTGTCCGCCGCCTGAATGCGCCCCGCGCGCACGGCTTTTTCCGCCGCCTTGCGCAGCCCTTCCAGAATACGGCGCGGGTCATATTCCACATAGGAGAGGATGTCGGCCACGGAATCCCCGCGCAACTCGCGCACAAACTCGAAGCTCCCGTCCTCGGTGACCCGCACGGAAACCACGTTGGTGTCCCCGAGCAGATTATGCAGATCCCCCAGTGTCTCCTGATAGGCCCCGACCAGAAAAACTCCCAGGTAATATTCCTCGTCCTCTTTCAGGGCGTGCAGATCCAGGGTTTTCTTGACGCCCTGACCCGCGTCGATGAAGTGGTCGATGCGCCCGTCGCTGTCGCAGGTGATGTCCGAGAGAATGGCCTGGCGGGTGGGCGATTCGCCCAGACGATGCACGGGCATGACCGGGAAAAGCTGGCCGATGGCCCAGGAATCCGGCAGGGACTGGAAAACGCTGAAGTTGCCGTAATAGATGTCGGCCAGGGCCAGGTCGATTTCCGTCAGGTCTTTGGGCGTATGCGGCAGGATGGTTTTTTCCTGGGCGATGCGTTTGATAATCTCCCAGAACAGACGCTCGGCTACGGCGCGCCCGCGCAGGGTGACTTTGCCCTGCTGGAACTGCTGGCGGATTTCGTCCCGGTAATAAACGGCGTCGTTGTAACATTCCTGGAGACTGCGCGGGCTTATGCCGTGCAAGGTTTGCAGGAGGTTGCGCGTGGCCTCGGGCGCGTCTTCGGACAGGACCAGGTCGTCGATATCGGGAAGCTCCGATCCCTGGTTTTCGATGCGGCTGACATCCAGGACATTGAAAAGAAGTACGGAATAATAGGCAACAGTGGCCCGTCCGGATTCCGTGATAATCGCCGGATGGGGGGTTTCGCTCTCGTCCATGATGGTCATCACGGCTTCCACCACGTCCGTGCAGTATTCGTCCATACTGTAGTTGCGGCTGGAGATGAAATTGGTGCGCGAGCCGTCGTAGTCAACGGCCAGTCCGCCGCCGAGATCGAGAAAGCCCATGGGCGCGCCCTCTTTCACCAGTCCGGCGTAAACCCGCGAGGCTTCCATGGCCGCGTCGCGGATATGGCGGATATTGGGCAGTTGGGAGCCGAGATGGTAGTGGAGGAGACGGAAGGAATCGAGCATCCCTTTGGCGCGTAAAGTGTCCACGGCATCCACGATTTGGGTGGCGGTCAGACCGAAGGTGGAGTAATCGCTGCCGGAATCCGTCCAGTGCCCCCCTCCCCGGCTGGCCAGTTTGGCGCGTACCCCTATCAGGGGTTTGACACCCATACGTTCGGAACATTCGAGGATCAGAGACAGTTCACTGGGCATTTCCACGACGAAAAAGCAGAGAAAACCCATGCGGATGGCGTGCAGACCGAGTTCGATGAATTCTTCGTCCTTGTAACCGTTACAGATCAGGCAGGCTTCCGGGTCGCGGAGCTGGGAGAGCGCGGCGAAAAGTTCGGCTTTGCTGCCCACTTCCATGCCGTGGTGGTAGCGGGCGCCGAAGCGGGCTATGGCTTCCACCACCTGCTGCTGCTGGTTGACCTTGATGGGGAAAACGCCCCGGTACGCGCCTTGGTAGCCGAGGTTTTTTATGGCCCGGCTGAAACTTTCGTGTAAAAGCGCGATCTGGGTGTCCAGAATGTTTTCGATGCGCAAGAGCACCGGCATATTCAGACCGCGATCCAGCATACCCTGGATGATGGCGGGAATGCTGACGGTGACGGGGTTTTTGGGACCGAAGGGGCGGACTATGGCGTCGCCGGCCGGGGAGATGTCGAAGTAGCCGGCGCCCCAGTTGCGGATGCCGTAAAGTTCGGCGGCGTCATCCGTGCTCCAGCGTTGCAGGGTGTTTTTTTTTGCCAAGGCGCATGACCCCTATTTCAGGAAAGAAATGACCGCGATCAGAAGGGCGGACTGAGCGAGAAAGCCGCCTATCATCCATTTCAGAATTTCATGTTTGAAGTCGGCAATACGGTTGTCAGTTCCGGCGATCCGTTCAAGCAAATCATTACGCATGGCCTGCAAGTCGGCCTTGGTGGCCAGATCCTGCCGCCATTTCACGTCCGCCTTTTCAAGAACATGGGCAATGACGGCAGCGGCTTCTTCTCCAATGGCTTTTTCCAGGGCTTTGGAATCATCAAATAACAGCACCGGCGCGTCTCCTTGTTTTGCAGCGATTTCCGTAATCTCCTGCAAACTCTACCAAAGTCGGGCAATTTGTCAACGCGCGGGGGG
>JAISKK010000078.1 GCA_031260965.1 Desulfovibrio sp. | reverse complement strand
CTATGTCTTGTAATAGGTCGTTTATCCGCTTGAGTGTGCGTTTATCCTGGGTCTGCCAGTAAAGATATTCACTCCATGTGTCCCGCTGAACTGAATTTGCATTAGCTCTCCATGCTCCGCAGTTCTTCGAGGCTTTTTGTCACGATTTGTCCCGCTTCTATTTGAGCGGCGGAGTGCCGAAGCGCTTCCTGGTTCTTGGCGCTGTAGAAGGGTTCATTGGTCGGCCTAAAAGGCAGGCCGTTCTCTTTTACGACCTGAGCCAAAAAAAGACGGACAACCGGCGGCCGAAGCACATGCCGCCTACACAACACAGGTGCCCTTGCGCGTTTCAAACTGGATCATGCGTTGCCCTCCTTTGCTCAAAAAAAATGCCGTTGACTTTCTGGAACCATCCCCGCCTTGGTGCGCCTCTTTCGAGCTTGCCGGGAAGCTTCTTGCTCTCCCCACCGGATTTCTCCGGCCTTCATGCCGCGCAGCGGTTCGCCTCCGCCTTTTCAGACTTCGCCGCTGATTGCTTCCTGCCTGCTTTGGGCAGTTTCGCGGCGAGCCTTCCTTGGCCTTGGCAAGTATAGATTAGCTCAAGCTAATTATTATTGCAAGCAAAAAATTACAAGTTGCTAATAAAATATTTTTTGATAGAATTTCAGGGCGTCGAAAATAAAAAAGCCCCGTGAGGGCGAAGGGATTTTATGGCACAGAAAAGGAGGATTAAACCGGCCATGGGGAAATTTGGGGTCGAGCAAAAAGAAAACCCCGCCGGAGCGGGGTGTGCGAGCAAATGGAAATTGAAAGCAGATTAACTACGCAAGAAGGCTATTCGTCCTCCACCCTGGGGAATAAGTATATCTCGCCCCATTTTTAATCCAGGGGAATACGGAGCAGTTTGTGGTGTTGCGATTACGGGAGGGAAATTTTCATCAAGAAAATCAGCCATTTCTTTGTATGAACGAAAAGATCCGTCTTCTCTTTCCCTTTTTTCTGCTTCCCGCGTAACGGCATCCATCTTTTTTTCAAGGCTCATCTGTTACCTCCTGCTATGGCTCGGATTACGCTTCCCGAGTGTACATATAACAAATAACCATTCTTTCTTATATAATCAGTCGCCAAAGCGTTATATATCATGATCTGGTCGGAAATGTTCTTTTTATTCGTATAATCTTCGATCCTTAACCGCAATTCTTTTTTAAGTGTCGTAATGCCGATATGCCTACCGTGAGAATGCCAAATAGAAATATCTCCAAGTTTTTTGGCGATCTCTTCCGCACGGCATATTTTTTCATCGTCAGTGACCAGATGCCCTTTTCGTGCAGGCGTAGTTTTGTGAATTTTCCAGTTTTTAAATTTGAAAGTCACAAGCCATTTTTTTAGCAAGGTCACGGTCAGATTTCGTGCCTGCTCATAACGATTGATGTCTCCGAGATCGAATCTCCGGAGCAAGTCTATTTCTGCTGGAGAAATTGTTTTTTTGATAGATTTATCTATGAGTTTTTCAAGTTGCTCCAAGTACCCCATGGCAGGAACAAGTGTGCCGTCACTTTTTTGCACCTGAGGGTCAATGGGACCGAGGGAAGACGCTTGGTCCATAAATATTTTGTCCCCGGACATACAAAATACTGTGCCGGCTGACATGGCGTAATCTGGAACAATGAAATTTACAAACCGATAATGTCTCCGAATAATTTCAACTGCCCGTTCGACGGGCTCCACCATCCCTCCTCCTGTGGTCAAAACTATAGTCAATGTCTGTTTTTTCTTATCAGTTTTTTGTATAAATTCCGCAAAGATATGTGGAGTTTCAAAAGCCATCGGCCCATAGTAAAAAAGGACATCCGAATTAAGAACAACGGCAAGCCCATTATGGGCCTTTGATAGTTCATCCTCAACGAGATAATCAACAAATCCCATGAATCACCTCCTTTGCATCCCCCCCTCAATACTCCCGGCAGCTTTATGCGCTAAAAGTTTATTTTCTCATATGACTGGAGTACCCACACCACTTCTCCAAATATAAATGCGTCTCCTGCATCAAATGGAAGCCTTGTATCGGGGAAATCTCCATTTTTATTATCAGAGCGGAGGATGAAAAATTTATTTTCTTGGTCAAGATACAGTCTTTTGACCACAAGTCCTTCATACGGAAGCCGGACAACGTATATCTTGCCCTGTACAAATTTCCTGCTTTCCCTATTTACCCCCACAACGGCGGTGTCCAATATGGTCGGCTCCATTGATGCGCCGGAAATAAGAATGGCTGCTATGTACCTATGAATATATTGTTCTGGAACAGCTATATAAAATTTGGGTTCGTGTTCCTCGTCTTCATAAGCTGGGCCTGCTCCGGCAACGGCATGAACGCTCAGAGTTGTAAGTCCATTTTTTTTAACAGGCTGCAAGGTTTGATCGCCTGGGATCAGTAATCTTGCACCAGCTCTGTCGATGGCTTTGCATAATGTGCTTGGCAAATTGCGAGTCTTCGTCACCCAATGCCAGAAAGTTACCGGATTCACATTAAGGCTTTCCGCTGCTGCGGCTTTATTCCCGCCGTGCTGTTGCAAGATAAGTTCAAATAATTGCTGAATGTCCTTTTCGATACTCATTTTGGTTAACCATCCTAAAAATTAACACATGTCAATTTCGTTGAGCTAATTTTTATTGCAAAATAAATTACCTATTGCTAATATTATGCACATGAAAACCATATCTGATGAAATCCGCTTGTTTTTAGAGGCTACCGGATTAAGCCAGGCAACGCTTTCCGCTAAATCCGGCGTACCTGCGTCAACTATCTGCAACCTGTTGAAAGGGAAGCGGAAGCATCTTATTGGCCCTAATCAGGACGCTATCCGCAAAGCCATGCAATCCCTTTGCAGGATGTGGCGAACGAGCGGCAGGAACCCATGCACGCCGTTCACCGCTGGGCGCGGTGGGCGCGGGCTTCCTCCAGTATCATGCAGATGGGTTACAAGGTGACAACGATTCTGACCCAGCCTTTGGGCTTCACGCAAAGCATAGAATTGCTGGGCTACTACTATGCCGCCGAAGGTTTGAAGCGCGTCTATGCGAATCCTTTGCGTATGCCGGAACTGTTGGAAGAAACCTTTGCCCGTTCCTCCTTCATGGCAAACCGGATCAAGAGTTTTGACAGGGAAGTGCGGGATATAACCAAACAACTCAAACCGGGCATGGGGCGTTTCGGCTGGGTTCAGGCCTAAAGGAAAAGGCTTTTGTGCCTATGGGCATCGCGCAAATGAGCGTTGACCTTCCTACCTGGTGGGGCGCGTATTCCAAGGGGCTGAAAGAATTTGCCGGGAGTGAGGAACAGGCGGCGCGGTACGCTGACAGCATGGTGCGCATGAGCCAGAGCAGCGGTTCAACAAAAGACCTGGCACGGGTACAGCGCGGTGGCGACTTCTTGCGGCTGACAACAATGTTTTATTCCTACTTCAACACTCTGTACAACCTTGGCACCCGCCGCGTGGGCATGTTGAAGCAACACCATTCCCCCGCTGATATTTTCATGGCGGCGAACGCTGCATTTTTACTCTGGTTCACTCCGGCTACCGGGCGGCTATTTCGTTGGCCCATGCCCGTAACTGTTCAAAGTTGAACGACAGAACGGGCAAGACTTCTTTTGTGATTTGCAGTTCCTGACTCATTGCACATCTTCCTTATTCAAAAGCCGGGCAGCCGGGGTGGCAGGATTTACGAACGCAATTGAGTTCACCCATCTGCTTTCCGTTGTTGGGGCACTTGACGATGAAGCCGGAGTTTTCCGGTTCATGCCTCTGTTCAGGCAGGAGGCTTCCGGCTTTCGCGGCGGGTTCCTGCTTTGTAGCCGGAGCCGTCTTCTGTTCAGGTTTCTTGTCCGGGGCGCGGGCGCGGCGGGCTTGTTCGGTTTGGTGTTGCCCTTGGGGGCGGTCTGTTCGGCCGGTGGCTTGGGCGTGTCCTTTGTCTGTTGCGCGGGCGCGGCGGCTTCAAGCTCGAACCAGTCCCGCGCTTCGTTCATGCCGTCTTTTATGGACGTGTAAATCTTGCGGAAGTTCAGGACTTGCGCGGGCTGGATAGCGTCAATGCGGTGTCCCAGACGTTTTTCAATGGCTTCACGGGTAACGCCGAAGGCGGAAAAGGCGTCAACCAGTTTGGCGGCGGCTTCGGCCACGTTGCCGATTTTGGCATCCATGGTTTTTTCGCACTCGCCCACGGCGTCTTCTATGATGTCGCCGGGTATAATTTCCAGAATGGCGGCGCGGACGCAGCGCTGTGCCTGGTT
>JAISKK010000071.1 GCA_031260965.1 Desulfovibrio sp. | reverse complement strand
ATACAGTGATAATGCGGCTTCAATATATTCATTATATTCAGAATCATCAAACCAATAGCTGAAATAGCCAGGAATTGACACCGAACGAAAAAATAAATAGTTCTGGATATACTTGATTGTCAAGCATAAAATCACAACATAAAATCACTATGAACCCGAATATCGCGTCCGGAGAAAAATATGCATACCGTCAGCAAAGAAAGACTCGAAGACAAGATCGCGGCTTTCATGAAATTCGGCGCGGCCGGGCAGGGCGGAATCACGCGCCCGGTATTCTCGCCTGCCGAACTTGAAGCGCGCGCGGAGTTCCAGCGCCGCTGCACGGAACTGGGCCTGACCGTGGAAAGGGACGACCTCGGCAATATTTACGCCACCAAAAGCGGCGCGGAAAAACTACCCCGTATCGCCATGGGCTCGCATCTGGACTCCGTGGCGTGCGGCGGCAACTATGACGGGACCCTCGGAGTACTGACGGCGCTGGAAGTTGTGGATACCCTGGTCAAGGACAACATCGCCACCCGCCATCCCGTGACCGTGATGGTCTGCACCAATGAAGAAGGCGCGCGTTTCCCGCCGGCCATGATGTCTTCCGGCGTCCTTACGGGAAAATTCTCCAAAGACGCCATGCTTGCGGTCCGGGACGACTCCGGCGTGACTTTCGGCGAAGCGTTGCGCGCCTCCGGCTTCCTGGGAGAGGAGAAAAACCGCATCAATCCGGTGGACTATCTGGCCTATCTGGAATTGCACATTGAACAGGGACCGGTCCTGCAGGACGCCGGCGTCTCCATAGGCGTGGTGCAGGGAGTTGTCGGCATGTGCAACTATACCGTCACCACCCGCGGGCAGGCTAACCACGCCGGCACAACCCCCATGAAAAAACGCCGCGACGCCCTGCACGCGGCTGCGTTGATTATTTGCGGCCTGTACGAGAAACTGGGCCGCATTGACGACAATCTGGTCTTCACTTTCGGGCATATCGACTGCCGCCCCAATATCCACACCATTATTCCGGAGGAAGTGAACTTCTCCCTGGACGCCCGCCACCAGGACCCGATCCTGGTGCGGCGGGTTGTGGACGCGCTTGAATCTCTGCCTGCGGAAACAGCGGGTTGCCAGGTAAGCTGCAAAGAAGCCTGGTCCCGCAAAACAACGACTTTCGACCCGGAACTGGTCGCTATTGTAAAAAAGAACGCCGACGCCCTGGGCTACTCCAATCGCTTCATCTACAGCGGACCGGGACACGATGCGCAATATATGCAGGACCTGCTGCCGACCACCATGATATTCGTGCCCAGCGTCAACGGCATGAGCCATTGCGAAGAGGAAAAAACCGAACTGGACGATTGCTGGAAAGGCGCCAATGTCCTCCTGAACACAGTTCTGGATATTGACGGCAGACTGGCCTAGGGCATTTTGCGCCTGATATTACAAAAAAGTCGGCAATTACGGCAAAAATATTCAAAATTACAAAAATGTATAAATTACGTATAAAACATACCGTAACGGATACTTTCCGCATATGGCGCTGCCCCTGTCGCGATCCTTCCCATAACGGCGCCGCCGGTCGGACGACCGCAAATCAGTCGCGCAGTGAATTGCAAAACCCGATCCTATGACATAATCCCCCAAAATACACGTCTTGGCATGAAAATTGGATATATCACGCCGTCAACGTGATGAAGGCTGTACTCTCTGCCTTGCCTCAACTCGATCTATCTGGAGGACCACATGAACAGACGTAAATTTTTGGAAAGCGGTCTGGCCCTGACCTCGCTTATGTTTGCCCCGCCCTTGCTGCGGCGCGGATTTGCGGCCGAGCCCGTAACTTTTTATGGCTTGAAAAGCATGTCCGGCGCCTTTGCCAGCTACGGCGAGTTCGCCGAAAAGGGATCACAACTCGCCATTGGGGATTACAAAGACCTTCTCGGCGCCAAACCCCGTTATGTGACCATTGACACCGAAGGCAACCCCGGCCGCGCCGTACGCAAGGTGCAGGAAGCCATACAGCAGTCAAACGCGCGCTTTTTCGGCGGCTGTACGCTTTCCTCCACGGCTCTGGCTGTGGGCAAAGAAGTGAACAAGGCGGGCGGAATTTTTATGACCCCTGCCGGCGCCGATGAAATCACCACTACGGAATTTAACCCTTCCACCTTCCGCTGGACCGTGCCCACTTACGGCGCCATTCACCAGACCGTCCGCCCGCTTTTTGAATCCAACCCCAAGGCGAAGCGCTGGTATACTATCACACCGCAATATGTTTTCGGCGAGGCTCTTCTGGCAGCCGCCAAAGGCCTTTTCAAACAGCTCGGCATAGAACATGTGGGCAACAGCTACCACTCCACGCAGGAACAGGAATATTCCGGATATCTGACCAACGCCATGGCCGCCCAACCCGACGTGCTGCTGATCCTCGGCTTCGGAGGCAACGGCGCGAACTGCCTGCGCCAGGCAGCCAACTTCGGTCTGAAAAGCAAAATGACCATCCTGCTGGCCTGGACGCAGGGGCTGGACTGGTTCCAATCCCTGGGACCGGATCTGCTGGAAGACGTTTACATCGGCGCGCAGTACTGGCATCAGGTCAACACCCCCCTGAACAACGAGCTGGTCAAACGGGTGCGCGAGGTCTACAAAATCAGCCCGAATTATCCCCTCGCCGGCGACTACATCATAACCAAAATCATCCTGGACGCCATCGCCAAGGCCGGAACAACGGATGGCCGCGCCGTGGCCAAGGTCATGGAAGGCATGAGCTATGAAGGCCCGACCGGAACCGAAACTATCCGGGCGGAGGATCATCAGGTGATCAAAGATTACTATCTTCTCAGGGGCAAAGCCAAATCCGCCATGAAGGACCCGGATGATCTCGCGACGATCATCAGCTCCGGCAAATCTTTCCCCGATCCGATCAAGCGTTCGTAAACCGGTCCGCGCGGCTTGAACGGATGAATAAGCCGCCGATAATCAACTGATTTCGCGCACGGGGCAAGGTCCGCAACCGTTGCCCCGCCTGCTAAAGGCGACCAGATGCTTTACATTTTTCAAATCCTTAACGGACTTGGCCTGGGGATGATTTACTTCCTCATTTCCGTGGGGCTGACAATCATCTTCGGCCTTTTGAATTTTGTAAATTTCGCGCACGGCGCTTTCTTTATGGTCGGCGGTTATCTTTGCTATTCCCTTGTGGCCCTGACGGGCAGTTTCTGGATTTCCCTGCTCATCGGCCCCCTGATCGTAGCTTTTCTGGCCTGGGTGTCGGAAAAAACGCTCTTTCACCGCATCTACCATCTGCCCCATACTTTCCATATCCTGGTTACTGTCGGCATAGCTCTGATTTTGCAGGAAAGCGCCATCATAATCTGGGGTCCCATCGGAAAAAACATCGCGGTTCCACAAGAATTGCAGGGTGTGGTGACCCTGTGGTCCTTCGCTTACCCTGTTTACAGACTCTTTCTCATCGCCTTCACCATTGTGATTGGGATGATCCTGTGGTTCCTGCTGGAACGCACCCGCTTCGGAGCGCTGGTGAGGGCCGGAAGCGAGAGCGCTGAAATGGTGTCGCTTCTCGGCGTCAACATCCACCGGCTCTTTGCCCAGACCTTTGCTCTGGGGGTAGGGCTGGCCGGACTCGCGGGCATACTGTCCGCGCCCATACGCGGCGTGCACCCCTTCATGGGAGTGGAGGTGCTGGGCATCGCCTTTGTGGTGGTGGTCATAGGCGGCATGGGTTCCTTTATCGGAGCGCTCATGGGCGGGCTCATGGTAGGCCTGGTGCAAAGCGTTATGAGCACTGTCTGGCCCGAAGGCGCAAGCCTGATGATATACGGCGCCATGGCCGCCGTTATTCTCCTGCGCCCATACGGGCTGTTCGGGAGGGCTTGAGCTGATGGCCGGGCCTTTCGTCCTGCCGGGCGGTTCAAACCTTGCGGTCGCGGCTACCCTTGTCCTGCTGCCGCTCATCCTTCCCTCGCCTACCCTGGCCACGGAAATTTTGATCTTCGCCATGGCCGCGCTGGCCTGCAATCTGCTTTTGGGATACGGAGGTCTTCTCTCTTTTGGGCAGGGAATGTTTTTCGGCGCGGGCGCCTATCTTGCCGCTATCGCCATGATCCATGCCAAAGTCGGTTTGCTGGTCGCGCTTCTGACCGCCCTTTGTTCCGGCGCGCTCATCGCCGCTCTGGTCGGCGCCCTGGCTATAAGGCGCACCGGCATCTATTTTGTAATGTTGACCCTGGCCTTCAACCAGACCGCCTACTTTATCGCCTACACCCTGGATGGCTGGACGGGCGGCGATAACGGCCTGCTGGACGTGCCGAGACCCCCTCTGGCCCTGTTCGGGCATATATTTTCCGATCTCGGCTCCCCCACCGCCTATTATGTATTCGTCGCCGTTGTATTTCTGATAATTTTTATGGCGAGCGGACGCATCATCGCTTCCCCCTTCGGCAGCACGCTCATAGCCATCCGTGAAAACGAAGCCCGCGCGGACGCTGTGGGTTACAACACCAGGCACTTCAAGATAGTGGCTTTTGCCATTTCCGGCGCAATCACCTCGCTCTCCGGCGCTCTGTATGCCATGCTGCTTAATTTCGCGCCCCTGGAAAACATTCAGATGTCGGAAAGCATTCTGATCATGACAGTCATCGGCGGCGCCGGATCGCTTTTGGGTTCTCTTCTGGGCGCGGGCTCATGGGTAATCATTTCCGACATATTGGCCGATATCTGGCCGCGTTGGCAAATTCTGATGGGAGGAGCGCTTATTCTTGTGGTGCTCTTTCTCAGAGGCGGCATCTGGGGCGGAATAGAATCACTTTTAAAACGCTGCCTCAACAAAAAGGAGAGGTGAAGATGTCCAAAGCCATTCTGCAAATAGAAAATTTAAGCCTGTCCTACAACGGTTTCATGGCCGTGAACAAAGTCACCCTCAATGTCGCCCATAAAACCATTCACTCCGTGATCGGTCCCAACGGAGCGGGCAAGACTTCCTTGTTCCACTGCCTTACCGGCGTCAGACGGCCCACATCCGGTCGCGTCCTCTTTGACGGCAAAGAAATAACCCATCAGCCCGCCCACAGGCGGACCTGTACCGGTCTGGCCCGTTCTTTCCAGATTACCAGCCTGTTCCAGAACCTCTCTGTACAGGAAAATCTGCGTCTGGCCTCGCAAGGACGGGACGGCGACCGCGCTCTGGTGTTCTGGCGTTCCATTGCCGGTCGCCGCGAACACATGGAAATGGCCGACTCCATTATGGAGCGCCTCGGACTGACGCAAAAGGCCAACATTGCGGCAGGAGATCTTTCCCACGGACAGCAGCGTATCCTTGAAGTGGGCATGGCCCTTTGCGGCAAACCGAAATTGCTGCTGCTGGACGAGCCCACAGCCGGCATGGGAGTTGAAGACATCCCTGTCATGACCCGGCTGATCGCGGATCTGGGCAAGGACTACAGCATCATGCTCATCGAGCATAATATGGGCATTGTTATGTCCATCAGTGACACCATCACCGTCATGAGCCAGGGCGAAATTCTTGTGGAGGGCACGCCGGCTGCTGTCCGCACCGACGAGCGCGTGCGTGAGGCCTATCTGGGAGAAGCGGCCTGATGCTCAACATTGCGTCCGTACATTCCTATTATGGCAAAAGCCATATTTTGGAAGGCATCTCCATGACCATCGGCGAGGGGGAACTGGTGACCCTGCTCGGGCGCAACGGAGCGGGCAAAACCACCACCCTGCGATCCATCACCGGAGTGGTGCGGCCGCAGTCCGGCTCGATAACTTTCCTGGGCAGGGAAATGGCCGGACGGGAAATTCATGAAATCGCCCAGGCCGGCATTTCCCTGGTCCCCGAACATCGCGGCATTTTCGGGATGCTCAGTGTTGAGGAAAACCTTGCCATCGCCGTCAGACCCGGACATTGGACCATGGCCGGCATATATGAATTTTTCCCCCGTCTTTATGAACGGCGAAAAAATGGAGGCAACACCCTTTCCGGCGGAGAGCAGCAAATGCTTTCCATCGCCAGGGGTCTTCTGACAAATCCCAGGCTGCTGCTGCTGGACGAGCCCACAGAGGGTCTGGCGCCGGTCATCGTGGACGAAATAAGCAAGGCCCTGCTTAAAATCAAGGAAACGGGCATGTCCGTGCTGCTGGTGGAACAGAACCTGCAAATATGTGAAAAGCTGGGAGATCGTCACTACGTGCTGGAAGAAGGACGCATAGTATACAGCGGCAGCGCCGAAGAATTCGCCACCGATCATTCCATTCAGGATCGTTATCTTTCCGTCGGAGTATAAATTTACAGCCCCGAATCAAGGCAAGGAGATATATTTATGCTGCATAGCTCCGACCCCTGCGAAATGACGGCAGCGGAACTGGGAGAACTTTACAGGGCAAAGCGCCTTTCACCGGTAGAAGCGACGCGGGCAGCGCTTGAACGCATATCCCGTTTCAACCCGGATGTGAACGCCTATTGCCATGTGGATGAAGAAGGGGCGCTCAAAGCCGCCCGCACCTCTGAAGCCCGCTTCGAGGCCGGACGCCCTTTGAGCCGCATTGACGGTATCCCCTCCTCCATCAAGGATCTGACCTATGCCAGGGGAATGCCCACCCGCAAAGGTTCTTTCTCCGTCGATCCCGGCGCAACGCCCGATGTGGACGCCCCTTTCACGCAACGGATGAGAGAAGCCGGGGCAGTATTGCTGGGAAAAACAACTACGCCGGAATTCGGCTGGAAAGGGGTGACGGACTGTCCGGTCACGGGCGTCAGCCGCAATCCCTGGAATACCGAAATGACCTGCGGCGGTTCTTCGGGAGGTGCGGCGGCAGCCGCAGCGCTGAATATGGGAATGCTGCACCAGGGATCGGACGCCGGCGGCTCCATCCGCATTCCCGCCGCTTTCTGCGGCGTATTCGGCATGAAGCCGAGTTTCGGCTGGATTCCCCAATGGCCTGCCAGCGCCATGACAACTTTGTCCCACATGGGCAGCATAACGCGCACCGTGCTGGATTCCGCCCTGATGCTGAATGTTACAGCCCGGGACGATGACCGGGACTTTTACCGGGGCAACGGTTTTCCGAAAGACTGGACCCTTGATTTGGAAAAGCCGGTGCGCTACCTGAAAATAGCCTATAGCCCCGACCTGGGCTATGCGGATGTGTCGCCGGACGTTGCCCGCGCCTGTGAAGAAGCGGCCTTTGCTCTGGAAAAACTGGGCGCGGTTGTCGAACGCGCGGACCCCGGTCTGAGCGATCCCTTGGAAAGCTTCAATATCCTCTGGCACGCCGGCGCCGCGAACATTGTGGACCGCATCCCGGCCGGCAAACGCAAAAAAATGGACCCCGGCCTTCTATCCATAGCCAGAGCCGGAAAAAAAATCCCCATCCTTGCATATATGAAAGCTATGGAAACGCGAACCGCGCTTTCAGAAAAAATGACCTTGTTCCACAAAAAATACCCCATTCTCATAACTCCGGCCTTACCCATCACCGCCTTCCAGGCCGGACGCAATCAGCCGGACGGCGACCCCGACGGAGACTGGGTGGGCTGGACGCCGTTCACTTATCCCTTCAATATGACCCAGCAACCGGCTTCCTCCGTCCCCTGCGGCTTCGGAGCCGATGGCCTGCCTGTCGGCCTTTCCGTTATCGCGGCCAAATATCAGGATCTGCTTGTGATGCGCGTTTCCAGAGCGCTGGAACGTGAACTTGCGCCGGTTTTTCCCGCCGCGCCGGGCAGACGATAATCCTTCGCTATACGAAAAGAATACCTGCCGATATGTCCCTTTAATTTCGCCTCTCTTACACAATACTGACAAAACAGGAGAAATTGCCATGTCTGAAGCATCCGTAAAAGCAAATCACAGTACCTATAACCTGCAATCGTGGTCAAAACAGCGCGGGCTGAACCCCATAGTCGTAGAAAAGGCTGAAGGCATATATCTGTGGGATCCTTCCGGGAAACGGTACAGTGATATGTCCAGCCAACTCGTCAACATGAATCTCGGACACGGCAACAGGGCCATTATCGAGGCCATCAAAAAACAGGCCGACGTTTATTGCTTTATCGCCCCCTCCTACGGCAGTGAAGCGCGCGGCGAACTCGCCAAACTGCTGATCAGCCTGCTCCCGGACAATTTCGGGAAAATATTTTTCACCAACGGTGGAGCGGACGCCAATGAAAACGCCATAAAAATGGCCAGAATGTTTACGGGAAAGCAAAAAATATTCTCCCGCTACCGCAGTTACCACGGCTCCACTTTCGGAGCGGGAAACTTGACGGGCGAACCGCGCCGCTATCCTCTGGAACCAGGTGTTCCCGGCTTTGTAAAATTTTTTGACCCCTATATTTACCGCGAAAAAATCAGCTTCGCGTCGGAAAAAGAAGCTTCAAACTATTATACAGCCAAGCTGCGCGAGCAGATCATCTATGAAAATCCGGACAACGTGGCTGCAATAGTGCTTGAAACCGTTACCGGATCCAACGGGGTGATCATTCCGCCCGTCGGCTACCTTGCCGGTGTGCGCTCTGTTTGCGACGAGTTCGGCATCATGCTGATCTGCGACGAAGTCATGGCCGGTTTTGGACGTACGGGTAAAATGTTCGCCTTTGAACATTATGGCGTTAAACCCGATATTGTGGTCTTCGCCAAAGGCGTTACCTGCGGCTATGTGCAACTCGGCGGCGTTGCCGTATCCAGGGCCATAGCCGCCCATTTCGACGATTATTTTCTTTCCTGCGGCCTCACCTACAGCGGACATCCCCTGGCCTGCGCGGCCGGCCTCGCCTGCGTAAATTACTACAAAGAGCATAATATCCTGGATAATGTCAATGCTCGCGGCAAAGAGCTGGCGGCAATTTTCAGTTCACTCAAAGAAAAACACGCCTGCGTTGGCGATGCCCGCTGTATCGGCCTCTTTGGGGCTATTGAACTGGTTAAAAACAAAAAAACCAGGGAACCACTGACGCAATACGGCAAAGACCCTGACGGGGTTATGAAAAAAATCATCGGCGAACTTGCCGCGCGCGGCTTCATGACTTACAGCCACGAAAATATGTTTCTGGTGGCGCCGCCGCTCATCATCAGCGGCGAACAACTGGCTGAAGAGATGCGAAAGGTTGACGAGGTTCTCGCTGTTGTGGACAAACAGATTGCCTGAACACAGAAAAGAAAATCCCTATTGAGAGATAGAGCAGATGAACATTGAAAAGGGGACATGATCGCTCGGTCATGTCCCCTGAAGAATTTAATGTCGGCCC
>JAISKK010000025.1 GCA_031260965.1 Desulfovibrio sp. | reverse complement strand
CCCCTGCTTGCACAGATCCTGGCCCAGGCGCTGTCCCTTCTGGTTGAGACCCCGGAACCCGGGCAAGCGGAGCGGGCCACACTGCTCTGCCGGGAATTTTTGCATATGCTCGGCGCGGGCAGTGCAGACGGCAATCAGGCCCTGATCGGCCCTGTCTCGCTCATGGCGGCCTCGGCTTGCGCCCTGCGCCAGAGATTGCCGGACGTCGCCCTGGCCTTCTGGACGCATTTCCGGCTGCGCTGCAAAGTACAAGGCAACGCCGCGGCCCGGCCCACACCGCCGGAACTCTGTCTGAACTGGGCCGAGGCTATGCGCGCGGCGGGGGAGTTATTCGCCCTCGGCTTTATATTCGACCCCGGCAAAAATACCCTGCCGGAAAACGCCCTGTCCTGGTTGCTTTTGGCGGAAAAACTCGATCCGGATCGCGCGCCTGCCCGGCGCGTTACCGATCTTTTGCGGCCGCGCAAGGAATTGCTCTCCATGCACATGGAATACCTGGCAAGAATGAGTCTTTATGATCCGCAATCCGTCAACGCCCAGCTTGAATACGGTCTGGCCTGCATCAAGGCCTGCCGCGTGCGCGAAGGCCTTTTCGAAATCGCGGAAGCACGGGGCAAAGCCGAAAAATCCGGACAGAGCGCGGCCTTTTCCGCGCGTCTTAAAGCCTTGAGTCCCGTAGAGAGAGATTGGGGGAAAGTTCTGCAAATCTTCACCTGAATGAAGATTCGCGTAAAAAATTCTTGACTTCCGACCACCTGCGGTATTAATGATTTAGACTTCTTTTGCGGAACAGGCGCGTAGCTCAGGTGGCAGAGCACTTCCTTGACACGGAAGGGGTCAGCAGTTCAAGTCTGCTCGTGCCTACCAAATTATCTGCCCCAGGGAGGTTCTCCTCCCTTTTTTGTATTTATTTTTGTGACTTTATGGAGTGCGAGTGGATATAAGCATTGAGGGCAAAACGGTAAACGCCGCGGATAACGCCACCTGCGGCACGGTCCTGCAAGCGGTCTTGTCCGGCAAAAAATTTAAAAGCTGCGCGGCAGCGCGCAGCGGCGAAAAGCTTCTGGATCTGGCAAGCCCTATTCCACCGAACACCCGGAGCCTTGAGCCCATTTATCTGGATTCTCCGGAAGGGCTTGAAATTCTGCGCCACAGTGCCGCCCACGTCATGGCCCTGGCTGTACGCCGTCTTTTTCCCGAAACCCTGGTGAGCATAGGTCCGGCCATAGATAAGGGTTTCTACTACGATTTCGACCCGTCCCGTCCTTTCACCCCGGAAGATTTGCCGGCTATTGAAGCTGAAATGCGCAAAATCGCGGCGGCGGCCCTGCCTTTCACCCGGCGCGAGGTCACAAAGGAAGAAGCCCTGCGCTTCTTCAAGGACAAATACGAAATATATAAGGTCGAAATCATTGAAGAACTGGACGTGGAGAGGGTTTCCCTCTACGATCTCGGCGAATTCACCGATCTCTGCCGGGGGCCGCATCTGCCCCATGCAGGACTGGCCAAGGCCTGCAAGCTTTTATCCGTGGCCGGCGCATACTGGCGCGGAAATGAAAAAAATAAAATGCTTTCGCGCATATATGGCACAAGTTTCGCCGATGAAGCCGCCCTCGACAAATATCTTAAACAGCTTGAAGAAGCCAAACGCCGGGATCACCGCAAGCTCGGCCGTGAACTTAATCTCTTTGATTTCCATGAAGACATCGCCCCCGGCATGGTCTTCTGGCATCCCAAGGGCATGCTTTTGCGCACCATACTTGAAGATTTCCTGCGCAAGGAACATTTGAAGCGCGGCTACGAACTGGTACAGGGTCCGCAGCTTCTGCGCCGCGAACTATGGGAAAAGTCCGGTCATTACGCCAATTACCGGGAAAACATGTATTTCACGGAGATCGAAGGCGATGCTTACGGCATCAAGCCCATGAACTGTCTGGCCCATATGCTGATTTATGGGAGCGAACGGCGCAGCTACCGGGATCTGCCCGTGCGTTACGCCGAACTCGGCGTTGTGCACCGCCACGAAATGAGCGGCGTTCTGCACGGACTGTTGCGTGTACGCCAGTTCACCCAGGATGATGCGCACATCATCTGCCGTCCGGATCAACTGGAGGAGGAGATTATCGGCGTCATCACCCTGGTGCGCGATCTCTTCAATCTCTTCGGCTTCAGCTACAAGCTCGGCGTGGCTACACGTCCGGAAAAAAGCATCGGCAGCGCCGAGGCCTGGGATCTGGCCACCACGGCCCTGATCAAGGCCCTGGAGCGTCTCGGCCTTCCCTACCTCATCTATGAGGGAGACGGCGCTTTCTACGGGCCAAAGATTGACGTGCGCGTCACCGACAGTCTGGAGCGTGAATGGCAGTGTTCGACCATCCAATGCGATTTTACCCTGCCCGAGCGTTTTGATCTCTCCTATATCGGAAGCGACGGGGAAAAACACCGCCCTGTCATGCTGCATCGCGCCATCCTGGGATCTCTGGAACGCTTTATCGGCATTCTCATTGAACACAGCGCCGGCGCTTTCCCCACCTGGCTTGCCCCGGAGCAGGCGCGCATCGTCACGGTCTCCGGGAAGCAGGACGAATTCGCCCTCTCCACGCAAAAAACTTTGCGAGCCAATGGTCTTCGCGCCAACGCCGACCTCAGGAACGAGAAACTTGGCTATAAGGTACGCGTTGCCCAGCTTGATAAAATTCCCTATATACTAGTAGTGGGAGACAAAGAACTTGAAGCCGGCGAGGTCAATGTGCGCCTGCGCGGCGGAGAAACCCTCGGCCCGAGAAAAATCGATACTCTTATAGCCATGATCCAGGCCGATTCCGATGAACCATTGAAACAAGGAGGCATGAGTTATCGCTTCTCCTAATCTCCGTCCCCGTCGCGCCGAAGCCCAGGATTCCGTGCGGCGCAATGACCAGATCCGCGTCCGTGAAGTGCGCCTCATCGGTGCGGAAGGTGAGCAACTGGGTATAGTTGATCGCAATCAGGCTCTGCTTATGGCTCAGGAAGCCGGATTTGACCTGGTAGAGGTGGCGGCTGCCGCCGACCCGCCGGTCTGTCGCATAATGGATTACGGACGTTATAAATACGAAGCCCAGAAAAAAAAGCAGGAAGCCAAAAAACGCCAGACGGTCATTCAAATCAAGGAAATCAAACTGCGTCCCAAAACCGACGAGCACGATTATCAGACCAAAATTACCCATATCCGCCGTTTTATAGAAAGCGGCGACCGCTGTAAGGTGACGATTTTTTTTCGGGGCCGGGAAATAGTGCACAAAGACCGGGGACAAACCATGCTGGATCGGGTGGTTGAAGACACCAAGGATGTGGCCAAACTGGATCAGCAGGCCCGGGCGGAAGGCCGCACCCTGTTCATGATGCTCGCTCCCCTGCCGAAAAAATAAGACCCTGCCGCCGGGAATCGTCTGGCGGAAATGTTCTTGCTTCCGGGCAGTTTTTACGATAGCGTATTTTCCTTTAGAGCACTTTGTTAAGGAGAAAACCATGCCCAAAATAAAAACTAAACGCTCGGCCGCCAAACGTTTTAACGTTACCGGCACGGGAAAGTTTCGTCGGCGCAGACAAAATCTGCGCCATATTCTGAGCAAGAAAAGCGCCAAGCGTAAAATGCGCCTGGGGCAGTCAGCGCTCGTGGACAGCGCCAATCTGAAGGCCGTGCGCCGCATGCTGCCTTACGCTTAAGCGGGTTCAAGTCATTAATCCGCTTTACGGCCCCTGGCCGTAAAGCGCTGAACGGAGGATAGGTCCATGCGGGTTAAGCGTGGAATGGCGGCGCATCGGCGCCACAAGAAATATCTGGATTTGGCCAAGGGCTACCGCGGTGGCCGCAGCAAACTTTACCGTACGGCGCGCGAGGCGGTGGAACGCGGGCTGGCATACGCCTTCCGGGATCGCAAGACGCGCAAGCGCGAATTCCGCAAGCTCTGGATTTTGCGCATAAACGCCGGCGCGCGGGCAAGCGGGCTGTCTTACAGCCGCTTCATGGACGGACTCAAAAAAGCCGGGATAAGTCTGGATCGCAAAATACTGGCCGATATGGCTGTTAACGCCAAGACAGACTTTGCGGCCTTGGTGGAAAAAGCCAAAGCGGTTGCGGTTTAGGACAGGCGGATTTGTCCCGCTTCCAAGCTGGATTGATGTTTTGGACACGGGATAGGCGGCGGCATTTGAAATCTGTATGCAAAGCGCCGCATATGCGCTTTGCAGGCGGTGGACACCTCCTTCCAGGCAGAGTTCTCCATGAATCTGATTGCCGAACTTGAAAAGCTGGTCAGTGATTTATCAGGCGACCTGTCCAAAGTCGCTTCTCTGGTCATGCTTGATGATCTCCAAACCGTATATCTGGGTCGCAAAGGCAAGCTGGCCGGGCTTATGGGCAGACTGCCGGAAGTCGCTTCCGCTGAACGGCCCGCTTTCGGCAAAGCGGCGAATGCCGCAAAAGAACAGATGGGCGGCATGTTCGAGGAACGCCGCAAGTCCTATCAGGCGGCCGCTGCGGATCGGGATCTGGCCCGTTTTGATCCGAGTCTCCCCGGTCGTATGCCCGGACGCGGCGCCCTGCATCCCATCACCCTGGTCATGGAAGAGATCTGCCACATCCTCAACAACCTGGGCTTTGAGACCATCAGCGGCCCGGAAGTGGAAACGGATTTCAACAACTTTCAGGCCCTTAATTTCCCTTTGGATCATCCGGCCCGTGACATGCAGGACACGCTCTTCATAAACGAGGGGATTGTCATGCGCACCCACACCTCGCCCATGCAGGTGCGGGCCATGCTGGAGAAAAAAAAGCCGCCCCTTGCCGTAATCGCCCCCGGCAAAGTTTACCGTAGAGATTCCGATTTAACCCACAGCCCCATGTTCCATCAAATCGAAGGGCTGCTCGTGGATGAAAAGGTGTCTCTCGCCCATCTGCGCGGAACCCTCACCTTTTTCCTGCGCGAACTTTTTGGTCCGGAAGTCAAAGTACGTTTTCGCCCCAGCTTTTTCCCCTTTACCGAACCCTCTCTGGAAGTGGACATGTCCTGTATCCTCTGCCGGGGCACAGGAGCAAGGGAGGTCGGCCGGGGTCGCAAAGAGCCCTGCCGCGTATGCAAAAGCTCGGGGTGGCTGGAGATCCTCGGTTCCGGCATGGTGCATCCAGCCGTATTTACGGCCGTCGGCTTCAGTCCGGAATGTTCCGGTTTCGCCTTTGGTCTCGGTGTGGAACGCGTCGCCATGCTCAAATACGGCATTGACGACCTGCGCATGTTTTTTGAAAACGATTTACGCTTTCTTAAGCAATTCAGTTAGGGAACCGCCATGCTGCTTAGCTTGAACTGGTTGCGGGAATTCGTTCATTACGAAGGTGACGGCGCCGAACTTGGACGCAGACTGACCATGGCAGGTCTGGAGATGGAAGGAATTTCCAGACCCTATGCGGCCCTTAAGTCCATAGTGACGGGACATGTGCTGGAATGCGCGCGACATCCGGAAGCGGACAAACTCGCTGTCTGCCGCGTGGATGTGGGCAGCGAGGTTCTGGATATTGTCTGCGGCGCGCCCAATGTCGCCGCCGGTCAAAAAGTCGCGGTGGTCAAAGCGGGCAGTGCTCTGCCCTCCGGACTGGTCATAAAAAAAACCAAGCTGCGTGGTGTCCCCTCCAACGGCATGATCTGTTCGGAATCCGAACTCGGCCTCTCGGAGGAACATGACGGCATTCTTGTTCTTCCCGGAGCCGTCAAGATCGGGCTCCCCCTCACCGAGGCCCTCAAACTTGACGATGAAATCCTGGACATTTCCATAACCCCCAACCGGGGCGATTGTCTTTCCGTGCTTGGTCTGGCCAGGGAAGCGGCGGCCATTCTGGGACTGCCTCTGCACCTGCCGGTTTTTTCGCGGCGCGTGGACGGGCTTGAGGCTGACGGGGAACTGTCTGTCGCCATCCCGGATCCGGACCTTTGCCCTCTCTATCACGGTCTGCTGATCGAAAATGTAAAAAGTGCCCCCAGCCCCGGCTGGCTGCGCTATCGCCTGAACGCCGTCGGTGTGCGCCCCATCTCCAATCTGGTGGACGTTACAAATTATGTGATGCTGGAACTCGGCCAACCCCTGCACGCCTTTGATCTGGAAAAAATTCGGGGTGAAATTTGCGTACGGGCGGCGGATGCGGGCGAAATCTTCACTACCCTGGACGGCAAGCAACGTGTGCTTAACTCTTCCGACATCACCATCCGTGATGAGCGTGGCGTCATCTGTCTGGGCGGAATAATGGGCGGCCTGAATTCAGAAATTACGGACACGACCAGTAAGGTATTTCTGGAAAGCGCGATTTTCAACCCGGCCAACATCAGAAAAAGCGCCAGACGCCTCAATCTGCACTCCGAAGCCTCGTTCCGCTTTGAGCGCGGCGTTGATCAGGGCGGCGCTACCTTTGCCCTGGAACGTGCGGCCCACCTTATGGCGATCGTCGCGGACGGGCATGTGCGCCCCGGACTCATTAAAAACGAGGCTCGCCCCTTACGCCGCAAACGCATCCGCCTGCGCATGGGCTTTACGCAAGAACGCCTTGGCGTCAGTATCCAATCTTCTTTTTATGAAAAAACACTCCGCAGCCTCGGCTGCTCAATGGATGACGCCTCCGGAGACCTGCGCTTTGGCGAAAATAACCCGTCCGCGCAATGGGATGTGACCCCGCCAAGTCATCGCCAGGATTTGCGGCGGGAAATCGATCTGGTGGAAGAAGTGATCCGCATTTACGGTGTGGACCGCATTCCAGCCCAACTCCCCAACATCACCCGCATTCTTGATGATGCCGGACGGCCGCTGAGCAAAACCGCCTTCCAGAGCCGCGTCAAGCACTGGGCCAGGGGCGTATCCCTGAATGAAATCATAACCTACAGCTTTGTTGGACACAGGGAACTTGAGATCCTTGACATTCCCGTGGCCAAAAGCATCCGCATCATGAACCCCTTGAGCGACGATCTTGACGTTTTGCGACCCCATCTCGTCCCCGGTCTCTTGAACGCCCTGCGCAACAATCTGGCGCAAAACGCGCCCTCCGTGCGCCTTTTTGAGACGGCAGCCACCTTTGCAGCAGACGAGACTTCCGAGACAGGAGCAAAAGAGGAGGCAAGGCTCGGCATCATCCTGCACGGAGCGCGGCAAAGCGACCTCTGGCCGCACAGCCCGGGAGATCTTGATTATCTGGATCTCAAGGGTCTGATTGAACACCTGCTCCAATCCCTCCTTCTGCCGGAAGCGAATTTTGTCACGGCCCAGGGAGATTCCTACCCCTGGCTTTCACCTGCTGTGGACATTATCCTTGCGGGGGATAAAATCGGCTTCGCCGGACGGGTAAAAACCGGGATCGCAGATCGCTATCTGACCAGGAAGGATGCCTGGACGGCCGAAATAAATCTGGATATTCTGCACAGCCTGCACAAAAAAAGTAAAATCCTCTTCCAGTCCCTGCCGACTTTTCCGCCCGCCCGGCGCGATATAACCTTTATCAGCCCCCTCGGGCTACGCGCCGACGCCATCCTGGAAAGCATCGCCCGGATGAGAAGCCCTCTTGCGGTTGAAGCGCGGTTGATTGACTGTTATGAACCACAGGGAACAAACGAACGCAACCTGACTTTTCGCTTTACTTTCCGACGGGCAGACCGCACCTTGAAAGACGCCGAAGCCGACAAACAACGGGATCTGATTGTTGAAACAGTGCAAAAAACACTTGGCGTGAGGGTGTAATGTTAAAAAACTTGCCGGTCAGTTTGATTGCTGTTTTTTTATTGATCACTCTGTTCGGCGCTGCCTGCGGCCCCAAAAAAAACCAGAACAAGGCGGAGCCGCACACTCCTCCCGCGGCCGGCGCGGAACAGCAGATGCCCATGCCGCGCGCTGACCCCGGTCATTTGCAGTATCTTGAGCGCCAGTCCATGCTCTTCAAGGCTTCGGATATGGCCAAGGTGGTTTCCGGAAGCGAACTGGCCTGGCGTTCGTCCGTAGCCGGCGGACCTGCGGGTCTGCTCGCCTACGCCGATACCTGGCTGTTGCTGCATCCGCTGACCATGCTCACTTCCCCGCGCAATACCGTCTTCAGCCAGCTTGCCGATTCCTCCACCTGGTCTGTTCTGCGCGAAATCGGGGCCAAGGGTCTCTATATAGCCCCCGTGCAAAGCGGCGGTTTTCTCTGGGCTACGAATCGCAAAGGTTCCGATATGGGTGACGATGTCGTGCAGTATGATTTTTCCCGCGTAGCCGGCACGGACGACCAGTACAAGAGGCTGATGCAGGGGATAATCTCCAACCAGTCCATTCTCGGCTCGGATTTAATCCCCGCCGCTACCGGACAAGGTCCGGATTTTTTCCTGGCCGTGCGCGGAGTGCGCGAATACCCGGGCATCTATTGCATGGTGGAGATTCCGGAGGACACCTGGAATCTGCTGCCGGAGGTCACCACGGAATGGAACGGAGCCTCTCTGGGTCAGGGGCAGGTTGACGCCCTGCATCAGAAAGGACTGTTGCCCAAAGCCATGCGCGACGAAGTCTCCCCCCTGGGCAGGGGCGGAGGCTGGGCGGCGACGGGTTTGGTCCGTGGCGTTGACGGCAACAACCACCGCTGGGTTTACCGTTATTACCAAAGCCCCGACTATGCGGTCTTAAACTGGGAAGACCCTTCCCAGACAGCGCACCGCATCCTGTCGGGCAGCGCCGTTCGCCAGGTCGGATTACAGGGTCAGGGGCTCATCGGCATGCGCTTTGAGGCCTTCCAGGGACTGGAACCAGTACTTGACTCCCAGGGCACAGCCTTCAGCATTGAGCCGGCGCGCACCGCCGCGCAGTCCATGGGCCGGGAAATCCACCGATACGGGGCCTGGAACTGGTTGCGTGACGACAATCTGCCCCTGAACGTTTTTCGGGACTTTTTATCCTCCGGAGTGGATTTCCTTTTCGACGGCGTTTTTTCCCCGGCCTCCGAACACGCACTGCTGACCGGCGACGCCGCCCTGGCCCGTTTCATGGCCGATGAAGCCCTACGCCTCGGAATTGACGCCTCCCGCCTTGTGCATGTCATGCCCGCCCAGGACGGCATAAACTACTCCCTGCCCTATCTTGGTCATCTGGCCGCAACCGGCGATGAAAAAGCCGCCGCTCTGCGCGACTCGGCCCGTTCCGCCATGCGCGCGGCCATCTCTTCCCTGAACCCCGCCCCGGTGCAGGACAGCCATTTTTACAGCACCGGTCCCGGTCTGGCCGCCCTGGCCCTGAATGCGGGCGCGCCGGATACGGCGCAGGGCGCAAGCGGGGAGATAAGCAAGGGCCATAGCCTGCTCATATTTTTCAAAGCCATGCAACCTGGCGTCCTCATGCTGGCAGGGCAGGATCTGTGCGGCGTTTTGCCCCTCAGCGCCGGAAATTCAGCCGGCGCTGAAGACAAAATGCAAATCCAGAACGTAGTCCGGGGCGGCTACGCCCTGGGAAGCGCCGGACTTGCCACCGTCTCTTCAATGGGCGCGCCCAGAGCGCCGCAGATCTATCCCTCTCCTTTCGTACAGGTGCACGCCAAGGATTCCTTCCTGAGCAAAATTGGAGATTTCCTGCGTCTGCGCGCGCAGTACGCGGTCAGCCGGGGACAGTTGATCGCCCGGCCCGAAACCAAAAACGCAGGCAGCATAGCTCTGGTCACCCGCCTTGGCGACGGCAGTTTCCTGCTTTCGTTGTGCAACTTTTCCCGGCAAAGCGTGAACGAAACCATAAGTCTGGCCGATGTTCCTGGTCTGGCCCAGGTGGCTGGACGCGTTACCTCGATAAGCCTCGGCGGCAGCCACTCCATTTCCGAAAAAAACATAACCATTTCCCTCGGTCCCTGGCAAGGCAGGGCGCTAATCCTCGGCGCGGGCGCAAAAGTAAAAGCCACTTCCGGGGAAGATTCCGGCGCGAAGGCGCAAAACCCGCAATCCGATACCCCCAAAGACAGCAAAAGCAGCAAATCCGGCGCTTCATCCAAGGCGGACAAGGCTGACAGACCCAAAACGACAAAATCTGACGGTGTAAAAGAGGATAAAGCCGGGAGCGCCAAAGCGGACAAAACTGACGACGAGCAAAAACCGAAGAAGAAAAAGAAAAAAGCCCAACCGGACACGAGCACAAGCGTTAAAACAAAGCCTAGCATCGGACAAAAGGGCAAAACCCTGGCTTGGGGCGAAACACGGGCTTTGCGGGGCAAATGACCGGTATTGAAACGTGCGTTATACCCCGCTGCTTGTCCCTGCCCTTTTACTTACGGCCATTGATCAGGTCTTCAAGCATCTGGCGTTGAAACACATCTCCGTCCATGAAAGCATCCGGATAACGGATTTCTTCAATCTCGTCCTGGTGCGCAATTTCGGGGCGGCATTCGGTTTTCTGAACGATCCCTCAAGCAACTGGCAAATTTGGTTTTTTTTTCTGGCTACCCTGGTTGCCTGCGGGACGGTCTTTTTTCTGGCCCGGTCCGAAGACGGAAAAGACAAAGTCTTTCTCCTCGCCCTGGGTTTAATCCTGGGCGGAGCGGCCGGGAATTTTGCGGATCGCCTGCGTCTGGGCGCAGTTGTCGATTTTCTGGATTTTCACTATGGGACCCTGCACTGGCCGGCCTTCAACCTGGCCGACATGGGCATCTGCGCCGGGGCTGGACTCATCGCCCTGAGAATTTTCCGCCACAAATAGATCCTGTCCCGCAACCCTTGCCGGGCGCGCATTGACGGTCCGGCAATGTTCGTCTATCATACCAGAATGTCCTAAATATTTATCCCAGCAGGGGGAATGTCATATGAATGTGTTGAAAATGACGGATTTGCCGCTGACCGGCAAACGGGTGCTGATTCGCGAAGACCTGAACGTGCCGATCAAAAGCGGCAAGGTCGCGGGCGAAGCCCGCATCACCGCATCTCTGCCCGGCATTCGGGCTGCCATGCAGGCAGGAGCCAAAGTTCTGCTCATGTCCCATCTGGGCCGTCCCGTTGAAGGAGTTTTCAACGCCGAGGATTCCCTTGCCCCGGTTGCGAAACGCCTTGGCGAACTCCTGGGCTGCGAAGTGCCCCTGATCGCCGACTATCTTGAAAAAGAAATTAAAATGGATGCAGGGCAGGTGGTCCTTTGCGAAAATGTGCGCTTCAACAAGGGCGAAGGCAAGGACAACGAGGAACTGGGCAAAAAATATGCCGCCCTCTGCGACATCTTCGTCATGGACGCCTTCGGCACGGCCCACCGCGCTCAGGCCTCGACCAGCGCCGTGGCCCGTTTTGCCCCCGTCGCCTGCGCCGGTCCTCTGCTTTACAACGAACTTGAGGCTCTGGAACGCGCCATGGCCAAGGCCGAACACCCTCTGGTGGCCATAATCGGCGGCTCCAAGGTTTCTACCAAACTGACCATCCTGGATCGTCTGAGTTCCAAAGTGGACCGCTTGATCGTGGGCGGCGGCATTGCCAACAATTTCCTCAAGGCATCCGGTTTCCCTATCGGCAAATCCCTCTGTGAAGAGGACTTGGTGGACGAGGCCAAACGGCTGATCGAAGCCGCCAAAAAGGCCGGAGGCGATATCCCCATTCCGGTTGATGTGGTTGTGGGCCGGGAATTTTCCGCCGCCAGCCCGGCTGTGGTAAAAAAGGTCGCCGAGGTCACAAGCGAGGACATGATCCTGGATATCGGCCCCGCAACCTCGGCCATTTATGCCGACATTCTGATGAAGGCCAAAACGATCCTCTGGAACGGGCCGGTCGGGGCCTTTGAGGTTGACCAGTTCGGCCAAGGCACAAAAACCCTGTGCGCGGCCATCGCCGCCAGTCCGGCCTTTTCCCTGGCCGGGGGCGGGGACACGCTTACGGCCATTGAAAAATACGGACAGGAAAGCGGCATATCCTATATGTCCACGGGCGGCGGCGCCTTTCTGGAATTCCTCGAAGGCAAGGTTCTGCCTGCTGTGGCTGTGCTTGAGGAACGCGCCCGATGAGCGAGTCCGGTGAGACCTGGATTCGCGTCCCTCTGGGAGCGGAGGCAAAAAAGCCCTGGCGCAAACGTCATCCCCTGCTTTTTGTGTTCGGCGTGCTGCTGCTGTTAAGCGCAGTTTTTGGCGCCGGTAAAATGGTTGGGGAAGGAACGGCCTTCAAGGCGAACATCGCCGTGGTCAATATTGAAGGTCTGATTATGGATTCCGGCAAAATCGTCGCGTTCATTGACGAAATAATCGTGGACAGCAACGTTAAGGGCGCGGTCGTGCGCATAGTTTCGCCCGGCGGGGGCGTAGGGGCTTCGCAGGAAATATTCGCCGCCGTGAAACGCCTGAGTCTGGTCAAACCCACCGCCGCCTCCATGGGCGCAGTGGCAGCCTCGGGCGGATATTACGCCGCCCTCGGCACACAGAGAATTTTCGCCGGTCCCTCCACTGTGACCGGAAGCATCGGGGTAAAGATGCAGGTCCCAAATCTGGAGGGACTGTTGCGTACTATCGGCGTTGCCGAAAAAACCCTGACCACCGGAGGACTCAAGGACGCCGGGAATATCAGCCGGCCCATGAGCCCCGAAGAAGAAGCCTACCTACGTTCCCTGCTGGCGGATATGTATGAGGAATTTATCAAGACCGTCGCAAATGAGCGGGAACTGGAAATGGACAAGGTGCTGAAGGCGGCCGACGGTCGGGCTCTGACCGGGCGCCAGGCCCTGGCCTTGGGGCTGGTGGACGAGCTTGGCGATTTTCATGTCGCCCTGCGTTATATTCAAAGCCAATGCGGACTCGCGGGCGATGAATACAAGCTTTTGCCCGGACCGAAAAAAAAGGATTCCCTGTTCGCGGACCTCATGGATTCCCTGCTCAACATCGCCCTGGAAAAAAACCGGGGGCTGACTGATATCCGCTTCATGTATGAATAAAACCCGATCCGGGGGTCACATGCGCGCTTTCGGGCTGCTCCTGCACATTTCCTCTCTGCCTTCACGATATGGCATCGGTGATCTCGGCCCGGCCGCCTTTGCCTTCGCCGATCTCCTGGCCGGGATCCAGGCTTCGGTCTGGCAGATTCTCCCCCTGACCCCCACCTCCTCTTTTATCGGCAACTCACCCTACTCATCCCCCTCGGCTTTTGCCGGCAATCCCCTCTTCATCAGCCCTGAACTGCTGCTTGAGGACGGCTATGTGTCCGCTGCGGATATAGAAACGGCCCTGAACTGCGTGGAAAACCGCAACCTTGCCACCGACCCTGCCCGAATTGACTTTGCGGCCGTTGAGGCGCATCGCGCGCATCTGCTTACGGCGGCATTTGAGCGCAATGCCCCGCAACTTGCGCATAATGAAGCCTTCCAGAGCTTCTGCAGGGAACACGACCCCTGGCTGCACGACTTCGCCCGCTTTTGCACTGTCAAGGAAGTGCAGCACCACGCCCCCTGGTTCGAATGGCCCGCCCCCCTGCGTCTGCGTGCGCCCGAAGCTCTGGAGGACTGGGATAGACACGCTTCCCACTCCATCCTGCGGGAAAAGTTCATCCAGTATCTTTTCCATACGCAATGGCAACACTTGCATGCCTACTGCGCCAAACGCGGCATCCAGATTCTCGGCGACGCCCCCATTTATGTGACCCATGACAGCGCCGATTGCTGGTCCAATCCGCAAAATTTCAATCTTGATGCGGACATGCGCCCGATCACCGTCTCCGGAGTGCCGCCGGATTATTTCAGCCTCACCGGACAACGCTGGGGATCGCCGATCTATAAATGGGAAAGCATGGAAAAGGACGGCTTTGACTGGTGGAAAAAACGCCTGGGTCACGCCTTGAAACTTGTGGACCGCATCCGTCTGGACCATTTCCGCGGCTTATGCGCCTACTGGGAGATCCCGGAAACAGAAAGCACCGCCGTAAACGGACAGTGGCGAAAAGCCCCGGCCGCCGCTTTTTTGAACGCCCTGCGCGCCCACTTCGGGTCCCTGCCCATTCTGGCGGAGGATCTGGGTCTCATCACTCCGGATGTGCGCGAGATCATGGCCCGCTTTGACCTGCCCGGCATGCGCGTTGTACAGTTCGCCTTTGGGGGCGAAACCGGGGACAATGACAATGCTCCCCACAATCACAATGAACGCTCCTGCGTCTATACGGGCACGCACGACAACGCCCCCACCCGCGCCTGGTTTTCTTCCCTAAGCCCTTACGAACGGGAAAATCTGACCCTGTACAGCGGCCAGGATACTGACGAGGCGGGGGTCTGCCGCGTTCTGGCCCGCCTGGCTTTTTCCTCCGTGGGCGAATGCTGCATCCTGCCAGCGCAGGACGCCCTCAATCTGGGCGGGGAAGCCCGCATGAACATCCCCGGCATAGCCGGGGGCAACTGGAGCTGGAGGCTTAATCCGGAGCAGATGAGCGGGGCGGGTTGGGCCTGGCTTGCGGAACTGGCCCGCATTTACGGCAGGCAAAGCAAAAATCCGGTTGAAAAGGCAAAAGAAAAACAGCAGCCCTACCCGGCGTAAAGCCGCAGGTGTTTCATAACACGCGGAAACACCAGATCCGGGGTGAGTTTTTCAAGACAGGCAAGGCCGTTATCACAACTGTTCCGGCCGCAAAAGGAACAGGGCATGGGCATGAACTCCGCGGCCGAGATATGCGTGTGCTCGGGCGCAGGGAAGGTCCAGCCCGGTCCGCTGGCCCCGAGAATGGTAAAACTCGGCACACCCAGAGCCACGGCCAGATGCCGGGGCGCCGAACAGTTGCCTAGTTGCATAATCCCCTGTTCCATGCAGGCCGCGATCAAACGTAAGCCCGGGGGGGAGTCAACGGGAGTGACCAGTCTTTCTGCATTGCGGGTCATGGTGCGAAGTTTCTGTATATACTCACCCTCTCCCGGTCCGTAAGTAAGAAAAAAATACAAACCAGGTTCCGCCTCGGCCAGCATATCCATCAGGGCCGCATAATGGCGCGCCGGCCAGCGTCTTGGGGCATAACGGTGGCTGGCCGCCACGTTGATAAATTTCTTCCCGGCCAGCCCCAGGGCGGAAAGCAGAAGCCCGGCCTCAGCTCGCTCCTCGTCGCGCAAGTAGAGGCGCGGACCTTCCCCCTGCCAGACAATGCCGAGCGGGGTCAGCACGGCCGCCTTGTAGGCGGCCGCATAAGCGGGAGCAGGTTTGAACCAGTGCGTATAAAGGGGACGCAGATACCAGGGGGGCGGGAAAGAAAGCCGCACGCCAGCCCCGGAGAGAGCGGCCACCGCCCGGCAACGCGGCAGTTGCTGAAAATCCACGAGCATATCGTACTGTCCGGCCGTAGTCCTGTGGTAAAACATATATTCATGCAAAGGGCTGCGCAGGGCCTCTTTGTCCAGGGAGATAATTTTGCTGATAAAAGGGTTGTTTTCCAGAACGGGCAGACATTTTTTCTCTGTAAAAACGTGAAGTTCAGCTCCCGGATAATGTCTGGCCAAAAGTTCGATGGCCGGTGTGGCGAGCAACACATCGCCAATCTGCCGGAGCTGACAGGCGAGGATACGGCGCACCGTTTCCGGCGCGGGTAAAGAATGCGTCACAGAGGACCGACCCGCTCGGCTATACGCAGGCAGAGATCGGCCTTGTTCATGGTGTACAGATGCACACCCGGGGCTCCTCCGGCCAGGAGTCGGCGAATCTGTTCCACAGCGTGGGCTGTTCCGGCCTCTTTGACAGCCTCGGCCCCGCCCTTGCGATCCGCCGCTTCCAAAGCCAGATAAAGTTTGGCCGGGATATTGCAGCCGCTTAAACCCAGCACATGGCGCAACACTTCCAGGCTCTGCACGGGCAGCACTCCGGGCAGAATGGGTTGCGTTATCCCAAGTTTGCGCATCTGCTCCACATATTCAAAATATTCCCGGCTGTCGAAGAAGAGCTGGGTAACGGCAAAATCGCTGCCGGACTTGATTTTCATGGCCGTATGTTGACGATCCTCGGCAAAGGAGGCGGATTCCGGATGCGGTGTAAGATAGGCCGCAACGCCGATACCAAAGTCGGGAAACTCCCGGCGCACAAAAGCCACCAGATCGGAAGCGTAGGTGAAATGGCAGTCTTCCCAGCGCATTTCCCTGTCCGCCGGGGGGTCCCCGCGCAGGGCCAGAATATTCGCCACCCCGGCCTTCTCCAGTTGGAGGAGATAAGCGCGGATCGAATCCGGCTCCGCCCTCACGCAGGTCAAGTGGGTCATGGTTGTAAGGCCGAGACCGGTCAGGCGCGAAGCTATTTCCATGGTCCCGGCGGCAGCGTTGCCTCCCGCTCCGTAAGTTACGGAACAAAATAGGGGATTGATGGCGCGCAGTCTGTCAACCGAAGTGAAAAAATCCGGCCAGGCCCCCTTATCTTTCGGAGGAAAAAATTCCAGGGAATAAAAAGGCTTTCCTTGCTGAATACAGTCTATTATTTTCATACGCCCGCCTGTGAGGAAAAATTACAACCTATATTTTATCCTGATATTTTATCAAGATAGCATTGAATGTCAATAGAGAGACAAAGGCGCCCTGAGGATCGCGAGACCTGCGTTCATGGCCCTGCCGGGCGCACCAAAAGAAAAGACGACCCGTGAGGATCGCCTGTAGTCCGTTTCGGTCCGGGCAATACTCATGATTCCCTACACTCGCCAAGCCCTTTGAAGGGAGGGTCTGTAGTTGAAGTTTCACAAGTAGGTGAGGGAATCCTCATCAGACCTGTAACCGTAAAGCGC
>JAISKK010000026.1 GCA_031260965.1 Desulfovibrio sp. | reverse complement strand
CTGAAAACGTATGCTTTCAGGGCCTTCTACGGCGCTCCCCCCACTGACGGGACATGGAGCCGCCGCGCGGCCAGGGAACTTTCTTTGATCAAATTCCTGCGTGAAGATCAGGCGGCTGGAAAAGGGAAATGAAATAAAGCAAATGGAGGGGCGCTGCCCCTCGTAGAGTCAGGAACAAAGCCCTGAGTTCAATAATATAACCCCCCTTCAGACTTAAGTCTTAAGGGGGGTTATCGTTACAAGGACATGCGGCGCGCAGCCGTTTTTTTTTACCAGGGGAGGAGCAAGCCGACGCCCATGACGATGCCGGCCCAAATCATGACCATGGTAGTGTAGCCCATGATGTCTCTGGGGCCGAGTTTGGCAATGCCGAGCAAGGGCAGGGCCCAGAAAGGCTGTACCATGTTTGTCCATTGGTCGCCGTAAGCGATGGCCATGGCCACTTTGGCGACAGGCGCGCCGATGGTGACAGCCGCCGGAATGATCACCGGTCCCATTACCACCCAGTGCCCGCCGCCGGAGGGCACAAAGAAGTTAAGCACGCCGCTGGCGATATAGGTGAAGAAAGGGAAAGTCGCATCAGTGGAGAAAGAGATAAACCAGTTGGTGATCATGGCTCCAAGGCCCGTTCCGAGCATGATGCCCTGAATGCCGCCATAGAGAGGGAACTGCACGGCAATTCCGCCGGCGCCCTTGATGGCCTCGTTTACTGCCCGTACATAGGCGATGGGTGTGCCATGCATGATGATGCCAAGCCACATGAACACAAAGATTACGATGTTCAGAGAAAGATTAAGCGCGCCGAAGGTATAAAAGTAATGGGCAAGATAAATAACGCCCATAGCGCCCAGCAGGGCAGTGATGATGCGGGAGTATTCCAGCTTCTGGGCGAAGGTTTTGTTCTTGGGTTCTTCCGGTTCGGCCGCTTCCACCAGCAAAGCCGGGTCCACAACCTTGATATCAGCTTTTGCGGGGGCGATCAGCTTCATCAGCAAAGGAAGCGTGATAATTATCGCCGCGGTGATCAGCAGGTTGGGCAGGCAGAAAATTGTATCCGTGGTGGAGATGATGCCGATGGCCTTTTCCATCAGATGTCCCTTCGTGGCCATGGCCAGCGGGACAGAACCGGAGAGGCCCGAGTGCCAGATGATAAATCCTCCGTATCCGGCGGCCACCACGAAGGCGTAGTCCATATTTTGCACTTTGCGGGCCAGTTCGCGCGCGAGCAGGGCCGCTACGATAAGGCCGAAACCCCAGTTGATGAAGCTCGCTATGCTGGCCGCAAAGATGCACATCATGGCGGCCCCGGCGTTATCTTTGGGTATGGAGGCCAGGTAGGAAAGCAGGCGTTTGACCGGCTTGGTGGTCGCCATGGTATGCCCGGTGACCACGATCAGGGTCATCTGCATGGCAAAAGTCAGGATGCCCCACAGACCGTTGCCCCACGCCTGCACGATTTCCATGAAGCTTTTGGGTGTGGCGGCCCAGGCGGCAAGAAAGGACGCGAAAGTTAGAATGACAGCAAAAAGAAAGGCATCAGGCAAATATTTTTGCATGATGTTAACAAAAATTCTGACCAAAGCTTGCATTGTAAAACCCTCCATATAACATTTGTATAAACATAAGGCCCTCTCGTGGAGAGCCGGAAAAGCTGGATGGGAAACAGCGCATCGCTCCGCTTGGCGAAGTTTTCAACGTGGTATGAAAACTGTTGCAACCTACAAGTTGGATGTCATTATGTCAATAAGGAATCGCGGTTTTGTTTCAATGCTTTATCGTTTCGGTAGAGATATTTCCCTCATGCTCGGGGCGAACGGAGAACTGAGCGGATTCATCGCCCATGCGCGCCAGTCCCAAATCTTTGTTCATGTGCAGATCGCCTTGCAGATTGGCGCCTTCTTCCATAACCAGAATGGGGGTATTCAAGGTCCCGGTGACCTTGGCGTCCTGGTGCAGGACGGTGCGTTTACCCACAACGGCTTCACCCGTAAGCACGCCATGCACAACGAGTTCTTTCACGGTGACAGTGCCTTCAAAAAAGGCTTCTTTACCCAGGATCAGTTTGCCGTCGGACACGATCTCGCCGATAAAGCGGCAGTCAACCCGCACCGTGCCCTTGAAAGTCAGTCTGCCCTGATATTCCGTGCCTGAACCAAGAAAAGCTGTAAAATCGTCTTTGACCATTGTTTTTCCCTCACAAGCTGTAAACAAAAAATTTTCAATTCATTTTGAACATGAAGCGCCGCATGGAAATATTGACAACCAGACCGAGCATTATGAAATTCACTATGGTCGAGGTTCCGCCGTAGCTCAAGAAGGGCAGGGGTACACCGACCACCGGCATAAGTCCTACCACCATGCCGATGTTAATCAGGATCTGCCAGAAAAAATAAAAAAAGACGCCCGCGCAGAGGATACTCCCGAACTGATCTTTGGCGCTTCGGGCGGTGTCTACTATGCACAATAAAAAAAAGCAAAACAAGGCTAAAAGTATTATACAACCAAGAAAGCCCCATTCTTCGCTGAAAACCGCCACGGCAAAATCTGTATGTTTTTCGGGGAGAAAGCGCAGAAGGCTTTGCGTGCCTTCCTGAAACCCTTTGCCCCATAATTCTCCGGAGCCGATGGCGATCTGGGATTGGGTAATGTGGTATCCGGCCCCCTGTAAATCGCGTGAGGGGTCTAAAAATGTCAATATACGTTCTTTTTGATAGTCTTTTAGGGCAAACCAGCCAAGGGGCAGGAGCAGGGGCATGGCGATGCAGCAGGTCCGGAAAACGTATTTTTTAATCCCGTGAAACAGGATCATGCCGCCGAGCAGAAAAATAAGCAGCAGAGTAGTTCCGAGGTCGGGCTGGATAAATATGAGGCCGCAGGGAATGGCGGCGATGCCCAAGATGAAGAACAGCTCCCGCCAGCGCAGGGGTTCTTTATGGCGGGAGAGTAGATTCGCGCCCAGCAGTATGGTCGCCACCTTTGCCACCTCACTGGGCTGGAGGCTGAAGAATCCTATATCCAGCCACCGTTTGGCCCCGTAAACGGTTTTGCCTATTGCCGGCACCAGCAAAAGCAGAAAGACCGCAAGCAGGAAAAAGGGAAAGGACATAGTGCGCAGATGCCGGTAATCAAAAAATGTGCTGGCAACCATACAGCCAAGTCCGGTCGCCCCCCAGACCAGTTGTTTTTGATAAAAGGGAGCTATACTGATGCCGTCTTCATAGCGTACGCCGCTTGCCGAATACAGATTGGCCACCCCGATGAAGAAGAGTGCCGCGGTGAATCCTACCAGGGTCCAGTTGGCGTGGGTAAAAAGGCGTCTGTCTATTGCCAGCATGAAGCGACCTTTTTAATCATTAAGTTCTTGCGCCGGCCCAACGGCGTTTGCGCCGCCCTGGGGCGCACTGCCCCTGGCCGGCCGGGGCTGGCCGGGCGCGGGACCGAAGAGCGCGTCGTAGACCCTGGCCACAACGGGTCCGGCTGTCGAGCTTCCGCCTCCGCCGTGTTCAACCATGACGACAACTGTATATGTTTTTCCGTCTTTCATCCCCCAGGCGGTCATCCAGGCGTGATCCCGGTGCTTATAGCTCAATTCGCTGGATTTAACGCGTCGCTCGCCCATGCGGACCACCTGGGCCGTGCCGGTTTTTCCGCCCATCACGGCATCGGGGCGGCTTATGCGCCGGGCTGTACCCACGGATGCTGTCGCGCGCATGGCTTCAACAATAAAACTGCGGTGCGGCAAGGGCATGGGCAGCATCCCGCGCACCACCGGGTCTTCATTTTCAACGAGTCCGGGCTTGAGTATTTTGCCGTCATTCAGAAGCGCGCTTATGAAAACAGCCATCTGGAGCGGGGTGACACTGGTATAGCCCTGACCGATAGAGACGTTTAAAGTTTCGCCGCCCTGCCAGGATTCGCGGAAGCGTTTTTTTTTCCATTCCCGGCCCGGTACCAGCCCGGCCCGTTCATGGGGGAGATCTATGCCGGTGACGCTTCCAAAACCACAGGCTGTCGCAAAGCGTTCAATATTGTCTATGCCGACGCGCTGGGCCATTTCATAATAATAAACGTCACAGGAGTTGATGATGGACTGCTGCATATTCATGAAACCGTGGCCGCCCCGGTTCCAGCAGCGGAAGGTGTGTGAGCCGAGATGCACCTCGCCGTGACAGGTCACGCCGGCGCGCGGGTCTATTTTCTGCTCCAGAAAAAGACCGGCCATTATCAGTTTCCAGACCGATCCGGGCGGATAAACACTCTGTATGGCCCGGTTCTGCAAGGGGTGGCGCGGGTCCTGGGCGAGATTGGTCCAGTCTTCCCTGGACAGGGTTGTGGTAAAAATATTGTTGTCGTAGCTCGGATGGGTAACCAGGGCGCGCAGTTTGCCGCTGTCCGGCTCCATGACGACAACGGCCCCCGCTTCTTCCCCCAAGGCCTCCGAGGCGGCCTTCTGCAAATCTATGTCCAGGGAAAGGATAATGTTCTCGCCGGCCAGAGGAGGATCGACCTGACGTTTGTTCAACTGGCGGCCGAGCACGTCAACGTCCACGCTGTTCAAGCCCTTTGTACCGCGTAGTCTGTCTTCCAGCACCAGTTCAAGTCCCTGTTTGCCGATTATATCGCCAAGGGCGAGTTTTTCGTCGGCACGCAGTTCTTTTTCGCTGGCATCGGCCACATAGCCTATTATATGGGCGAAGAGTTCTCCGTGCGGATAAAAGCGGCGCTGGCGCGTTTCCACTATGAGTCCCGGCCACATGAAGATTTGCTGTTCGATCTCCGACACTTTCTCAAAGGGAATATCGGTAGCTACAATCTGGGGCTGAAAAGATTTCACGCGCGCGGCGTCCTGCCTGAATTTTGCCTGCAGGGCGGGCAGAGAAATGCCTGTCCAGCTCGACACCTGGGCCAGGGTGGCCGGAATATCCGGGCAGTCTTCGCGAATAAGGGCAAGAATGTAGGCCGGTCTGTTTTCGGCCAGGAGCCTGCCTTTGGCGTCAAGAATAATGCCGCGTGTCGCGTAAATGCGCTCCAGGCGCGTTCTGTTGGCATGGGCTTTTTGCGCGTATTCCTCGCCGTGCAGAATTTGCAGATACCAGAAACGCAACACAAAGAGCACGAAGAGAAAGGATGTCAGTCCAAAAAGCAGATAGATGCCAGAACGGGGGGGATGGTATTTGTCCGTGCCGAAGCCGATTTCAATAGCCATGGTTATTGTGCGCCGCCAAGAGTGCTTCTGGGTCTGGTGAAATAGGCCAAGCCCCAGATAATGGGAATTATGATCGCCTGGATGATACTTTCCCGTAAAAGCAGCACAAAATCAAGATGAATTGTCTGAATTGCGGCCATGAACCAGGTGAGCAGACCGTGATAAAGACCAAGGCAGGCTGAGAGAATAAAGATGAAAACGATGTTGTCTTCCACAAAAAACAGGCTGCTTAAGCGGAAGAACAGGACCTGTCCTCCGTACCAGAGAACTGCCGCCCCGAACAAAAGACTTCCGGAACCGTCCTGGATCAGAACAAAAATGAAAAAAAGCCAGAGAGTCTGTTTTTTTCTTTGCTCCTGCAAAGAGAGCAGAAAGCCGGGAGCCAGGGCGTCAATACCGGGGATGAACTGCTGAATGAGTATGGCGCCGACTATAAAGGCGGTCCACCAGATGATGCGGTAAAAAGTTTTCATCGCTCCGGACCATGTTTTTGTTTTCAGGGACTTGGAGATCTGGCCCTGGCGTTGCCGGTTTTGTTTTCAGGCGCATCATTCTGTTTTTTTTGCACAGCCTCGGAAATCGGGTCTCTGGTCTGGCTGCCCGGCAGAGGCGGCAGCAGAGGCGGACCGCTTGCGCTGTCCATGAGCAGCAGCACCTCCTCCAGTTTTTCTATATCGACTATGGCCTGGGCGTGAACCTGCAGAAAAAGAATTTCATTTCCGGGCGTGACCTGAGTAACCACGCCTACAGGTACGCCTTTGGGGAAGGAACCGTCAACCCCGGAGGTAATCAGAGTTTCCCCTACGGCGATATTGGCGTTTTGCGCCACATAGGCCACTTCAAGGCGGCGTTGACCGCTTATGCTGCCGGTGAGGATGCCGGGGGTCCGGCTTTCGCGGCTTATAACGGCCAGACGAAAACCCGGATCGGTGAGCATAAGCACGGTTGCGGTGTGCGGCGAGGCGCGCAGCACCCGGCCGACCACACTGTTTTGGGTGACGACCGGAGTTCCGGTTATCGCCCCGTCCAGAAAACCTTTGTCTATAGTGAAGGTGCGCAGCACTGCCTGGGGACCGAAGCGTTTGGCTATTATTCTGGCGGCAAAGGCCGGATGTTGGCGCAGAGCTTCAAGTCCAAGCAGTTCCCGCAGTCTGCCCAGTTCCATTTTGTCTTCGGCGGTCAGGCTGGCCTCGGCGCGGGCGCGTTCCAGCTCAGTGCGCAGCCTGGAGTTTTCCTCCGATATGTCGACCAGAGCCATGTAGCGTTCCCACCAGTCCCGGAACCGATCCTTGACCCAGACCACAGGGGAGAGCACATGTCCGACAACCTCAAGGCCCGTGCGTTCGGCTATGGTGTCCAGATAGCCGGTGCGCGCGTTCCAGGTGTAAAGGGCAAGGTACAGAAACATGAGGACGATAAGAATGCCGATCAGACGGTTGGGAGAGGGCGCGTTAATCTACGCACACCTCCTTGAGAATATGGAGGTTGTCCAAGGCTTTGCCTGTGCCCAGCACAACTGTGGAGAGAGGGTCTTCAACCACGGTGATGGGCAGGGAAGTCTCGTTGCGCAACAGTTGATCCAGCCCTTTCAGCAGTGCGCCGCCGCCCGTAAGCACAATACCCCGATCCACAATGTCGGCGGCCAGTTCGGGCGGGGTTTTTTCAAGGGCTTCGCGTACGGCCAGGACAATTGCGTTGACCTGTTCAGATATGGCTTTGCGCACTTCCTCCGAAGTGATGACGATATTTTGCGGAATGCCGGTTACCATATCGCGTCCCCGAACCTCCATAGTCAGTTCCGGGTCCAGGGCTGAGGCGGAGGCGATGGTCATTTTGATCTGTTCGGCCGAGGATTCGCCGATCAGCATATTATATTTGTGGCGGACATGGTTCATAATGGCATTGTCCATTTTGTCTCCGCCAACCCGCACGGACTTGGAATAAACGATGCCGGACAGGGAAATGACGGCGACCTCCGTGGTTCCGCCCCCGATATCCACGACCATATTGGAAGTAGGTTCCTGAATGGGCAGGTTGGCGCCTATTGCTGCGGCCATGGGTTCTTCAATCAGATAGACCTCCCTCGCTCCCGCGCTCTGGGCGGATTCTTTGACTGCCCTTTTTTCCACCTGGGTAATGCCGGTAGGCACACAGATCATTATACGCGGACGCACCAGACGGCGGGAATTGTGGACTTTGGCGATGAAGTAGCGCAACATCGCCTCGGTGACTTCAAAATCCGCGATTACCCCGTCTTTCATGGGGCGTATGGCTTCAATATAACCGGGAGTTTTGCCGAGCATGCGTTTGGCTTCCATGCCGACGGCCAGAACACGCTTGTCGCGCGTGTTTGTGCGTACGGCAACGACAGATGGCTCCCGTAGTACAATGCCGCGCCCCTTTACATAGACGCAGGTGTTCGCTGTCCCCAGGTCTATGGCCAGGTCGCTTGAAAAAATCCCGAGCAGAGAATCCAGAATATTGGACATATGTTTTTACAGCCTTTTGCGAATTTTCAAAATGCTTGCATAAGGGGGTCAACCTACACTGTTTCGCGGATATTTTCCATAAAAAGGCGACCGCAAAATTTTGTCCGCGAATCTTTATTATATGCGTATATCCTTTGGCTTTGCAATACCGCTCACAACAGCTTGCCGGAAACGTGGGCGTGCAAAGAGCCCGAAGCTATGCGCCCGCTTCTTCCCAGATTTTGATATCCTGATAGAAAGGGGGACCGGGGTCTATGCCGTGTTCTTTGTCAAGTCCGAGCCTGCACCAGAATTCGCCAAGGTCAAGGAGCAGGTGCATGGGCACGGGACCTTTGTGGCGGGATATAATTCTGTTTAAGTCCGCAAGCCGGTCCGGCGTTACTTCAGCCTGACTTATTTCCAGACAGTAGGGATTGCGGTTCTGCCGGCAGGCATCCGATAGAAGCGAGACCTTTTCCACCCGGATGGAGATTTCTTTTTGCGCGTCATCATCGCCCTCCGGATTTTCATCCTTATCGAAAGAGTTCGGTCTGTTTATCCGTCCTTCCATATAAAGCGGGGTATCTGGCAGCAGGAGATCTTTGAATTTTTCATAGACGGAACTGTAGCATAGGGCCGTGGCCTTGGCTGTCAGGTCTTCCACCTGCAAAATTGCCCAGCGCCTGTCCTGGGAGTCCGTGCGCACCTTGTCGATTTTGGCGAGGACGGCGCAGGCGAAGGGCGTGTTCGGCTTCATATCCCGGCATTCCTCAAGCGGGGTCAGACCCAGACGATCCATATCTCTGCGAAAAGGCTGCAAAGGATGACTGGTAAAATAAAAACCTAGAGCTTCTTTTTCAAAACGGGACATATCGGCGTTGTCCCATTCCTCTATGGAGTTTTCCGGGCAGGCGTATCCGATGCCAGGTTCAGACGCGGTTTCCGGCAACATGGACAGCATGGAGATACGCCCGTTCTGTTTGTTTTTATTTTTTTTCTGCGCCTTGGAGACCGTTTCGTCCAGGGCAGCCGCCAACGCCGCCCTGCTCACCCCGAAAGTGTCGCAGGCCCCGCCCTTGATCAGGCTTTCCAGGGCCCTTTTATTCATCTTGCGCGTAGACAGGCGGCAGCAGAGGTCAAAAAGAGAGACAAAGGGTCCGTTATTCTTCCTCTCGTCAACCATTTCCCGAACGGCCTCCTCACCGACATTCTTGATGCCGCCAAGACCGTAAAGCACTTTTTCGTCACGGACTGTGAAATCCCAGGAACTGCCGTTCACGTCCGGGGGGAGAATATCCACACCCATGTCTTTGCAGGTGGCGGCATATTTCAGCAGTTTGTCGTGGTCGTTCATTTCCGAAGAGAGCAGGGCGGCCATAAACTCCGTTGGATAATGGGTTTTCAGCCAGGCTGTCTGGTAGGAGATAAGGGCATAGGCTGCAGCGTGCGACTTGTTGAAACCGTAACCGGCGAATTTGTTGACCAGATTAAAAATATCCCTGGCTTTTTTCTCCGCCACTCCCAAAGCCAGAGCTCCGGCGACGAATTTGGACTGCTCGGCCTCCATGGCCTTGCGGTCTTTCTTGCCCATGGCCCGGCGCAAAAGGTCCGCCCCGCCCAGACTGTAACCGGCCACAATACGGGCAATCTGCATAACCTGTTCTTGATAAACCATGATGCCATAGGTATTTTTCAGGCACTCCTCAAGTTCGGGCAGAAGATAGCTCATTTCCTCCCGGCCGTGTTTGCGTCTTATGAATTCCGGAATATTTTCCATGGGTCCCGGTCGGTAGAGGGAGACCATGGCGATGAGATCTTCAAAGACCGTGGGTTTGAGTTGCTTGAGATAGCGGCGCATGCCGGAACTTTCCATCTGAAAAACGCCGTCCGTATCACCCCTGGAGTACATCTGATAAACTTTTAGGTCATCAAGCGGCAGGGTTGCGATGTCTGGTTCTTCTTTGCCCTGGGCTTTTATGTTGCTTCGCGTGTTTTCGATCACGGTCAGGTTGCGCAGGCCGAGAAAGTCAAATTTGACCAGTCCTACTTTCTCCACCATTTTCATATCGAACTGGGTGACGACGTCGTTTTCGCCTTTGCCACGGTATACAGGCAGATAATCGGTCATGGGTCTGTCCGAAAGCACCAGTCCGGCCGCGTGGACGGAGGCGTGACGGACAAGTCCTTCAAGGCGCATGGCAGTATCGAGGAGTTTTCGTACTTGCACATCATCGGCATAGCTGTTGCGCAGATCTTCGGCGTCAAAATAGATCTGTTTGTCCTTATTGTCGCCTTCCTCATCCGTTTTGTTGGCAAAAAGTTTTGCGAATTCCTCTTCATTGAGCAGGTGTTTCAGTTCTATTTTGGGACCGGTCTGCGGGAAGGTCGGGATCAGCTTGGCGACGCGGTCGGTTTCCTGAAAACTCATGCCCAGCGCCCGCCCCACATCGCGCACTACAGCCTTGGCCATCATTTTTCCGAAAGTGGTGATTTGCGAAACTGATTGCGCACCGTATTTTTGGTTCACATAGTCAATTACCTGTTGACGCCTGGCTTCGCAGAAGTCCACGTCTATATCCGGCATACTGATGCGTTCGCTGTTCAGAAAACGCTCGAAAAGGAGATTATGCGGAATGGGGTCCAGATCGGTGATGCGCAAAGCATAGGCAACCAGAGAGCCGACGGCGGATCCGCGCCCCGGGCCTACCGGAATAGCGTTGTTTTTGGCCCAGTTGATGAAATCCTGCACGATCAGGAAATATCC
>JAISKK010000152.1 GCA_031260965.1 Desulfovibrio sp. | reverse complement strand
ATCTGCGGCAATCCATACGCGACATCCTGACCGCTCAATTACGAAATAGTAGTGCCTGAAACTTGTGCGGTCAAAGATATATCCGACCAACGGCGAACATCATTGAGCATTTCAGGATGCTCATCAAGCATACGCAAAAGAATCAGCAATGTACTCGGTTGGGTAACTTTCCCTCGCTCATAGCGGGAAAAGGCATTTGGGCCAAGACCAAACAAATGCTCCGCTTCAGTTTGGTCAAGGTTTAATTTTTTACGCACGGCTGCGATGGCTTCTGTATCCACAAGGGTGAGATTAACTTCTTTCTGAAAATTTTCCATAGCATCTTCAAACCGTGTACTTCCTTCAGAATCGAGAATTATCTCACCACAGGCTGTGCATTTATCACCAGGGATTAAGAAAGATGTATTTCTTCCTTTATAGGTACGGGAAAAAGCCCGTTGGGATGAAATGGCGCGGATGCGCGGGGCAAGGGAAGACGGCTTGGCCGAAGGCGAGGCCAAAGGCAGGATTGAAATAGCGAAAAATTTGCTGCTTGATGGTATATCCGGTGATATTATTGCTAAGGCAACCGGCCTATCGTTGGATGAAATTGAGCGTTTGAGCAGCAAGGAATAGCCCTGCTTCACTTTTATCGACAATTAGAGGAAAAAACAAACGCGTCTCCTACCGTACACATCAATGTCAAGAGTTTTCGTTATCACTCTTCTTCACCCTTTGCCTTTCTTCTTCCCGGCCGACGCTTTCCTGTCGGCCGCCATTCTTGTTCCGCTCTCCATGGCCCTGCGCAGGATCTTCTCCCGGATGCTCTCAAAGCGCAGGATGGTGCGCAGACTGGCCGCCCCGAAGGTTAAGGCCGTAACCATGATGAAGAGGGCCTTTTGCACCTGCCAGCGGTCATGGGCGATCAGGCTGACGACATCCGCCATACCTATCTTGTCTCCGTAGAGAATGAAGAGAGGCAGAATGACGAAAATAATGATGATGCCGGCGATTTCCAGCCAGAGGAAGGTTTCGGCCATGGTCAGCACAAAGAGGGTGGAGTCCCGCACTATACGCAGAAAACGCAGGCGGCTCTCCAGTTTCTGCAGGCGTTCCTCTTCTTTTCCCAGCAGGGCCTGGGCTTTGCGGAAAGTTTCCGGGGAATGGAAATTGGCCGTAAGCGCCCAGTTCATATTATCCACCCCCTGGTTATAGCTCTTGTTGAACTCTGCCAGGGTGCGCGGGAAAGGGAACCAGGCGGATTCGTCGTGGATCACCTTAAGTCTGTCGCTGAACTGTTTGAAACGGAATTTGTGCAGTCGCGCCTCCTGCATGATGTGGTTCTGGATATCCTTTTCAATCTGGGCGCGGCCGGTAGCCAGCGTCTGGAAAGCCACAAAATTTTTCACCGAGGTTATTTTCAGAACCTTTTCGATGCGCTCGGCGCTTTTCGCGGCAAAAGCATTGTCCGGCAAAAACCACACCCCGAGTTCATCGCGCATGCGCTTAAGGCCCTGCTCCTCCTCGGCGGCCTGGGCGGACATGGCTGTCCAGAGTCCGTAAAGGCAGCCGACAACCTGAATGTAGCCCCTCTCCAGTTCGGGGTCGAGCAGGGCCTTGTTGAAGAAATGTCCGTTCACCTCAATCAGCGCGGTCAGGAGGGGCAGGGCCCTTTCGGTAAAACCGCTTTTAATCAGACAGACTATTCTGCGGTACTCGGCGTCATGCAGGGTGGGACAGGTACGATAGATCTGATCGTAAACCGGGATGGCATCGGAGAAACGGCTCTGGCATTCCATGGCCCGTCCCTGCAAAAGGGCGTGCCAGGACTGCACGATGGGATGAGGGGAGGCGTACTCCGCTTCCTTCCATAATTTTTCCGCCTTCTCCAGATCCCCCAGTTCCATGGTCCTGAATCCGCGCAGGCTCAAAACCCGGTAGTCTTTGGGACTTTTGATGACCAGGGTTTGCAGTTCCGCGTCCAGGATTTCCTTGTCCTTGGTCGCGTATTCGTCAAGCAGCGCCCAGAGGGGACTACTGTCCTGGTTCGCCAAAGTTTTGGCGGTTTTTTTCAGATCTTTGTTTCTGGCCCGCCAGAAGAAATTGACGGCCCGCAACTGCAAGGGCCAGGTTATGTCGTAAAAGGCATTCAGGATAGTGCCGGTTTCGTTGTCCTCACGCATGGCCGAAGTGATGAAGGCTTCCTTTTTTTTCCATTCCTGTATGTCGCCGAGCCCTTTGTCGATGCCTCTGACCCCGGCCAGCATTCCGGAAAAATCAAGGCGCGCGACCTTGGGCCAGATTCCGGCCTGCATGGGGTCCATTTTTTTGGAAGGGCAATCCTCCGGCGCATGGCTGCGTTGTCCACAGTAAAAACAATGCGGGTGCGGACCAAAGACCAGTCCGACAGGGGCGAGTTGGGGCAGAATACTTGCACCGGCGTTGCGCGCGTCAGGCAAGGAGAGACTGGCCCAGTCATCCGGGCTTTGCCTGGAGGGGGCAAAACGCACCTCGTGCAGGGCGAATTCCTTGTCCAGCATGAGGGCGATGTGCATGGGCATGTGCGGGTAGTCCGGAACGAGCTGATCCCAGGGCACGTCAATTTTGGAGGGCAAATCCTCGTTCATGGACAGCCCCTTGCGTTCGGTAATCACGCTCACGCACGGCCAGTACTGTTCCGGGGCTTCATTTTTCAGGCGGGCGACCAGATTGAGAAAGTCGCGACACCAGTTTTTGGCTTGATGCAAACCTTCCAGGGGAAACATGAGGAAGGCGCCGTGCAGAGAAAAGCGGAGTTTGCTGCGCTGCAGGATGGATTCAAGCTGGGCGAAAAATTCCCGCCAGCCGTTCAGAAAACTTCGGTCCACCGGGTTGCCCAGAGGGTGAAGGACAACATACCAGGAAAGAGGGGACATATAAGGAAGACGGGCATCCACATCAAGCAGTTTCCATCTGCCCTCATTTTTGCTTTCCGGCTTTTCCTTGAGACTTAAACCCGGCACCCGCTCTGCCGTATCCTGCATGGATTCATGGGCTTTGACCAGAAATTCCTGGGGGGGGGGCAGATCTTCACGCAGGATGGATTCGTCGAAGATCAGCGTTTTTTCGCCGTTCCGGGCCGACTGAAAGCGGGCCGGAAAGACATAGAGAGTGAGAAAAAGAGGATTGAAGCGCGCCCACACGGCCAGACGCGCGCAAGCAAGCAAAGCTTCCGAGGAAAAGAAGAACCACAGAGCCTGATTTTCGTCCTCCGCAATGCTCAAGCCGCCGTAGTCCCCAAGGGTCTGGATGACAACGGGGTTTACAGCTCCCTGCCAGAGCATGCGCAGGGCGAAACCGTCTGCCTGAACCAGAACGTCATTTACTTCGTTCAACTGTGAACGCAAGGGTTCAAGTGTAGGCATGACGCTCCCGCTGCGAATTGGATGCCGAATCAAAATTCATTTTCGATGCCTCTATAGATAATCTTATTCGGAAAAAATTGCCACACCTAGAAAAATTCTAGAAAAACCGGAAAAATTATTTTTTAACATCTTTATTTTATTAGAATATTAAAATTTGGCATTCATATTGCTTGTTTTATTGCAGACAACCGCAAGGAGGATAGAATTATGTCTTTGGTCATTAATCACAACCTGATGGCTATGAATGCCGCGAGAAATCTCGGGATGTCCTATTCAAACCTGGAAACATCCGTGCGCCGCCTGTCTTCGGGTCTGCGCATAGGAACGGCGGCGGATGACGCCGCAGGCCTTGCCATTCGCGAGCTGATGCGCGCGGAGATAGCGGGCATGAACCAGGGCATTCGCAACGCCAACGACGCCATTTCCATGATTCAGACAGCGGACGGCGCACTCGGGGTCATAGATGAAAAGCTGATCCGTATGAAAGAGCTGGCCGAACAGGCCGCTACGGGCACTTACAACTCCGACCAGCGTCTGATGATCGAATCCGAATATCAGGCCATGGCTTCGGAAATCACCCGTATCGCCAATTCCACGGATTTCAATGGCGTGCATCTGCTGAACGGCAACCTGTCCAGCGATACCCACGACGGCTCCGGACTCGTTTCCACGGGCAAAGTGAAGATCCACTTCGGGACCGGCAACGATTCCAATGAGGACTACTACTACATTTCCATAGGCAACGCCACGGCTTCCGCTCTTGGGGTGGGCAATTCCGCGTCCACGGATGCCGCCGCCTACTGCGTGTCCACCCAGGCCAGGGCGCAGGCCGCGGTAGCGGGCCTCAACTCGGCCATTGTTTCCAAGGACAAGATCCGCGCCGCCCTGGGCGCAATGCAGAACCGTCTGGAAAACACGATCAGCAATCTGCAGATCCAGGCGGAAAACCTGCAAGCGGCGGAATCGCGCATCTCCGATGTGGATGTGGCAACGGAAATGACGGAATTTGTGCGTAACCAGATACTTACTCAGGCCGCTGTGGCGATGCTGTCGCAGGCCAATTCCCTGCCGCAACTCGCCCTGTCCCTTATCGGCGGGTAAAAAGAGCGCGTCTGAATTTTGGCTGAGGCGGACCAAAGACAGCCGGCCGCCCTGCCCCGTGAGGGGTCAGGTGGCCGGCGCCTCCAGAACCTTGAGCGCCAGAAGGGCCGCTGCCTGTTCCGCCCTCTTTACGCTTGAGCCGCTGGCGTAAAAGTTCCTTCCATCCGGGAGGCGCAGGCGCACTTTAAATATCTTCTCATGCTCCGGCCCTTTGCTGTCCACCAGACTATACAGGGGACGTTCTTTGAAAATGCGCTGGCTTGCTTCCTGTAAACGGCTTTTGCCGTCCCGGCCTGCTGCGGCCGCTTTTTTTTTGGTCGCGCCTGCGGAGAAAAGTTCGCTGACGACCTTTTGCGCGGCTGCATAACCCCCATCCAGAAAAATTGCTCCGATCAAGGCTTCCAGGGCATCGCCCAGAAGAGAATCCCGTTCCCTGCCGCCCTGGGCTTCCTCGCCTTTCCCCAATATGACTTCCCGGTTAAGTTGCAGGCGCCGCGCAATGGCGGCAAGACTTTCCTGACTGACAAGGGAAGAGCGCAGGGCGGTAAGCTCTCCTTCCCTGACCTCGGGGTGGCGGCTGAATAGTTCCTCGGATACGCAAAGTTCAAGAACGGCGTCGCCCAGAAATTCCAGGCGCTCGTTATGTCCCTCGTCTCCCCCTTCCTCATTGGCGCGCGAACTGTGCGTCAGGGCCATGCGCAACAGCTTGACTTCGGTGAAATGATAAGGAATATCTGTTTGTAGCCGTTCATACATAAAAGCTGTCCTTCATTTCGGGAGAATAGGCCTCGTCATGCCCGCCCCTTTGCACAAAAACATCTCCGCCCTTTTCGCGCCAAAATCAGTGTGTGTACTCGGCGCTTCGCGCGATCCGGGCAAAATTGGCCATATTCTTTTGAACAAGATGCTGCAGGGCGCTTTCTCAGGAAAAATATTCCCCATCAATCCGTATGCGGATAAAATACTCGGTCTTGCAACCTTGCGCAAGCCGGGGGATATTCCGGCCCTGCATCTGCCCCTGGATCTTGCCGTGATCTGCCTGCCCGCCGGGCAGGTCCCGCAGGCGCTTGCCGAACTCGGGGAACTGCCGGCGCGCGCCGCCATAGTCGTCAGCACGGGCTTTTCCGAAACGGGCAGCTGGGGCAGGCAACTGGAGGAAGAAGCCGGAGAGATCGCCCGCCGCTACGGCATTGCCCTGCTTGGGCCGAACAGCGTCGGCCTCTATGTTGCCGGGTGCGGTCTGCGCGCCACCTTTATGAAAGGCAAGCCCTCGTCCGGGGATATCGGTTTTTTTTCCCAGTCCGGAGCTTTATGCGCGGCCATGTTCGACTGGGCAGCGGATAAAAATTTCGGGTTTTCCTCTTTCATCAGCCTGGGCAGCAAGGTTCTGCTTGATGAGTCCGATATGCTGGCCTATCTGGCTGAGGATCCGGCCACAAAGGTTATCGTCGGTTATATTGAGAACGTCAGCGACGGGCCGAAATTTTTGCAATGCGCCCACAGCGCTACCCGGAAAAAGCCGGTGATTCTGTTCAAGGCCGGGCGCGCGGGCGCGCGCGGCGAACTGGGTGAACGCGTTGTCCTGCGTGACGGCCAGGATCTGGCCTATGAGGCGGCTTTCCGACAGACCGGCATAATAAGAGCCACGGAGATTGAGGATCTGTTCAGCATGGCCCAGGCCTTCGCCTCCTGCGCCCTGCCGCAGGGGCCGTCCATGGCCGTGGTCAGCAATGGCGGCCGTATCGGTACGGCGGCAGCCGAGGCCTGTCCGGCAAATGGTCTGATCCTGGCCCCTTTTGGCGGGGGGACGGTTGAAACCCTGCGCCGGGGACTTCCCCCTTATGCCTTTTGCCGCAATCCGGTGGATTTGCTGGCCGATGCCTCCCCGGAGCGCTTTGCGGCGGCTGCGGCCACAGTGCTTAAGGACCCGGCCGTGCACAGTCTGCTGCTCATAGCCGGCATCAGCGTGCTCGGCGACTTTGACGGTCTGCCCGACGCCGTCTCCGCTCTGCCGAACCCGGAGCACAAGCCCATTCTAGCCTGTCTCATGGGCGGGGAGGGAGTGGCTTTGGCCAGACGCCGTTTCTTTGAATGCGGAATTCCCTGCTATTCCTTCCCGGAACCGGCGATCAAAGCCTTGGGCGCCATGTACCGTCAGAGTCTCTGGAAGGACAATCATCTGCCGGTTGAAGTGGATTACCGCCACGATACAAGGCGCGCCCGCGCCGTTATTGAGCAGGCCGTGGCGGATCGGCTGACTGAACTGGGCGAGTATCACGTCCAGGAAATTTTGAGCGCCTACGAAATTCCCAGTCTTGAGTCCAGGCTGGCCCGCACCAGCGCCGAGGCCGTGCAGCTCGCAAGACAATGCGGGATGCCGGTGGCCCTGAAAATAGCCTCCCCGCATATCCTGCATAAAAGCGAGGTGCAGGGTGTGGCCCTGAATCTGGACAGCCCGGAAAAGGTGAGAACTGCCTTTATGGACATTACGGCCAGGGCGGGGCGCCTGCGCGCGGAAGCCTATATAGCCGGTTGCATCGTGCAGAACATGGCCCCCAAAAAGGCGCGGGAACTGGTGATTTCTTTTAAACGCGACAATTCTTTCGGGCCGATGATTATTTTCGGGCCGGGAGGCGACCTGCGCGCCTTCAATGATGTGTCCTGCCGTCTGGCGCCGCTGTCTTTGGACGATGTCCATGATATGCCGAGGGAAATCAGGACCTACCCCGTTCTGGCCGGTCTTGACGGAGAAAAGGCGGTCAATTTTACCGTCCTTGAAGATATATTGCTCATTCTCTCCAGGATTGCCCTGGAGTTCCCGGAAATACAGGAATTTGAATGTAATCCTGTTCTTGCGGATTCCACCGGCGTCCAGGTGGCCGGGGCGCGGATTTTACTCGCGCCCTTCGCGCTTGAAAAATCCGGGTAAATAGCCGAAGATGGATCAGGCCTTTTCGTTGTTAAAATACCAGGAGCAATTATGGGCAAAGGACTATATATCGGCGGCACCCGCGCCTATTCCGGAAAAAATATGCTTTCCGCGGGGATCGGACTGCGCTTGCGCAAAGAAGGTCTGAGCATCGGCTATATGAAGCCGGTGGGGGTGACGCCGGTGGAAAAAGAAGGGCGCACCGTGGACGAGGATGCCGTTTTTGTGCAGGAGGTGCTGGATCTGGACCAGCCGGCCCGGCTTGTGACCCCGGTCATTGTGACCCAGGATTTCAGGGTTAACGCCTTTGCCGGGCGCTACACGGATTATCTGCCTGAAATCAAATCCGCCTATGATACTCTGGGCGAGGGGCGCGATTTGATGATTGTCTGCGGAGCCGGGAATACCCTGTCCGGAAAATATTGCCGCCTGGACGGTATACGGCTGGTACATGAAATGGGACTCAAAGCCCTGATCATCGACCGTCTGCACAATGACGTGAATTACGACGAACTCATGTATATCAAGGATCAGCTTGGCGAACAGCTGCTCGGCGTGGTACTCAACGACATTCCCACCTATTTCGTGGATGAGATTGAAAACGTCTTTCGGCCCTATCTTGAACGCAACGGGGTCAAGGTGATCGGCATCATTCCCCAGGACCCGCTTCTGGCCTCCATCCGTGCCTATGAACTTGCCGAAGGTCTGGGCGGACGCATGGTGAGCGCCAGGAACCGGGCCGGGGGGGTGGTGGAAAATTTTCTCATCGGGACCATGCAGGTGGAAAACTTCATGAATTATTTCCAGCGCAGGCCCAATACGGCGGTGATCGCGGGCGGCGACAGGGCGGATTTGCAGCTTGTGGCCATTGAAGGTCGTTGCCCATGTCTGGTGTTGACCGGCAATATTCTTCCCAACGACATAATCCTCTCCCGCGCCGAGGCCCTGGATGTCCCTATCGTGCTGGTGCGGCAGGATACTTACAGCGTGGCAAAAAAAATGGAAGGGCTTCTTAGCCGGCAGAAACTGCGCGATATAATGAAAATACGCCAGTGCGCCCAACTTGTAGCGGACAGCCTGGATTTCGTCGCCCTGCGCGCCGGACTCGGCGTTTGAATTCCGCTTTTGTTTTTAAATCAATAAGGAGACATTACATGGCTTATGATATTCGTATGGCGAAACTGGTGAGCGGGGAAACCGTGATCGGCAAATATGACGCGGGCGCGGCCGAGTTTCGCGACCCGGCTGTGCTGCAAACCGTGCCTACCCAGCAGGGCGTGCAGATGATGCTTATGCCCCTGGGCTATCCCTTTGATAACGACTTTACAGGCAAAGTCTCCATGCAGCATGTAATCTATGAATACAAAAACTGTCCGGAGGAGTTGCAGACCAAGTATATGGAGGCCTGCTCCAATCTTTCTCTTTCCTCCGGAGGTCTGGGCGGGCTTGGAGGAATGAATTTGAAGGGAGCCAAAGCTTCCGGTCTGCTTCGCTGACCATGCCGCTGCTTTCCGTCATCAGCCCGGTTTATTGCGAGGGCGCGTTGGTGCACACCTTCCTTGACGTTCTGGAAGGAGTGCTCAAGCCCCTTGATCTGGACTATGAGATTATCCTCGTGGACGATGGCTCAAGTGACGATTCTTTTGCGCAGATGCGGCTGGCGGCGCAAAACCGGCCTTGTCTGCGCTGTCTGCGCTTAAGCCGCAATTTCGGCAAGGAGGCTGCTCTGGCCGCCGGACTGGAGGCGGCCGCCGGAGAGGCGATCATCACTCTGGACAGCGATTTGCAGCATCCCCCGGCCCTGATCCCGGAAATGGTCCGTCTCTGGAGGGAGGATGCGGCGGACGTAATCGAGGCGCGCAAGGTCAAGCGCCAGCGGGAGTCCCTTCTCGACAGGATTTTCGCGATCCTTTTCTACAGGGTCTTTTCCCTGCTCACTTCCATAGACATTGAAGGTTCCACAGACTTCAAGCTTCTGGACCGAAGTGTGTTCGAGGCCTGGAAAAGCATGCCGGAGCGCAAGGTTTTTTTTCGGGGTATGACCTCCTGGCTGGGCTTCCGGCATCATGAAATTTTTTTCACCCCGGCCGAGAGGCAGGGCGGCAGCGGCAAATGGTCCTTCTTCAAAAAAATGCGTCTGGCCCTGGATTCCATTACCGCTTTCAGTTCCAAGCCCTTGACCCTGATCTGGATGCTGGGTTTTCTTTTCCTCGGCTTTTCCCTGCTGGTGGGCGGCGAAGCCCTCTGGATGCACTTCACCGGCCAGGCCATGAGCGGTTTCACCACCGTCATCCTGCTTATTCTGCTCACCGGGACCTCCATTCTTGCTTCCATCTGCATTCTGTCCTGGTATATTCGTCAGAATTTTCACGAGATCAAGCGACGGCCGCGTTATCTGGTCAGCGAACGGATCGGCTATCCGGAATCCGCAAACAGAAGGCGAAAGGCACAGGCAAATGCGCATAATCATCAACGCTGATGACTGCGGGCTGACCAGGGGCATAAGCGGGAACATTCTCCACTGTCTGGATCACGGTCCCTTGAACAGCACGACGGTGATGACCGGCGGTTATTATGCTGCGGAAACGCTCACAGCCCTGAGCGCCCGGCCGGGAATACTGGTTGGGCTGCATTTGAATATTCTGGAAGGACGACCCACCGCTCCGGCCGCTCTGGTCGCGCCTCTCCTGGACGGACGCGGTTTTTTTCGCCCCAGTCTCGGCGTTTTGTATTTAAGGCTCCACAATCTCGTTCCCCGTGCGAGAAAGGCCTTATTAAGCGCCATGCGCACGGAATTTTCCGCCCAGATAGATTTTTTCCGCGCCCATTACCGTCCCTTGGGGGCTTCGCCCGCACTGCGCCTGGACGGTCATCTGCATATCCACGCCATACCGGCCCTTGGCGAACTTATGCGCGAGCTTATCCGCGAACACCGGCCCGTTTATGTGCGCCTGCCCTATGAGCCCTTTCATTTCTCGCCCTTGCCGCCCGGATCTGCGCTTGTCGCGGAGCTCAGGCGGGATTGTCTGGCCTGGTGGTCAATCTTTTTGCGCCGTTTGCTTAAAGAAGAGGGAGTTGCCCACAACCGTTTTCTGGCGGGCGTCGTTTCCGGGGGTGATCTGAATCTGCCGCGCCTGCGCGCTTCGCTCCAGGCCATAAAGCGCCGGGTCCGGGACGAAGATGTAGTTGAGGTCATGTGTCATCCGGGCGGATACCGGGCGGACGAAGAAGACGCAAATTCCCCCCTGGCCTTCCCCGCCCGCTACCTGTCCCCGAAACGCTCGCAGGAGAAAGAGATGCTTCTTTCGCCGGATCTGCCGCTTCTGCTTGCGGAGTTTGGCGCTTCCCCTAGGCCCGCGCCGACTGCCGGGAGCGGAGAAATCTGATGCGTCTTCCGGATTTTCTTTTCAAAGAGATAAAGACAGAGCGGGCCTGCCTTACGCTTTTTGCCCTTTATTGCCTCGGTCTTTTCGCCATCCTGCGCGCCGACCGTCTCTATCTGGACGACATGGGCCGCTCTCTTTACGCCTATGCGGACTGGGACGAGGCCGGGCGTCCTCTGGCCGATCTGTTGTCCGGACTCTTTTTTTTGAGTCCCGGTCCTGTGGACGCCTCGCCATTCACGCAGATCCTGGCCGCCGCTTTGCTTACGCTCGCTGTCCTGACTCTTTGCCGGGCTCTGAGTATCCCCCTGTCGCCTTTCGTGCTGGCGGCTTGCCTGCCTTTCGGCCTTTCCCCCTATGGGCTGGAGAATTTATCCTACCGCTTTGACGCTCCTCTCATAGCCATGTCCCAACTGCTTTGTATCCTGCCTTTCCTTTGGCTGCGGCGCGCCAGGGTGCGGCGGAAAAAATTCTTTGCGCTTTGTTTCGTCTGTCTTTTTGCCTCGTTGTCCATATATCAGGCCGGGGTGAACATCTATCTGGCTGTGTCCCTCTTTATTTTTTTGCGTGTCTGGTGCGCCGGGAAAAAAAAGATGCGACTGCTCAGACTTGCCCTGCTTCTCTTCTCCCCGGCTCTCCTGGCCTTGGTCGCCTATGCCGCTCAGGCTTCCCTGTGGTTTGACGCCGAACAATACGGCGACTATGTGGCCCTGCACAGCGTGATCGCCTCGCCTTTGCATCTGCCGGGCAAGATAGCGGAGAACATTGGCGCTTACCTGTCTCTGCTGACCAGGGACTGGGGCTGTAACAGCCTGGGCGCGCTGTTCCTGATTCTCGTGCACTCTTTTTTTATTGTCATCTTCCGGCGCGTAGGGAGGGGGAGAAAAAAACTCCCGTTTTTCGCGGGCGCCGCTCTCCTGATTTTCTGTTTTCTGCTCACTCCCCTTGGCGTACAGATCTCTCTTGAAACGCCGGTCTGGTCCCCGCGCACTTTTTGCGCCTTCGGGGTTCTTTTGACCCTCATGCTTTTGTCCTTGCGTCCCGGCGTCCGGAGCAGTTTTTTCGCACGCCTCTTCGCCTGCTCTCTGGTCGGATTTATCGGCCTGCATCTGCTGATTTTTTCTTCTCTGTACGGGAACATGCTTTCGGCCCAGAACCGCTGGGAGGAGGCGCATCTTTCCCTTTTGGCCTCGGAACTGGGGGCTTTCAGAGAGGAAAAAGGCGGGGACAAGGTGATTTTTACCAACAGCGCGGGTTACAGTCCTCTTATGGCCATGGTGGGGGCGCGTTACCCCCTGATCCGGCGCATGACCGTCGTGCCCTTGACGCGCAATATGCGCTGGGGCTATGAACAACTGAAGATATACGGCATTACCGTGCGGACCGGAGGGGTGCTGCCGGAAGGGACAGCGCTGACTCTTTACAGGGACGCGCCCTTTTTCCGCATAGAGACCAGCCCGGACTCCATGGCGGTTGTGACTTTTAAAAATTCTGAATGACGCTGAAGGGTCTTAGCTCCGGGAAGTGCCTATGGTCAAAAACTGGGTGGAATACTGGAACCGCGAAGAAGCCATGAGCGGGGATTTCTGGCAGGCTCAGGCCGACTTTTTCGTGCGCCGTATCCGGCGGGAGCTTGACTTTGACTCCTCCGGGAGTCTCCTGGACATCGGCTGTGGCCGGGGACATGTGGCCGCGGCCCTGGCCCCCCTGTTGCGCGAGACGCACGGCGCGGACACCTCCGCGCTCGGCATCGAAGAAGCCCGTAAAGTCTATGCGGACGTGCCGAATCTTTTCTTCCACCATCTCGACCCCGCGGCCTATCTGGAAGTGGACAGATTGCCGGTACGCGGGCTGAACTTCATTTTCTGTATAAGTGTTGTCCAGTATTACAAAAATATTGGCGAGGTACAGAAACTCATAGGCAACGCCAAAAAGATTGTCGCTCCCGGCGGCGTTCTGCTGCTTGCGGATCTGCTCATTGATTATAAACTCTGTCTGGATATAGCCGGAGTGCTGCTTGGCGGCCTGGAATCCGGAACTTTTTTTGCCAAGCTGGCGGAAGTTTTCTCGGGCAAACACAACCTTTATGCGCGCATCCGTTCGGAAAACCCCGTGCTTACCCTGCGCCGGGGGGAACTGGAAGCGGTTTGCGCCGCCGAGAACACGCGCCTGCGTTTTATCCGGCAAAACCTGACCGGCAATCGTTTTCGGGCCCATGCCCTGATTGAACTGTTGCCCGGGACCTGATGTGCTGGCAGCTTGCAAAAGCCTCATTGCCAAGATCGTGCGCCGGCAGAATCCGCAATATTTCGACATCCGGGAGTTTGCGCGCTTCTGTTGCGTGGGACTTGCCAACACGGCTCTGGATTTCTGCGTTTTCATGATCGCCAGTTCCTGGCTTGCGGCCTCACCGTCCCGGGTCATAGCCTGGGTGGTGGCCGGGGTTTTCAGTTATGTGCTGAACAAAGGCCATGTCTTCCATTCCCAAAGCCGGGGGGCAAAACCCGTCATCCGTTTCGCCCTTGTCAACCTGTTCAGCCTGCTGCTGGGTCTGGCCTGCCTGGAACTCTTTCTTTTTTTGGGCTATGGCAGACTGGCGGCCTATGTGGTGACCCTGCCGGCTATTGCCCTCGGCAACTATTTTGGCTATAAACTGTGGAGTTTTAAATAAGTTAGCGCCATGTATGGATGAATCACCGCCGCGCTGGATTCTGCATCTGGATATGGATGCTTTTTACGCTTCAGTCGAACAGCTTGATAATCCGGATCTGCGCGGAAAACCTGTGATCATAGGCGCAGGCGCGCGCGGTGTAGTTTCCACCGCTTCCTACGAGGCCCGCAAATACGGGGTGCGCTCGGCCATGCCGATTTTTGAGGCGCGCAGACTTTGCCCCAAAGGCGTTTTTTTGCCCGGACGTATGCGCCGCTATGTGGAAAAATCCCGCGAAATCATGGCGCGGCTTCAATTATACTCGCCTCTGGTGCAGCCGGCCTCCATAGACGAAGCCTATCTGGACGCCACCGGGCTGGAATTGGTCTTTGCCTCGGCAGAGAACATGGCCCGCGTTCTGCAAAAAGACATTTATGAGACCTGCGGCCTCAGTTGTTCCATAGGACTTGCGCCCGTCAAATTCCTTGCCAAAATCGCGTCGGACCTGCAAAAACCGGCCGGGCTGACCATTTTGCGCCATGCGGACGTGCCGGCCTTTCTGGACAGGCTGCCAATCGGCAAAATTCCCGGCGTCGGTCCGGGAATGCTTAAAAAACTTGAGCTTATGAATATGCGTTTTGCCGGGGATATCCAGCGTTATCCGCAGGATTTCTGGGAAAAGCACCTGGGTAAGGCGGGGAATCTGCTTTTTGAGCGGGCCTGTGGTGTTGATCCGCGTTCGGTGCATGGTCTGGCGGATCCCAAATCCGAGAGCGCGGAGAATACCTTTGCCGCGGACACGAAAGACCCGGTCCTGCTTTCGGCCTGGCTGCTGCGCCAGGCGGAGAGGGTGGGCAAGAGCCTGCGTCGGCAGGGTCTGTCCGGACGCACCGTGACCCTCAAGATTAAATACGCCGATTTCACGCAAAGCAGCAAAAGCCGTACTCTGGAAAATCCGGTGAACTCCACGCGCGCCATTTATGAAACGGCCCTGGACCTGCTCTCCGGCTGCGCGCTGCAAAAGCCCCTGCGCCTTATCGGCCTGGGTGTGTCAAAATTTGATACGAAGCTTAAGCAGTTGCCGCTTCTTTCCAATCCGGCCGCGCAACAGGGCGCTTTGCGCGATGCTTCCCTGGACGCGGCCCTGGACCGCTTGCGCGAGAAATTTGGCAACGGGGCCGTGGTGCGGGGCAAACTATTTGACTTTGACGGCAAGATTTGAAGCTGGTAAAATTACCCGCAAAGGAAATTTACAACACCCTGCAAAGGGATTTCGGTCTTTCTTTCACCTCATGGGCAGTGCCTCAGGAGTTACAAAATGTTGCGGAATTTTTCAATAGGCAAACGTATCGTCGTGAATATAACCCTCCTGCTCGCTGTCATTGTGGCCCTTGTGGCCGTGATTGTTCTGACTGCCCTGAATGTTAAGGATGACGGCATCAAGGATGCCGAAGAAGTCATGTTTCGGGGAGAGCAGGAAAAAATAAAACTCGGCACGCGCACTATCGCCCATGCGCTGGGCAAGGCCCTGGACGGAGTTTCTGATCCGGACAAACAGGCCGAGATAATCGGCAACTATATCAATGCAATCCGTTTTGAGGAGGATAAATCCGGGTATTATTTTGTTTATAGAAAAACGGTGGTTTTTGTGCATCCGGCCCAGCCCAAACTGGTCGGCAAAGACCTCGGGCAAACCAAAGACGCCAACGGCGTCTATTATGTCAGTGATCTGTATGCCGCGGCCCAGCGTGGCGGTGGTTTTGTTTCCTTTATCTTCGGCAAACCCCAGCCGGACGGCAGCGTCGCCAATGCGCCCAAGCTCGCCTATGTCGAAATGATTCCGGGCACTGACTTATGGATATCGACCGGTATTTATATTGATAATATCGATGTGCATAAAGCCTCTATGGAAGAACGCATATCCGGCAGTCTGTTCACGCGGATGACTGTTGTTCTGGGCGGCATTGTCGCAGTGCTTCTAATTCTGCTGCCGCTTTGCGTGTTCACTGTGCGATCCATATCGGCGCCGCTGCGGGCGACGACCCGCGCTGCGGAACAAATTGCCGCCGGGGATCTTGAAGTGAAGCTTGTGGTTTCAGGCCGCGACGAAATTTCAACCTTGCAGGATTCTTTGCTGCGCATGGCGCAAAATTTACGTTCCGGTTTCGCCGCTGTGCAGATAAAGGAAACTGAAGCGATAGCGCAGGCGGAGGAAGCCCGTAAAGCCGCGACAAATGCGCAGGAGGCCATGCGTCGGGTTGATGCGGCAAACGAGGATATGGTGCAGGCCGCATTGCGCCTTGAAGAAGGCGTCCAGGGGATGGAACTGACAGCCAGGACCATTTCCGGCAGCACCGCGGGGGTTAAGGCGGGGGTGGACAAGCAGAATAGCCGGATCAACGAGATTCTGGTCGCCATGGAGCGTCTTAATTCCAGTGTCGCCGAAGTGGCGCGCAGCGCCGATACGGCAGCGGATCAATCGAAAATATCCCGGGAAAAGGTAGGGGAAGGCGTCATCCTTGCCAATGAATCCGGCAGGGCGATGGGAGCCTTGCATGAGCTTACCGGGACGCTGAAAAGCAATATCGGTAATTTGGGAACGCAGTCGGAAAGTATCGGAGAAATCATCGGTGTTATCAATGATATTGCGGATCAGACAAATCTGCTCGCCCTCAATGCCGCCATTGAAGCGGCGCGGGCCGGTGAAGCCGGACGCGGTTTTGCCGTTGTGGCCGATGAGGTGCGGAAACTGGCGGAAAAAACCATGAACGCCACCAAGCAGGTCGGCGATAGTATTCTGGCCATTCAGGAACTCGCGCGGGTGAATATTGCCGGCATAGACGACGCGGTGACCTCCATAGCCAGGGTCAATCAGATGTCTGTAGAAACCGCTGCCGCACTGACGAAAGCCCAGGAAATAGTTACGGGAGCGACCACTCAGGTGCAATCTATAACCGCGGCGGTTGAAGAGCAGGGCGATTCCAGCAGTGCCGTGGCGAATCTGGTTGGCGAAATCAGCGCTATCGCCACAGAAAATCATGATTTGGTAACCCAGGTAGATTCCGAGCTGCAAAGTTTGATGCAGGAGACTGAAAAACTGCAACAGCTTGTGACAGTATTGAAAAAATCGAAAGGATAAAACAAGGAGAGCGGGAAATGAGCGACAGGATCACTTATACGACTGAAGAACTGCAAAAGTATATTGACGACAAAATTGTCAAAGCCCGTGAAGCGCTTGTCTCACTCATTCCGTATTCGCAAGCGCAGGTGGATGCCCTGGTGAAAGCTTGCGCCAGGGCTGTGTTCGATAATGCCGAAGAACTGGCCAAGGATGCCGTTGCAGAAACCCGGCTCGGCATTTATGAGCACAAGGTCGCCAAAAACAGGAACAAAGCCAAAGTGATCTGGTGGTCTTTGCGGGACAAAAAATCCGTCGGCATCATTGAACGCGATAAAGCCACGGGGATCATCAAGGTTGCCAGTCCTGTCGGCATTGTCGGCGCCGTCACTCCCATGACCAACCCCATTGTTACGATCATGTCCAACGCCATGTTCGCCATCAAGGGCAGAAACCCCATCATCTTTGCCGTCCATCCCAAGGCCATGAAATGTTGCGTGAAAACCGTCAACTATCTGAATGCCGCCATGAAAAAACTGGGCGCTCCCGATAATGTGATTCAGGTGCTCGACATCGCCAATCTGGAACTGACCCAGATGATGACGAAAGCCGTGGACGTCGTCATCGCAACCGGCGGCATGGATATGGTGCGCAGCGTGTACTCCAGCGGTAAACCCGCCTTGGGCGTCGGCGCCGGTAATGTGCAGACCCTCATTGACCGGGGCGTTGATCTGAACGATGCCATCCCCAAAATCATTGCGGGCCGCGCTTTTGATAATGGAATTATCTGCTCCGGCGAACAGAGCTGCATCATCCCCCGCGCGGATTATGACAAGGCCATGAAGGTTTTTGAAGCAAAGGGCGGCTATATTGTGCCTCTGGACAAGCGCGACCATTTCCGCGCCGTGATCTTCCCCGCAGGTCATATGAACCGCGACCTCATCGGCAAGTCGGCGGTGCAGGTCGCCGAAGCCGCCGGTCTCGCCGTTCCGGCCGATACGCAGGTTCTGGTTGTGGAAGCCGGTGACATCAAAGATGTGCTGGGTTGGGAAAAAATGTTCCCGGTTATTACCAGCTACCGTTATGATACCTGGGAAGAAGGCATTGAAATTGCCCGCGACAATTTGCGCAAAATCGGTATCGGGCATACCCTGTCCGTCCATTCCGACAACGAAAAGAACATCGAATATGCCGGGACGCATACGGAAGTTTCGCGTGTGCTTGTCAACCAGTCCTGCGCTTCTACGGCGGGCGGCAGCTTCCAGAACGGCCTGAACCCGACCAACACCCTGGGTTGCGGGTCCTGGGGCAACAACTCCATTTCCGAAAACCTGACTTATTATCACCTGATCAACATTTCCCGCATCGCCTATTTCATGAAAGATCAGAAGATTCCGGGCGATGCGGAAATATGGGCTTAGTTTGTGATTAGCGTAAGTTATGGATTCTTGAACATTTTATTCCGGAATCCTGTATACTTTATATAGCGGAGGGCTTTTATGAAAATGTTATCTGTTCGCCCCGTCATTGACGGTTATGATAGTTGCCAGGAATTTGCCGGGGCTGTCGGCATCGATGAAAATGATTTAATCATCACCAATGAGTATATTTACCAGCCCTTTTTCGGGAAACTCAATCTGAAGGCCAGGGTGCTGTACCAGGAAAAATATGGTCTCGGCGAACCTTCGGATGAAATGGCCGAAAAATTGTACGCGGACATGAAAGACGGTTCCTATAAACGCATCATCGCCATCGGCGGCGGCACGATCCTTGATATTTCCAAGATTTTCGCGCTCAAGAATGTTTCGCCCATCCTCGACCTTTATGACCGCAAGCTGCCCCTGGTCAAGGATAAAACGCTCATTCTGGTTCCCACCACCTGCGGCACCGGCTCGGAAGTGACCAACATCGCCATTCTGGAACTCAAAAGCCGCCATACCAAACTGGGTCTTGCCGCCGACGAGATTTATGCCGATTCCGCCGTGATCATTCCGGAACTGTTGAACGGTTTGCCTTTCAAGTTCTTTGCCACATCTTCTGTGGACGCCCTGATACACGCCTATGAATCCTTTCTTTCCCCGAAATCCACTCCGTATACGGAATTATTCGCGGACAAGGCTACCGGGCTTATTCTGAAAGGATACATGGAAATTGCCGCCAAGGGCGAAGAAGCCAGAAAACCCCTGCTCAAAGATTTTCTGATGGCCAGCAACTATGCGGGCATTGCCTTTGGGAATGCGGGCGTCGGCGCGGTTCATGCCATGAGCTACCCCTTGGGCGGCGCTTACCATGTGCCGCACGGCGAAGCCAACTACGCTGTTTTTCCGGGGGTGTGCAAGGCCTACCAGAAGGCTGACCCAAAGGGAAAAATCAAAGTGGTGAACAAGATTATCTGCGATATTCTTGGTTGCAGGGAGGAGGTGGTTTACGCCGAGCTGGAAAAACTTCTGGAAAAAATCATCAGGCGCAAAGCCTTGCATGAATATGGCGTCACCCGGGCCGAACTGGACGATTTCACCGATAATGTCATGACCAGGCAGGGCCGTTTGACCGCCAATAACTATGTTCCCCTGGACGCCAAGGCCGTTAAGGCGATTTACGAGTCTCTTTTCTGACAAACAGGCAATGCGAGCATTTCGCCTGAGATTAAAAATTCCGCCTGGGAACGTCTCCTGGGCGGATTTTTTGCGTCCCGCAAAGGAGAGTTATGATGGAAATTTCATTGTCAATCTGCTCTAACGCGGAGCGCAACAATGAAGATTGCCGTTTATTCTGGCTTCCTTGGAACAGAGGTTACAGGAAATGCAGGTCACGGCGTCGGCGAGGCCTGCCGCCCATTTGTTTGGGAAATCCGTTTCCCGAATAAAAGGACGCGAGAAAGAAACGGCATCGGCAATCCCTTGATCCAAAACGCTGCCGGCGCCGGCTATGGAGCGGAAACCGCCTACCAGAATTAACGGGACTTTAACTTTGCTTTTATAAAGTTTTGCGGCATCACGGTAATAGCCTTCCTCCGGTCCTAAAGAAATCTTTCCCGCAGGGTATGAGTTGCGGGATCCGATGTTTGAACCTCCGCTAATCTCAATGCCGTTGACGCCCGCTTTTTCCATCATGGAGCAAACTTCGACAGCGTCCTCCGGAGTAATGCCGTCGGGAATAAAATCTGAACAGTTGATTTTCAGCAGCACGGGATAGTCCTTGCCCACAGCGGCTCGTACCGCCCGGAAAACCTCCAGCGGGAACCGCGCCCGGTTGGTGATGCTCCCTCCGTATTCGTCAGTGCGGGTGTTGGTATGCGGGCAGAGAAACTGGCTGAGCAGATAGGTGTGGGCAAGATGTATCTGAACGGCGTCAAAGCCGGCATCTTTTGCCATGCCGGCGGCCGAGGCAAAAGCGCCGCTTATTGCGGCCATATCTTTGCCGGTCATGGCATTTCCCCCTTCCACAGAACTGGGTCCAAGCCGGGGCAATTCCGGAGGGGACGCGGCCGCAAACAAACCGGCGTGGGACAGTTGCAGCGCTATCGGCGTGTTGTGCGCATGCGCTACGGACGCCATGCCGGCAAGCCCCGGACGGCAGACGTCGCCGTATGCTCCTGTCTGCCAGGGGCTGGCCTGGCCGTCACGGCGCACATAGCTGTGGCCGGTGAGAATGAGTCCACATCCTCCTTTGGACAGATTGCGGATCATTGTCAGCAGGGAATCCGTGACCAGTCCATCCTCCGATGCCATCGCTTCCCAGGTGGCAGAACGCACTATGCGATTTTGCAAACTCAGATTGCCGAATGAAAGGGGTGAAAAAAGCAGAGCAGTCATGCGTTTTCCCTCTGATTATGAGATGACTTCTAAAGGTTGGAACATCATCAACCATATTGCCAAGCTGGTGTGACAAACTTAGAATGACACACCGAACGGGATAAGGTCAATTCATAAGGAGGAGGCATGGCAGAAAAAGAAGAGGACAAGACGCGGCTGCGCATTTATACGGACGGCTCCTGCCTCGGCAATCCGGGACCGGGGGGTTGGGCCGCGCGTCTGTCCTTTAAGGAAACGCATAAGGATCTGGCCGGGGGTTTTGCCCTGACCACCAACAACCGTATGGAGCTTTACGCGGCCATTATGGCTCTGGAGACCCTGACCCGGCCCTGCCGGGTAGAGTTGTTAACGGATTCCAAATATCTGATCGGCGGCGTGAAAGGATGGCTGGCCGCCTGGAAACAAAAGGGCTGGCGCAATGCGAAAGGTAAGGCCGTGCTTAACCGCGATCTCTGGGAGCGCCTGGACTCCTTGCTGGCAGGGCATGAGGTGCATATGCAATGGGTGGAAGGTCATTCCGGACACGCGGAGAACGAGGATATGGACCGTTTGGCCAAATCCTGGGCCGAGCGCGGGGGTTTGCCGACGGACACGGGATACAGGCCCTGATTGCTGTGTCCAGCATATTTTGGTCAAAAAGAATTCCCACTGCGAAATTCCCCCTAAAATTCAAAAGCGATGACCCTTTACAGTCCCCGCCTGTCTTAAGCTAAGGCTGATGCGTGATTTGCCATTCCGGGACGGCAAAGCCCCGCGTGGCGCATACAGCGCGTCGGGTACAAGCCAGACAGATTTGCCACTCCGGGACTTTTGAGTTAAAAAATCTGCGGGGCAATCCTCCGAGTCTCAGGACAAGGAGGTGCTTCCATGGAGCATTTCTTGCTTAACGTACTGGCCGCGATTGTGGCCGGCGTTGCGGTGGCGTGGATAGTG
>JAISKK010000153.1 GCA_031260965.1 Desulfovibrio sp. | reverse complement strand
CGGAAAATATTTTCTCAGGCCAGACCACTTATGCAGCGCCGCAGGGAGGACACGCCTGATGAATGCACCATTTCCAAAGGAATAGCCCGCTCAGAGGCATGGGCGACCGCTTCCTGCCGGGCGGCGTGTGACACCTTGCCGGTGCAGAGGATGATCATGTCCGGCTCACCGAGCTGTTTTTTTATGCTGCGCTCCTGACCCGTGAATACCTTGAGCGTGACGCCCAGTTCGTCCGCCACCGCCATATACTCTCTGCGCAACCTGTCCATACCGCCAATCAGCACAGCACACATAAAATCTCCTTGCCGATTCAATGTTAATCTAGCTCCAGCCAGAGACACAGCTTCTCTATAATGAAAATGAATTTCAATGTCAATTACTACAAGGCACATTGACAGAAATATTATTTCGTGACATTTTCTAAAAAGATAGAGCGCCCCTTGGGCTTAGGGAATCTCGTGCAAAGCGAGAGCGGACCCGCCGCCGTAAACCAGACAAAACTTCTTTTCCTTGCGCGCCACTGGGTTGGTTCCCTGGGAAGGCCGAAAAGAAGCTGGACAGCCGGAAGACCTGCTTTATCAACGCGTCTCGGAGAGACGACCCTCGGCAACGGGCTTTTGCCGCGCGGTTCTTTTGGGGGATAAATCCGTTTCCTCCGTCCTTTTGGGGCGGAGGTTTTTTTATTTTCCCCGGTCAGGCCCATAATCAATAGCTGTTGAATCGACCGGATTCTTTGGAGTGTCTGTTATATGCCTGATACTATTATTAAAAGAGACGGAAAAAACGTAGCTTTTGACTCGACCAAGATTTTTAATGCCATTAATAAGGCCAACAAAGCTGTGGGCGACGAGGAGATGTCCCACACGGACCTGACTTATGTGACGGAAAAAGTTTGCAGAAAACTGACGGCAGATAATATTGACCATGTTGAAGATATTCAGGATGTAGTTGAAGAAACGCTCATTCGTTTTGATTATGCCAAGACCGCCAAGGCTTATATCTTATACAGGGCCGAGCATACCAAAATCCGTGATGCGGAAACTTATCTGATGGATATCTATAAAAAACTTACCTGGTCAGACTCCGGAGAAGAAGACATCAAGCGCGAAAATGCCAATATAGATGGCGACACGGCCATGGGAACCATGCTTAAATATGGCTCTGAAGGCTCAAAGTTTTTTATTGATAATTATATCTTGCCTAAGGATGCCTCGCACGCGCATATTAATGGTGATATTCACATTCATGATAAAGATTTTTACATGCTTACGGAAACTTGCTGCCAGATTGATCTGATCCCGCTTTTTAAAGATGGTTTTTCAACCGGTCACGGGCATTTACGCGAGCCGAACTCTATAGAAAGTTATTCAGCTTTGGCCTGCATCGCTATTCAGGCCAATCAGAATGAAATGCATGGCGGGCAAAGTGTGCCCAATTTTGATTATGCCATGGCTCAAGGTATAATAAAAACCTTTCGTAAAGAATACGGCCAAAGTTTTATCTCCTACTTGCAGATAAAAGAAGATTTAAGCCAGGAAGAAGCCAAATCCATGGCGAAAGAAATGCGGGCCGTAGCCGGCGACGATATCCGTATGGGCACGGTGGACGATTACGCCCAAAGGCTGGAATTTTCTGTGCAGGCGGCCCAAAAGCGACTTGCGCTGAAAGCCCACGCCCATGCTGCGGGGCAGGCGCTAAAAGCCGTAGAGCGGCGCACCTATCAGGCTATGGAAGCCTTGATCCACAATCTCAATACCATGAATTCCAGGGCGGGCGCCCAGGTCCCGTTCAGCTCCATAAATTATGGGACAGACTGCTCCGCCGAAGGGCGCATGGTGGTGCGCAACCTGCTCCTGGCAACCATGGCCGGACTGGGCGGGGGTGAGACCTCTATTTTTCCGGTGCAGATATTTAAAGTTAAATCCGGACTTAATTTTAATCCCGAAGATCCGAACTATGATCTGTTCAAGCTGGCCATAGAAACATCTGCCAAGCGGCTTTTCCCGAATTTTAGTTTTATTGATGCTCCTTTTAACCTGCAATATTACAGTCCTGGAGATTATAATACCGAGATCGCCTATATGGGTTGTCGCACCAGGGTTATCGGCAATGTGCACGATTCCGGGCGGCAAATAATCTCCGGCAGGGGGAATTTGAGCTTTACTTCAATCAATCTGCCGCGACTTGGTATTGAAGCCAGAGGTGATATTGATAAATTTTATGCCCTGCTGGATGAGCAGATTGATCTTGTTATACGCCAACTTTTGCATCGCCTGAAAATTCAGAGCGGTAAAAAAGTGCGTAATTATCCTTTTCTGATGGGCAACGGCGTCTGGATAGACTCCGAAAAGCTGAAGATTGACGACACGCTCGAAGAGGTTCTTAAACACGGCACCCTGAGCATGGGTTTCATAGGACTTGCGGAAACTCTCAAAGCGCTTGTCGGCGTTCACCACGGAGAAAGTGAAGAAGCCCGGAAACTTGGACTGGAAATAGCAGGCCATATGCGCAGGAGGATGGACGACGAATGCAGTAAAAGCAAACTTAATTTTTCACTTCTTGCCACGCCGGCAGAAAGCCTCTCCGGACGTTTTGCAGCTATTGACAAGAAAAAATATGGGGCGCTGCCCGGCATAACGGATCGTGATTATTATACCAACTCTTTCCATGTGCCGGTGTATTTTCCCATCAAAGCTTTTCAGAAGATTCAGATTGAGGCCCCCTACCACGCCTTAACCAATGCCGGCCATATCACTTATGTGGAAATGGACGGTGATATGAGTAAAAATATTGAGGCTTTTGAAGCGCTCATACGTTATATGCATAGTCAGGGCGTGGGCTATGGTTCTGTGAATCATCCTTTGGATCGAGATCCGGTATGCGGCTACAGAGGGATAATACATGATGCTTGCCCACGTTGCGGCAGAAAAGCCGGCGAAGGTCTTAGCGAGAAAGAATATCTGGCTTTACAGAAACAATACCCCGATGTTCCCAGAAAAAAATACTGATAAATATTTATTGATCATAACAAGGAGTAGTTGAAATGTTGTTGGATACGCAACGGAATAAAGAACAGAAACAAGAAGTTGATGTTCAGAAAAAAATCGGGGCAGGTATCGGTTTTGAACGTACGCGCCGTATAACGGGGTATCTGGTCGGCACTTTGGATCGTTTTAATAATGCCAAGCGCTCCGAAGAACAGGATCGGCTCAAGCACGGTGCATAGTTTGCGCATAAGCGGCATTGTTGAAGAATCCTGCGTTGATGGACCTGGGCTGCGTTATACAGTGTTTACCCAGGGATGCCGCCGCAACTGCAAGGGTTGCCACAATCATGCCACGCATGACGAAGATGGCGGATATTTTGCAGATGTGCAAAGTATCCTGACGCAGTTCGCTGGAAATCCGCTGCTGGCCGGGATTACCTTTTCCGGCGGGGAACCCTTTTTGCAGGCAGTGCCGCTTGCTTTTCTTGCGGAACAAATCAAAGCGCTGGGAAAAAATGTTTTTACATATTCAGGCTACACTTTTGAAGAACTGCTGCGCTTGATAAACACAGATTCTGTCCTTGGTCCGGCTGTTGAAAAACTGCTGTTTTTTACCGATACTCTGGTTGACGGACCATATATCGAGGAACAAAGAGATTTGACTTTGCTTTTCAGGGGAAGTTCCAACCAGAGACTTCTGGATAAGTCCGAGCGAGAGCGGATAAGGGCATCAATCTGCTTGGTTGACTTTTATGCGCATAATGCGTATTAGCCAGTCCATGACAGCAAGAGAGCTTATAAAAAAATTGAAGGCCGCAGGATTCGTTAATCATGGCGGGCGCAACCATGACAAGCTTGTACACCCTGATGGCCGGATTACGGTGGTGTACCGGCATACAGGCGATATACCATTCGGCACATTGAAGGCTGTAGAAAAACAAACTGGCGTTAAGCTTGCATAGAGGAACGGGAATGTTGTATCCAATTATTATACATAAAGATGCCGGAACAGATTATGGCGTTATCGTTCCGGATTTTCCGGGTGTTTTTTCCGGTGGCAAAACGCTTGATGAGGCTCTTGCCAATGTGCAGGACGCTATTGAAACATTTTATGATGGCGATGATGCGGTTGAAACCCTGCCAAAGCCGTCTGCCCTTGAAGCCGCTATTGCTTCCGAAGCTGCTGCCGGCGGAGCTGTTGTTCTGGTAGACGTAAATTTTGACTTTCTTGATACCAGGGCTGTTCCGGTTAATATTACGCTGCCTGTGTGGATGAAAAACCGGATAGACAAGGCGGCTAAAGACGCCGGGATGAACAGGTCAAAATATTTGGTCAAGGCTGCGCAAGCATACGGGGCATAAAATCCATAAAACAGAGTATCCATCAAGCCAGGAAACCGCTTTCGGTTGTCCAACCTCTGGGAACCACCTCCATCAGATGCGTCATGATGTGAAGCGCATCTCCCGTCTTTAACAGGCGCGGGGATGAACCGCGCAAGCTATAAACTTCGGCTGCCCGTCTTATTAACGTTGAAGCGGGAGTTTTATCCCCCCGTCCAAAAGAAACTGCGCCAGACGCAGATCGAAATCCGTCGTAATCTTGATGTTGCTCTGCTCACCCATAACCAGGGCGACTTCAACCCCGGCTTCATGCAGAATGCGCGCCGCATCCGTCACGCTCTTCAGATAGTCCGCGTCACGGTCGGCGCAAATGCTTAAAAAGGACTTGATGAAAAAGCTCTGCGGGGTCTGGCTCAGATACATGGAAGCGCGGGGCGGGATGCGTTCCACCCGGCGTCCGTCTCCGGATACAACTATGGTGTCCGAGGACGGCAAAACCGTATCCGCCGCCCCGCCGGCGCGGCAGGCTTCTATGTTTTCCCGGATCAGGCGCGCGTTGACAAAGGGTCTGGCGGCATCGTGCGACACGGCCAGATCTTCGTCCGCAAGACCATAGCGGCTCTCAATATATTTCAGGGCCAGATAAAGGGAATCCTGCCGTAACACTCCCCCGGCGCAGACCTCCGCAACGCCGAGACCCGCCGCGTCCAAAACGGCGCGCGTATGTCCGATCCAGACCTCAGGCGCGCTTACAATCACCCTGTCGATGTCGGCGCAGGAGCAAAACCTCTCCACGGAATAAGTCAACAGCGCCTTCCCCCCCAAGGGAAGAAACTGTTTGGGAAGAGATGCGGATGTAACCCTGGTCCCACTGCCGCCGGCCAGAATAACCCCGTAATTCATGCGTTTGCCTGCGGCGCTGAAAAGCGCAACGCCCCTTTGCCCAGCAGATCATGAAGATGGACAATACCCCGGACCCGCAGATCCTCATCTACAACCGGAAGCACTGTAATAGTTTTCTGCTCCATAAGGTCCATCAGCTCCGCCGCGCTCATGTCAAGCCTGGCATAGCTTGGTCCGGATCGCATCACGGCCGCCGCCGCCTGCCTCAGGTCCGGTTCCCCCCGGCAAAACAGACGCCGCACATCCCCGTCCGTGATAATCCCGGCCAGGCGTTTTCCCTCCCCGGTGAGGATTACGGCCCCAAATCCGCAGGCGTCCAGAACGCTCAGGACTTCGCGCAAAGACGCATCCGAAGAGGCCAGGGGCAGCCCTTTGGTGTGCATGATGTCGGTCACGGCCAGGGCCAGTCTGCTCCCCAGGCTTCCGCCGGGGTGATAACGGCCGAAATCCTTGGGGCTGAAACCTTTGCTCTCCATCAGGCAGACCGCCAGGGCATCGCCCAAAGCCAGGGTAGCTGTTGTGCTGCTGGTGGGAACCAGATTCATGGAACAGGCCTCGCGCGGCACGGTCACATCCAGGATCAGATCTGCCAGCCCGGCCAGGGGCGAGCACAGACCGGAGGTAATGGCGATAATTTTCGGCCCCAGACGACGGATGGGCGGCAATACGGTCAAAAGTTCCTCGGTTTTCCCGGAATAGGAAAGGGCTATCACCACATCTTCGGAGCGGATAGCCCCGAGATCCCCGTGCAACCCCTCAACCGGATGCAGAAAATAGGCGGGCGCGCCGGTAGAGGACAAAGTGGCCGCGATTTTGCGTCCGATCAGCCCGGATTTGCCGATGCCGGTCAGGGCGATGCGGCCCCGGCAGGCGGCCAGAAGATCCACGGCCTGCGCAAAGGATTCCCCCAACCTGTCCCGAACGCTGCCGATGCCCTCAATCTCAATATTCAGGACCTCTTTGCCGCGCTCTATGCCGATATTACGCATTGTGGATCTCCCTTAAAGACAGCCGGCTTTGCCGGATAAAGGACCGGGCGTTTGCGCAAAATTCCCTGCATCCGCGAACTTTACGATTTGCCGCCCCGAGCTGTCAACTTGCCATGAGCATAGAAAAATTATATGCCTGTGCAGAAGGAAGATCCTGCATGCAAAAGCTTCTGCGTCCTGAAGTCCTGATCACCTCTCATATCCACGCGGATTTTGACGCATTGGCCGCCATGCTTGCGGCCGGCAAACTATACCCCGATGCAACCCTGCTTCTGCCCACGCTTCTCAAACGTCAGGGCGGGCAGATCTTTCTGGACAAAATGTCTGCTATCAGAGAATTGTACAGGCCCAAAGAATGTGACCTTTCCGCCGTCAAACTCCTGATCACGGTGGACACGCGGCAATATTCCCGTCTGCTCCACGTCGAGAGCGTATTGGCTATCCCGGACCTTGATATCCATGTCTATGACCATCATCCGGACTCGGACAATGATATTCCTGCCGATCTCAGTGTGGTCAAATTCTGGGGCGCTACTACTTCCATTCTCATTCATATCCTGATGGAACGCGGCCTCACTGTTACCCCGGAAGAGGCCACCCTCATGGGGCTCGGTCTTTTTGAGGACACCGGCTCCTTCGCCTTCAGTTCAACCACGGAGCATGATTTTACAGCAGCCGCTTTTCTGCGCGGCAGCGGCATGGATCTGGAAGCCATTACCGAAATAATCGGCTCCGAGCTCACGCGCGAGCAGGTGCAGGTGCTGGGTGAGATGCTCGCCGGCACGGTCACTCACACTATCTGCGGCGTTCCCGTATCCATAACGGAGATTGTCCTGGACGAGTTTTTGGGCGATATGGCCACTCTGGTGCACAAGCTCATGGATATGGAGGGACTCAAGTGTCTTTTTGCCCTGGCCGTTATGGGCGAAAAAACCTATCTCATAGCCCGGAGTATGCTTCCGGAAGTGGATGCGGCCCTGATCTGCGCTTCCTTCGGGGGAGGCGGGCACAGTTATGCCGCCTCCGCGACCATCAAAACCCAGCCTTTGAGCGAGGTGCGCAACGAACTTTTGACTCTGCTTGTCTCTGTAATCACTCCCCAGATGTCCGTCGGCCGGCACATGACGGCTCCGGCTGTCACCATTAATGACGATGTGACTACTGATCAGGCCGAAGAAATAATGAACCACTTCGGTCTGAAAGCCATGCCTGTTCTGCCCCTGGACGAAAGCGGAAAGATCGGCATGATTGAGCAGCAGACCGCTGCCAGAGTTTGCGCGCACAAGCTCGGGCGCCTGCCGGTAACCGAATACATGCAGCGTAATGTCATCACCCTGGCCCCGGATTCCAGCCTCTTTGAAGCAGTGGAGATTATCCTCAAGCAGCGGCAGCGCCTCATTCCCGTGCTGCGCGGGCGGAAGGTGGTCGGGGTTTTGACGCGCACGGACATTATCCGCCTGCTTATGGACGACAGCCTGCGTATCCCGGAGGGCAAACCCCTTCTGAGTGAACACCGGGAAAGCGACGTCAGCGAGGTTATGAAACAGCGTCTCCCCGCGTCGGTGGTGGAAATCCTGCGCAAGTCCGGGCAACTCGGAGATGAACTCGGGCTTCCCGTTTTCGCCGTCGGCGGTTTCGTGCGCGACCTTTTGCTCCACCGCCAGAACCTGGATATTGATCTGAGCGTCGAAGGCAACGGACTCCTCTTCGCAGAGAAACTGGCCGAATTGCTGGGCGGAACGGTCAAGTCGCATAAGAAATTTAAAACGGCCACTGTCTCCTATGTTGACGGAGAAGGACGCGGGACGCATCTGGACATAGCCACGGCCCGCCTTGAATATTACGAGTACCCTGGCGCTCTGCCCACTGTGGAGCTGTCTTCGATAAAAATGGACCTCTCACGCCGGGATTTTACCATAAATGCCCTGGCCATCCAACTCAACGCAGAGCGTTTCGGCAGTTTGGTTGACCCCTTCGGGGCGCAGCGGGACATCAAGGAACGGACCATCGCTGTACTGCACTCCTTAAGTTTTGTGGAAGACCCGACGCGCATCCTGCGGGCCGCGCGTTTTGAAAAACGCTTCAATTTCCGCATCGGCTCCCAGACCGAGCGGCTGATCAAAAACGCCCTCTCCCTCGGTATGCTGGACAAACTCTCCGGTGCGCGCATTTTTAACGAACTTCAGCACGTTTTTTCTGAAAAGAATCCCCTGGACTGCTTAAAACGCCTGGACAACTGGAATCTGCTCAACCTGATCCACCCTCTGCTCAAGATAAACCCGCAAAAAGAAGCCATGCTTATCAGCGTTGAGGAAATAAGGGCTTGGTACAGCCGCCTGTACAAGGCGCACGAACCCCATATCTGGACCCTCCACCTGCTTGCCTTCACGGATAACGCCAAATACCCGCAGGTTGCGGAGCTGCTTGACCGTCTCGGCTTTATTGAAAAAAACAAAGCGGCTTTTTTGCTTTTGCGGGAGAACTGCCGCCGCGCCTTCAGCAGATTCTCCTCCCTGCCGCGCGTAACTTTGCCCGCAGAGGATGGCCGGGGCGAAGAGAAACAAAAAGAAGGGGAGGAAAAGAAGGCGATGTCCGGAGCCGGCTGCAAGGAGACGCCAAGAGACAGAGAGACAGGCAGTGGCGGGACCGGGCAGCCGGCCCGCAGTTTGATCTACGATACGCTGAACCCCGTACAGATCGAGGGGCTTTTATACATGATGGCCAAATACGGTCTGGAACACAGTATCAGCAAAAATATCGCCTTTTTCCTGAGCTCCCTGCGCGATGCCAGGACGGAGATCGGAGGCGAGGACCTGCTGGCCCTCGGTGAGACGCCCGGTCCGCAGATCGGCGAAGCCTTGGGGCTGGTGCTGGCCGCCAAACTGGACGGCAAGGTGAAGACGCGTGCGGAGCAGCTTGAACTGGCCAGCCTCTGCCTGACGGCCAGACGGGAGGGCAAAGAAATGGCGAAACTGAATGTGACCGAGGTTTTGCGCGGCAGGACTTAGGGAAACGCGGATGGGTCATCATCATGAATAAAAATCAATCCGTCACGCA
>JAISKK010000142.1 GCA_031260965.1 Desulfovibrio sp. | reverse complement strand
GCATAGTGCAGAGGCGGGACAAGGCGGGCTGGATAGTCAACCTTGGGCGCACTGAAGCCCTTTTGCCCAAGGAAGAGCAAATTCCGCGCGAGCACTACAAACGCGAAGACCGCGTCCAGGCTTTGATTATTGAGGTGCGCAAGGAAGGCCGGGGACCGCAGATCATTGTCTCCCGTTCACATCGCGATTATATGGCCGCCCTGTTCAGGCGCGAGGTGCCGGAAGTTGACGACGGCATAGTGCAGATTATGGGAGTGGCCAGAGATCCGGGTTCGCGGGCCAAGGTAGCTGTTTTAAGCCGGGATCGGGATGTGGATCCGGTCGGAGCCTGCGTGGGCGTGCGCGGATCGCGAATCCAGAATATTGTGCAGGAGCTGCGTTCCGAGCGCATCGACATTGTGGTCTGGAGTCAGGACATAGCCACCTATGCCCGCAACGCCCTGTCCCCGGCGGTGATCACGCGTATAGTGGTGGATGAGTCCGAGGGTCTGCTTGAGGTCATAGTCCCTGACGATCAACTGACCAACGCCATCGGACGCAAGGGGCAGAATGTTAAATTGGCCGCCAAGCTCCTGGGCTGGAAGATCGATATTTACACCGAGACCCGTTATAATGAGGCTAACGCCATAGGCCAGGGTCTGGAGCAACTGGCCGGGGTGGCGGAAGTGGCGGCGGAGAATTTTGTGGCCGCCGGTCTGACTACCTTTGATGCCGTGAGCGAGGCCTCCGATGAGGATCTTCTGGCCGTTGCCGGTATGACTGCGCTCAAGGTTGACAATCTGCGTGCGGCCATAAACTTTTTGCGTCCCACGCCGGAGCGGACGCCGGAAACAGAGTAGTCCGCCCTGCGGATTACAGGCAGCCCGGCTTATTTGGAATTGCGAAGGCGCGGAGAAAATATGGCTGGACACACAGCGGTACGCATGTGCGTGATTTGCAAAAAACGCAGGCCGAAAAACGAGCTTTCGCGTTACGCGCATACCTCGTCGCAGGGCGCGCTGGTGTGGGACGGAAAAAACATTCTCCCCGGCAGGGGGGTCTATCACTGCCTTGATGCGGCCTGCGGCGAGGCCTTTGCACTTCGCCAGGCAAAAAAGAAAGCGAAAGGGCGATCATTATGAGCGACGAGAAAAAGAAAATCAAAGATCTGGCTGCGGAACTTGGGGTCAGTAACAAGGATCTTCTGGACACGGCCAAAGATTTGGGTATCCAGGCCAAGGTTGCCGGTAGCAGCGTTACCAGCGCGGAGGCCCTGCGTCTGCGCAACCGGATCGCCCCCCCCGCCGAGGCCGACAAGCAGCAGATCAAGGTGCGCAGACGCGCGCGCGTTCAGGAGGAAGAGCCTGTGTCCGCCCCTCTGGATCAGCAAACCCCTCAGTTCCCACAATCCCATGTCGAGCAGGGCGCTTCAGCGCCCGCGTCTGTGTCCGCACCCCTTCCCGAAGATCAGCCCCCGGCTCCGCCGGTTGTTGCCCCTGCCCCCGCAGCGGCAGTTAGCCCGGAAAATTCTGGGACCGAAGAACAGACAGGTGAAGGCAGCGAAAAGGCCGAGCGCGGTGGACACAGGAAAAAAAAGGATGCGGGCGCCAAAATTGCCAGACCACAGCAGTCTGCCAGGGTAGTCAGCCTGCCTGATCCCACTCCGAAAGCCCCGCCGGTCACGGAAAGTGAACCGGTGACGAACGAGGAAAAAGCCTTGAAGCCGGAAGCCAAACCCCGTCCGGAAACGTCTGCGGAGGCCAGAAAAACGGCGGGCAAAACGGCCCGCGCCGTTTCTTTTTCCGCTGAACCGGAGCGCGATGCCGCCGGTCTGGCCATGTCCTCTTTGCCCAATGTTGGTCAGAGCAGGGAGCATGGAGAGGATTTTGCCGCTACGGAAGGAGGCGCTCCCAAGGTTCCGGGAGCGCGCGTAATTTCCCGCGCTGAAGACAGACCGCGCCGCGAAGGTCCCGCAAGTCGTCCGCCCTACCGTCCCGCCCAGGGTGATGCGGCTGGTTCGCGCCATTACCCGGGCGCCGCGCCCGCTTCGGATCGCGCCGGACGACCGGAACGTCCCGGCGGCGCTTTTCCGCCCCGTCCCGGCGGCGTTTTTCCACCCCGTCCCGGCGGAGCTTTCCCGCCTCGTCCCGGTGGAGCTTTCTCACCCCGTCCCGGTGGAGCTTTCCCCGGACGTCCGGCTGGACCCGGAAGCCCGGCCCCAGGTTTTCCTCCCCCTCCTGCTCCGGACGGCGAGAGCCGCCGTCCGCGCCGCAAAGGCAAACGCACGGTAGAATTCTCCGATGATCGCAGTCGGGGTCTTGATGATGATCAGGCTTTTTCCCGCACCCAGCAGAGGCGCAAACCGCGCAAGAGCCGTGAGATCGCGCCTCTGGGCGGTACCCAGCCGGTCAAGGCGGCCAAACGCAAGATACGGGTTGACGAGTTTATCCGCGTTTCGGACCTTGCCCATCAGATGGGTCTTAAATCCGGGGAGATCATCAAGGTCCTCTTCGGACTCGGCGTTATGGCCACCATCAACCAGAGCCTGGATATAGAAACGGCTACTCTGGTGGCTGCGGAATTTGATTATGAGGTGGAAAAGACCGGATTTTCCGAGAATGACATTATCGAGGCGCAGCAGGATAATTTTGTGGATAATGCGGCTGATTATCAGCAGCGGCCACCCGTGGTCACGATCATGGGCCATGTCGACCACGGCAAAACCTCGCTTCTGGACGCGGTGCGCAAGTCTTCTGTAGCCGCAGGCGAGGCCGGTGGCATAACCCAGCATATTGGCGCTTATCATGTTAAAACCCGCCGGGGCGAGATTGTCTTTCTGGATACGCCCGGCCATGAGGCCTTCACTGCCATGCGCGCGCGCGGCGCGGAAATAACGGATATAGTCGTGTTGGTGGTGGCGGCTGACGACGGGGTTATGGAACAGACCAAAGAGGCCATTAACCACGCTCGCGCGGCCAAAGTGCCGATCATGGTGGCCGTGAACAAGATCGACAAGGAAGGGGCGAACCGGGAGCGCGTACAGCGCGAACTGTCCGAACAGGGGCTGGTCCCCGAGGAATGGGGTGGTGACACCACCTTCAGCTATGTCTCGGCCAAGACCCGCCAGGGACTGGACGAATTTTTGGAGATGCTGGCCCTGCAGGCGGAAATTCTGGAGCTCAAGGCCAATCCGAGCCGCACGGCTGTGGGGCATATTGTGGAGGCCAAGCTGGACAAGGGCCGGGGGTCTCTTGGCACGGTGCTGATCCAGCAGGGTTCCCTGCGTCTGGGCGACGCCTTTATCTGCGGTGTACACTCCGGACGCGTACGCGCCATGTTCAATGACCAGGGCAAAAAGGTCAAGGAGGCCGGGCCTTCTATTCCTGTAGAAGTGCAGGGTTTTGAAGGCGTCCCGGAGGCGGGTGAGGAATTTATCGTCATCAGCGACGAAAAAGCCGCCCGGCGTATAGCCGAGGCGCGCGCTCTGAAACAGAGGGAGCGCGAACTGGCCAAGGAGTCCAAAGTGACCCTGGAAACATTCCTGGCCCGCAAGGATCTGGGCGCGGAAGCCGAGGTGCTGAACCTGGTAATCAAGGCCGATGTGCAGGGTTCTCTTGAAGCCATCAGCGATGCCTTGCGTAAACTGTCCACGGACAAGGTGCGCATCAACATCATGCATGGCGGAACCGGAGCCGTTTCGGAGTCCGATGTTCTGCTTTCTTCGGCCTCGCGGGCCATCATCCTCGGCTTCAATGTGCGACCTTCGAGTAAGGCCAAGGAACTGGCGGAACAGGAAAAGGTGGATATTCGCTTCTATGACGTGATTTACAAGCTGGTGGACGAGGTGCGCAACGCCATGCAGGGTATGCTGGCCCCGGTTGAGAAAGAGGTCTTTCTGGGCACGGCCGATGTGCGTGAACTCTTTACAGTGCCCAAGTTTGGGGTTATTGCCGGTTGCCATGTCTCGGACGGGAAAATTACCCGCGCTGCCAGGGTGCGGCTGTTGCGCGACGGAGTGGTGGTGCATAACGGCAAAATATCCTCCCTGCGCCGTTTCAAGGACGATGTGCGTGAAGTCGCCAAAGGCTATGAATGCGGCATAGGGCTTGATAATTTCAATGACCTGAAGACCGGAGACGTGATTGAGGCCTTTGAAATCGTGGAAGAGGCCGCCGTATTGTGAGCATGTTTGTCGGCCTGCTTGGAGTAGAGTTTTATCTGCACGGGGCCGCAAGTTTGAAGGACAAGCGGCGCGTGGCGCAAAGCGTAAAACGCAAGGCGCGCAATAAATTCAATGTCGCTGTCGCCGAGGTTGACACACAAGACGACAGAAGCAGTCTGCGTCTGGCCCTGGTATCCGTTTGCAATGAGCGGAAACGTCTTGAGGGCCGTCTGGCCAAATGTCTGTCCATGTTGGAGGCCGTCTGTCCGGAAGAAATGGTTTACAGCGAAATATCTATACAGGGGGAAGATTTTCCCTGAACGGCGGCTGATTCATGCATGAGATTTTTCAAAGACTGGCAGAGGAACTGAATAAGGCGGAGCGGGTCCTTTTGACCACCCATGTAGTGCCGGACGGCGATGCCGTCGGGTCTACAGTGGCTCTGGCACACATCGTCCGGCATCTCGGTTGCGAGACGCGGATGCTTATGCGCACCGGTCTGCCCGCCGATATCGCCCTGCGCAATTTGCCCACGCCGGTGCTGACGAGATGCGCCGGACTCGGAGACTTTGTACCGGATATCGCTTTTTTCGTGGATTGCGGTGATGAGCGCCGGGCTGGACCGGAAATGGGCTTTCTCGCCCGCAACAAAAGTCTGCCTCCTCCGGAAGGCGCGGAAGCGGACGCGAAAGGCGGGTCTGCGGACAAAAAAATTCTGATCGTCAACATCGATCACCACGCCGACAACCCCGGTTTCGGGGACATCAATCTGGTCCAGCACGGGCGTGCCGCGACCTCGGAACTTATCGGACTCTTTGCGGAATACCTGGGTTTGTCCCTGAGCGGGGATTTGGGCGAAGCCGTCTATCTGGGACTGGTCACGGATACCGGCAACTTCACTTACGCCAACACCAGCGCGGATTCCCTGGCCCTGGGGGCGCGCATTTTCGCCGCCGGTCTGAATGTGGCAGATTTTTCACGACGTTGCGATAACAACTGGTCTCTGGCCCGTATGCATCTTTGGGGTTGTCTCATGCGCGCCGTGACCTTGAGCGCGGACGGGAGCATAGCCTGTTGCGCTGTCCCCAGAAGTCTCATGGACGAAAGCGGTCTCGGCAATGATGATCTGGAAGGCTTCGCTTCCTGGTTGCGCCGCATCAAAGGCGTGCGCGTAGGTCTTTTTGTGCGCGAGGACGGGCCGGACAACTGCAAGATCAGCCTGCGTTCCATGGGGGATTTCAATGTGCGCGCGGTCACGGCGGTCTTTGACGGGGGAGGGCACATATCCGCCGCTGGAGCCACTGTGCGTTTGCCTCTGCAAGAAGCCACGCGTGTGGTCATTGAAGAAATACAAAAACGTCTTTGAAAATAGCATAGAAAAAATACAGGAAAGAAAATATGCGCGGTTTTACGCTGCTTGGTGAAGATGAGGTCCCGGAACTTTCCGCCCGTGCCCGCCTCTGGATGCACGAGGCCACGCGTGCCCCCCTTCTGTCTTTTTGCAATGCGGACGAGAACAAGGTTTTCGGCGTCTCTTTGCGCACTCCGAGCGGGGATTCCACCGGGGTTGCGCATATCCTTGAGCATTCCGTACTTTGCGGGTCGGAAAAATATCCCGTCAAGGAACCCTTTGTGGAACTGTTGAAGGGTTCCCTGCACACCTTTCTCAATGCCTTCACCTATCCGGACAAAACCTGTTACCCGGTGGCAAGCGCCAACCTCAAAGATTTTTACAATCTCATCGACGTCTATCTGGATGCGGTTTTTTTTCCGCGCATCAGCGCGGAAATCTTCGCCCAGGAAGGCTGGCGTCTGGAGAACTCTCCGCAGGGCCGAATCATCAAAGGAGTGGTCTATAATGAGATGAAGGGGGCCTTTTCCTCCCCGGATTCCGTTCTGGAACGCCACACTCTGCATGCCCTTTTTCCGGATACGGTTTATGCCGGGGAGTCCGGGGGCGACCCGGCGGATATTCCGTCTTTAAGTTATGCGGACTTTCGCGCCTTCCACTCCCGCTTCTACCACCCCTCGAACGCCCGTTTCTTTTTCTGGGGGGATGACCCGGAGGAAGCACGCCTGCAACGCCTGAGCGCTTTGCTGGAGCGTTTTGACGGCCCCCTGCCGCCCCCGGCTCCGGCGATTGATCTGCAAAAGCCGTTGGCCGGAGCGCGCAGATTGTCCGTCCCCTTTGCCGTATCAGCGGGAGAGGATGCGGACAAGGGCATGGTCACACTGAACTGGCTGGGGCCGGAAGCGGCGGATGTCGAGACCTCTCTGGGCTTTCGCATGCTTGAGCATATTTTGCTCGGTCTGCCCGCTTCACCTTTGCGCCGCGCTTTGATCGAATCCGGGCTGGGTGAGGATTTGGCGGGACAGGGGCTGGAAGATGAACTGCGCCAGCTCTGTTTCTCTGTGGGCCTGAAAGGGGTATCTCCCGCGCAGGCCGCGCGTGTTGAGGAGATTATCCTTTCCGTGCTGGAGGACCTGCGCGGGAAAGGCGTACCCGCTGATGCGGCGGAGGCCGCCCTGAACAGTGTGGAATTTACCCTGCGCGAGAACAATAGTGGACGTTTCCCCCTGGGTCTCTCGATAATGTTGCGCGCTTTGACCACCTGGCTGCATGACGGTGATCCCCTGGCGCCTTTGCGTTTTGAGGCGCACCTGGCGAAGATTCGCACGGCCGTGGAGACTGGGAGCGGCTACTTTGAGAAACTTATCGGCAAGTGGCTCCTGGATAATCCGCACCGGGTCACGGTTATCCTTGAACCGGACGAAAATTTGCAGGACAGGCTGGAGAGGGAGGAAAAAGAACGCATAGCCGCTTTGGAGACAGCTTTTTCCGAAGCGGAGCAAAAAGAGGCGGAGGAACTGGTCGGGCGTCTGCGCAAGATTCAGGAAGAGCCGGACGCTCCCGGAGATCTGGCCCTTATCCCGCGTCTTTCCCTTGCCGATTTACCCGGGGATAATATGTTTATTCCTACGGAGAAAGCGGTTCTGCGGGATATGCAGCTTTATTTTCACCCCCTGCCCACGCGCGGGGTAATTTATGCCCAGGCTGCCTTTGATCTGGGTCTGGTCCCGAATCGGCTTTTGCCTCTGCTGCCTCTTTTCTGCCGCGCTTTGCTTGAAATGGGCACGGCCAGACGTGGTTTTGTCGATCTGAATATGCTGATCGCACGCAAAACCGGTGGTTTGAGCGCCGATACTCTTTTTCTGACTCCCGCGCCGGACAAAGAGGGGAGGAGCGCGCCCCGTTCTGTGCTGCTTCTCAGCGGCAAGGCTGCGCCGGACAAGGTTGCCGATCTTTTTGACCTTATGGCCGAAGTACTGGCCGAGGCGGATTTTTCGGATAGGGAGCTTTTTTTGCGCATGGCCCTTGAGGAAAAGGCCCGTCTGGAGCAGGGCCTTGTGCCGGCCGGGCATATGGCCGTAGCCTCGCGTCTGCGCGCTGCCCTTTCCCCGGCCGGGCGCATGGAGGAAGCGGCCTCGGGTTTAAGCGCTCTGCCTTATCTGCGCGCTATCAAAGGAAAAATTGAAGCGGATGAGAAGTCCCTGTTTAATGACCTGGAAACTTTGCGCGCCCTGATTTTGCACCGCGCGGGCTTGAGTCTCAACGTCACAGCTTTGCCGGAGCAGCGCGGCCAGGTTCTGGATCTGCTCCCGGCCCTGGCCGCGCGCCTTCCCGCAGAGGCGGGCGAAGTGGCGGGAGCGACCGGACCAGCCGGGAGCGAAGCGGGCGATTTTGGCGCAAGGGCTGCGCGTCCGGCCGAGGCCCTGCTTGTCCCCGCTCAGGTCAACTATGTGGGCAAGGCCATGAATCTTTTTGACGCGGGCTATGCATATCACGGCTCGGCTCTGGTCATACTCCGGCATCTGCGCGCGGGCTACCTTTGGGATCGCGTGCGCGTGCGCGGGGGGGCTTACGGCTGTTTCTGTTCTCTGGAGCGCTTCAGCGGCGCTTTGGTCATGGTCTCCTATCGGGACCCGAATATTGCCTCCACCCTTGAGGTTTTTGATCAGGCGGCAGCCGATCTGGCCCGGAACAAGCCGGGGCGGGCGGAACTGGAAAAAGCCGTGATTGGGGCCATAGGCGAGATTGACGCGTACTTGCGTCCGGATGCCAAAGGCGAGACAGCTTTTGTGCGTGAATTGCGCGGCGACAGCGAGGAGTTGCGCGCCCGGTTGCGCGCCGAGGTATTAGCCACGGGACCCAAAGATTTCGCGGACTTTGCCGATGCCCTGGCTGATTTCAAAAGCAGGGGCATCATCTGCGCCTTGGGCGGCGCAGCCCTGGAGCGTCTGGCCGGGGAATCCGGCTGGACCCTGGAAAAAATATTATAATCCGATCCCCTGCTCCGTTTGCGGGCGGAAAATGTGCGCCGAGGCGCTTAAGGAGGTCGGGTTGGCAAAGACGTAGGCCACATCCCCGGCCTGGATGGTGAAATCTCCGCCCGGATTGCCCGTGATCTCCTCCCCGCGCTGGATAGCCATGACCGTCAGTCCGTATTTGCGTCGCACTTCGGAATCTTTCAGGCTCAGTCCGGCCAGCATCGCGCCGTTCTCAACCGTCATGGCCGTCACATTGATATCGGGCAGATGCTTTTGCAGGGCGAGCAGGGAAGATCCGGGCAGGTGCAGATGCCGGGCCATGGCGTAGTTCTCCGAACGGATTTCGTTAACGAACTGTTCGATGTTCGCGCGCGGAACCAGATAGCGGGAGAGAACGCGGGTAAAGATTTCAATGCCGGTTTCAAACTCTTCGGGGATGACGTCGCTGGCTCCGAGCTCACGCAGGGCCTCCACCTCGCCCAGAAAACGCGTGCGTACTATAATGTGCAGACCGGGGGCCATATGGCGGGCTGTTTCCGTAATCCCGCGCACTGCCGCCGGGTCGGAAATGACTATGGCCAGCACCCTGGCCCTGGTCACTCCCAAGGCGCGTAAAACGGTAGGGCTGGTTGCGTCGCCGTGGCTGATGGGTTCGCCCTTGGCGGCAAATGCACGAACCGTGTCCGGGTTCATCTCCAGAATAGTATAGGTAATGCCGGAGAGCTTGGCCGTCCGGGCCAGGTATTTACCGCCGATTCCGAAGCCGATGATGATCAGGTGATCCCTCAGTTCCTCATCTTGCTGGACCGTCTCCTCCTTGTCGAATTTGCCTTTGAACAGGCGGACCATGAAGGGGAGTCCCACCAGCGTGGCGGCCAGACGTGGGGCTGCCGCCAGCAGGAAGGGGGCCGCTGTCATCGTCAGGATGCTGGCGGCGAGAAATATCTGGTAGTGGTCTGTGGGCATCATGGAGTGTTCAAGTCCTACTTTGGCGAGGACAAAAGAGAATTCGCCGATCTGGCAGAGGGCCAGACCCGCTATCAGGGAGGTGCGTAGCGGATAGCCGAGGAGCAGACCGACGCCGGTTACCACCACGGACTTGACGACAATGAGCAGGACCGTGCCCACGAGTACGCCGGGCAGATGCGCGAAGAAGAAATTCAGATTGAGCAGCATACCTACAGAAATGAAAAACAGGCTGGTAAAGACTTCCTTGAAGGGCATCACCCCTTCCAGAGCACTGTGGCTGTATTCGGATTCCGACATAATCAGTCCGGCCAGAAAAGCCCCCAGGGACAGGGAGAGACCGAGCATGGAGGTGAGCATGGCGATGGACAGACAGCAGGCCAGGGTGGAGATCAGAAAAAGTTCCCGGCTGCGGGTGCGCACGATCATGGACAACAGCTTCGGCAAAACCTTGCGGGCCAAAAGAAAACCCCCGACGATGATCCCCAGGGTTTTAAGTCCGGAGAGCAGCAGTTCCGGACCAAGACCCATGCCGTCTGCAAGACCGGTTCCGGCCAGCATGGGGACGGCCAGCACCATGGGCACGATGACCAGATCCTGAAAAATCAGGATGGAAAGGGTGATGCGGCCATGCGGGCTTTCAATCTGCCCGTTCTGTTGCATTATTTTAAGGACGATGGCCGTGGAGGAGAGGGCGGCCAGACAACCGACAAAGACGCCCTGGTTCAGCGGTCTGCCGACGAACAGCATACTAAAAGCCCCCATGACCACTATGGTCAGGCCGACCTGCAAAGCGCCACCCAGAAAAACGGGTTTGCGCAGCCGGATAAGTTCCCCGATCGAGAGTTCCATGCCGATGGAGAACATGAGCAGTACAACGCCCATTTCCGCGAGCATTTCAACCTCGTGCGCCGCGCTGACCAGCCCCAGACCATAGGGGCCGCAGACGATGCCGGTCAGGAGAAAGCCGACTATCGGCGGGATTTTGATTTTAAGGCAGAGAAAGATGACCAGAATGGACAGACAGAATATAATTACAACTTCTTTAAGTAGGGGAACTTCCATATATATCCTCCGGGCAGGCGCTTCGCGCCGCACCTTTTATAAGCTTATCCTTTACACTACTTTAAGCGCGATATAAAGACATGAAATACATGAATACGTCAGTCAGCGCACCCGCTCTTGTCTCCCTGCGTAATCTGAGCAGAAATTTTTCCCGGCCGGGTGGTTTTATGGGCGTTGCGGAGGCGGACATTCCCGCTGTATGCGCTGTTTCTCTGGACATCGCCCCCGGTGAAACGCTGGGACTGGTCGGGGAATCCGGCTGCGGCAAATCCACCTTGGGCCGGATGGTCGTTGGTCTGCTTGAGCCTTCGGGCGGAGATGTGTTTATCCAGGGGCGTCCGCTCTGGGATCAAAAAGCCCACGCCGATTACCAAGGCTTTCGCAAAAGCTTGGCCGGGGTAATCCAGATGATTTTTCAGGACCCCTATTCCTCGCTCAACCCGCGTTTGAGAATTGGCTATTCCATTGGCGAGGCTCTGTATTGCTCAAGCCTGGGTCGTAAAAAGCCCCTTACGGTCACAGAACTTAAAGAGCGGGTGCGTTTGACGCTGGAGAAAGTAGGATTGGACGCGGATGCGGCCTCCCGGTCTCCGCATGAATTTTCCGGCGGCCAGCGCCAGCGCGTGGCTATAGCCAGAGCACTGATTTCCTCCCCGGCTTTTGTGGTCTGCGACGAACCTACCTCTGCCCTGGATGTCTCCGTACAGGCCCAGATACTCAATCTTTTGCGCGATATGCAGGATGAACTGGGTCTGGCCTATCTTTTCATCTCCCACGATCTTGAAGTGGTGCGGCACATGAGCGACCGCATTGCCGTCATGCACCGGGGAAGCATTGTGGAAGAAGGCGCTGCCGATGCCGTTTTTTCCGCTCCCAGCCATCCTTATACGCGTCTGCTGCTGGATTCTTTGCCCGGCCGCTGACCTATTTACGGTGGAATACTGCGCGCGGATATCATGAACTTGCCACGCAAAGCGGCAGGCCGCTTTTGCCGTCTATGGCCTGTCTGCCTCTTGCATCACGCAGGGGCAAGACGCGCGCCAGTGACCCGTGCGGCAGACGCTCGGCGTCCGTAAGCAGGACCAGTCCGGTCCTGGAGCAGGCGTAACGGGCGCTGCCCCGGAAATCGGGCAGACGGATGGGATCGGATATGACGCGCGCTTCCAGGGCCGCGTTTTCCGAAAGGGGCGTCAGGCCTGGCGATTTCCCGATCTGGAGTTGTCGGGAAATATTTTCTCCGCCTTGCCTTTCACGGCTTGGCGTCTGCCCGTCCACTCTTTGTCCGTCCTGCATTCGCTCCAGATGTAGAAAACTCAGGCTAAGGCGTTTTTTTTCCAACCCGGCCAAAGTGGAAATGCGCGCAAGTTCCGGGGGAAGATCCCCAACTGTGCTGATAAAATGGCACCACCCCGAGGGTCCGCCCCGCACCCGCTCCGGGGTGTTTTGCTCTGTTTCCGGCCGCTTTTGCGCCGCACTGCCCCTTGCGCCTTTGGGGTTCAGAAAAGGGCAGGGGGCAGCATGTGTACAAGGACTCAAGGGTCGAAAACCCTTGCCTGCCGCCTCTTTGCGCAGCAGAGCCAAGGTTTTGCCGCCCAGGCGCGTACCCGGTTCCAGGACAAAAAACCCGCCGCCCGGCGCAAGGAGCAGACTGGCCTTTTTTGTCGCCTCGCCGAGGGCGGCGCGCAGGTTTTTGTCTCTTTCTGTCCCGCTTTTCCAGCTGCTTTCATTCAGGACGTTGATGGCAGTGATCAAATGCGGCTTTTCTCGCGCCTCGACAGGCGGGAAAAGTTCGCGCGGAGTGTGCCGCAAGTGTATGCTCCAGGGGGAAGCGGTCCCGGTGATCTCTTGCAGGATCCCGGCTCCCAATTCCAGAGGAAGTTTGCTCTTGTCGCAGCAAATGAATTCCAGGGGAATCTCCCTCGTCTCCCTGCGTGCGCACCAGAGGGCCAAAGGCAGGGTCAGAGGACCGCTGCCCAAATCCAGGATGCGCGTGCCGGGGCGAAGTTTCAGATCCAGACCAGGGAGAAGGCGGGAGAGGCGGTAAATATTCCAGGGGAGAAAATAGTAGAGATAGGCAGCGCAAAAACGTGACCAGGCCCAGTAAGGTCTGGCCAGAGCGGCGCGTTCCCTGGTCAGCAGGCGGGACAGATCCCGGATGCTTGGCGGGAGATCGGAACGCCGCGCGCGGGGTACAGGAAAAATCTTCTCCGTTGCCTCCATGACTTTTTGCAGATCCTCCGCAAGATGCAAAGGAGGCAGGGAGAGAGGATTGCGCGGCGGCAACTCTTTTTTTTCAGGAAGTGCCGACATTGCTACGCCCCAGCACCCGGTAATGCACGGGCGGCTCCTGCACGAAGGAGCTGTTTTCCAAGGCGCGCAGGGCCTTTTGCACACCCGCGACCGAAGATGAGTGGGTCATGATCAAAAGGGGAATGCAGTCCAGCAGGCCCTGTTCTGCAGCAGGCGGAGAAGCGGCGTCTTCTTTCTGGGTCACCTCGGCGATGGAGATGTCGTTATCGGCCAGAATTCCGGACACATCGCGCAACACTCCAGGACAGTCGCGCACCGTCAGGCGTATATACCAAGGGCTGAAGCATCTGTCGTCCGGCAACGGGTGCGCCGGCAGCAGCTGTCGGCGCAGAGGAAATCCCGTGTTGTTGGGATTGTCTCCCCTGGCGATGTCCAGAATGTCCGCCAGCACGGAACTTGCCGTGGGTGGACCGCCGGCGCCTTTGCCGTGCAGGAAGAGGGAACCGCAGGCGTTGCCTTCCACTCGTACGGCGTTATAGGGTCCTTCTACCCTGGAGAGGAGAAAATTCTCGTGCACCAGAGCAGGGCAGACCCCGGCTTCCATGCCCCCTGTCTCCGCGCTCTCCCCGGCGCCAAGGCGCGCATAGCCGATGAGCTTGATACGGTAGCCGAATTCCCGCGCGTTCCGGATGTCCCTGGGAGCTACCCCGGCGATGCCTTGCACGGGCATGTCCGTATACGGATACTCCAGACCCCAGGCCAGGCGGATGAGCAGAGAGAGCTTGTGGGCGGCGTCCAGACCCTCTATGTCCAGTTCGGGATCGGCCTCGGCATAGCCGAGCCTCTGGGCCTCGCGCAGGGCCTGGGCGAAATCCAGGTTCCTCTCGCTCATCTCGGACAGGATAAAATTGCAGGTTCCGTTCAGGATGCCGATCAGACTTTCAATGTGGTTGCCGGCCAGGGAGGCGCGCAGGGTACGGATTATGGGTATGGCCCCGCAGACCGCCGCTTCATAGCCCAGGTGCAGGTTTCGTTCCGCCGCCAGGGAGAAGATGGCGTTGCCCCGCTCGGCCAGCAATGCCTTGTTGGCCGTGACCACGTTTTTTCCGGATTCCAGGGCGCGGCGGATAAGCTCTCCGGCTGTGTCCGCCCCGCCTATAAGCTCAACCAGAACGTTGATTTCCGGGTCCAGGAGCAAGTCATCGGCCTGGGTGGTGAGGTGCGCGCCAAGCGGAATGGGGCAGGCGCGGGGTTTTGCGGGATCGCGGGTCAGAATGCTTTTGATGCGTATTTCCCGGCCGGTTCTGGATAATATTTCCGCTTTATTTTTTTCAAGGATGGCGGCCAGAGCCGCGCCCACAGTGCCGAATCCGGCCAGTCCGAGCAGCAGGGGAGGCGCAGGTATGGCAGGGCATGAGAGGGGGGGCTGCAATTCAGGCATCGCCGCCCGCCTTGGAAAGGGCTTTCTTGATGCCCCGTACCGCCTGGTTGGTGCGGTGCTGGTTTTCAATCAGCGCGAAGCGTACATACTCGTCCCCGAGCGAGCCGAATCCCAGGCCGGGTGAAACCGCCACATGCCCTTCCCGGAGCAGCAGCTTGGCGAAGTCGACAGAACCCAGGGGGCGAAATTCTTCGGGGATGCGCGCCCAGACAAACATGGTTGCCTTGGGCGGGGGGACTTCCCAGCCGATGCGCGTAAGACCTTCTATCAACCAGTCCCGGCGTTGTCTGTAGGTGTCGCAAATTTGCGTCACCTCATCGTCGATTTCGTGCAAGGGGGCGTTCAGGGCCACAGTGGCCGCTATCTGGATGGGCTGAAAGATCCCGTAATCCAGATAGCTTTTGATGCGCTGCAGGGCATGCACCATCTGCCTGTTCCCCACGCAGAAGCCGACCCGCCAGCCGGCCATGGAGTAACTTTTGGACATGGAGAAAAATTCCACGCCCACATCTTTGGCGCCCTCGGCCTGCATGAAACTTGGGGCCTGATAGCCGTCAAATACCAGATCCGCATAGGCCAGATCGTGGATGACAAGAAGTTGATGCTCTTTGGCGAAGTCCACGATTTTTTGGAAGAAATCCAGGGTCGCCACTTCGGTGGTCGGATTGTGCGGGTAGCTGATGATCAGGAGTTTGGGCTGCGGCCAGGTCTGGCGCGCGGCCAGGGTCAGGTCCGCAAAAAAGTCCCGGTCCCTGGCGATGGGGATGCGGCGCACATCCGCCCCGGCGATAATCGGCGCATAGGTGTGAATGGGGTAGGTGGGGTCCGGAGTCAGTACAACGTCGCCGGGCGAGAGCATGGCCAAGCTCAGATGGGCCAGACCTTCCTTGGCCCCCATGGTGGCGATGGCTTCCGTTTCCGGGTCCAGATAGACGCCGTAGCGGCGGTTATACCAGTCGCAGATGGCCCGGCGCAAATTCGGTATGCCGCGCGAAGCCGAGTAACGGTGGTTTACGGCTTTACCCGCCGCTTCCACCACCTTGTCCACAATAAACTGCGGGGTGGCCAGATCCGGGTTGCCCATGCCGAAATCCACAACATCAATATTGTTGCGGCGCATCTGCATCTTCAGATCCGTGACTACCGAAAAAATATAGGGCGGCAGACGGTGCATTCTGGGGAATTGGTCCATCAATCAAGCTCCATTTTAGCGGATTCAGCGGCAGGCGCGGCGGGATAGCTTTTGCCTAATAGCCGGATTCATCATATATTCCCCGCGTTGCCCATGTAAAGGAAAGAATAATGAAAAAAAAGGGGAAAAGCCCCGCTGAAAATTTTGCCGCCGGACCGGCGCTCGTACCAGCTTCCGGATTACCTCCTCAACCGAATCCACTTGCGACCACCGGATCGGCTTTTGAACCGGCGCCCGGCGTCTTTCATCTGGAAAGCCCCTACAGGGAACGCGGGGACCAGCCCGGAGCTATTGCCGCTTTGTCCGGGGGTTTGAAGCAGGGGATAAAGGATCAGGTTCTGCTCGGCGTCACCGGTTCCGGCAAGACCTTCACCATGGCCAAAACCATTGCCGCGGTGAACCGCCCTGCCTTGATTCTGGCCCCCAACAAAACTCTGGCCGCCCAGTTGTATAGTGAGTTTCGCGGTCTTTTTCCGCACAACGCCGTTGAATATTTTGTAAGTTATTATGATTATTATCAGCCTGAGGCCTATGTGCCGGCCTCCGACACCTATATCGAAAAAGATTCCTCCATCAACGACAACATAGACAAACTGCGCCACGCCGCCACTCATGCCCTGCTGACCCGGCGCGACGTGATTATCGTCGCTTCCGTGTCCTGCATTTACGGACTGGGTTCCCCGGAGTACTACGCCCGGCTGGTCATCCCCGTTGAGGTCGGGCAGCGTATGTCCCGCGAAGATCTGATCTCGCGGCTGGTGGAAATCCAGTACACTCGCAACGACTATGACTTTCACCGCGCCACTTTTCGGGTGCGCGGCGACGTTCTGGAGGTCATCCCCTCCTATGAGCACGAGCGCGCCCTGCGTCTGGAATTTTTCGGCGAGGAAATCGAAGCCATATCCGAGGTCGATCCCCTGACAGGAAAACTCTTGAACTCTGTGGGCAAGAGCGTCATCTATCCCGCGAGTCACTATGTTTCGGATCGTGACAACCTGCTGCGGGCTATTTCCGACATCCGGGACGAGCTGCTGGAATGTCTGAGCGGACATCGCGAAAACAACCGTCTGGTGGAGGCCCAGCGCTTGGAGCAGCGCACCCAGCTTGATCTGGAAATGATGGAGCAGATGGGCTACTGCAACGGGGTGGAGAATTATTCCCGGCATCTGGACGGGCGCGCGGCCGGATCGCCCCCGTCCTGTCTGCTTGATTATTTTCCGGAGGACTTTTTGCTTTTTGTGGACGAATCCCATATCACCATCCCCCAGATCGGCGGAATGTTCAAGGGCGACCGTTCCCGCAAGGATACCCTGGTGCGCTACGGCTTTCGTCTGCCTTCGGCCCTGGACAATCGTCCCCTGTCTTTTGAGGAGTTTCTGGAGCGCGTGGGGCAGAGCATTTATGTCTCCGCCACGCCTGGTCCCTGGGAGCTGGACCGCGCCCAGGGGCTGGTGGTGGAGCAGATCATCAGGCCCACAGGGCTGGTGGACCCGGTCTGTGAGGTGAGGCCGACGCGGGGGCAGATGGATGATCTGCTGGCCGAGTGCCGGGCCTGCGCCGCGAAAGACAGTCGGGTGCTGATCACCACCCTGACCAAGCGCATGGCCGAGGATTTGACGGACCACTTCATTTCCATGGGCGTTCGGGCCAAATATCTGCATTCGGACATAGACACCCTGGAGCGCATGAGTATTATTCACGCCCTGCGCAAAGGCGAATTTGACGTGCTGGTCGGCATCAATCTGCTACGTGAAGGTCTGGATATTCCGGAAGTCGCTTTGGTGGCCATTCTTGACGCGGACAAGGAGGGTTTTTTGCGTTCCGCCGGTTCCCTGATTCAGACCTTCGGCCGCGCCGCCCGCAATGTCGGGGGACGGGTGATTCTTTATGCGGACCGCATTACCCGGTCCATGCGCGCGGCCATGGATGAAACGGCCCGCCGGCGTGAGCGGCAGGAGGTTTTTAACGTGAACCGGGGCATAACCCCGGTCAGTATCAGCAAGGATGTGGATACGGCTTTTGACGCCCTTTTCCCCGCGCAGGGATCGGATGGGGCGCGCCGCCGGGGCAAGGGCAGGGCGGCGCAAGGCGGCGAATTGGGTCCGGCTGCGGACCCGCGCGAAATTGCCCGTCTCATCCAGACTTTGGAGAAAGAAATGCGCGCGGCCGCCCGTGAACTGGAATTTGAACAGGCCGCTGTGTTGCGCGACCGCATCCAGGATCTGCGGGGGCGGCTGTTTCTCTCAGGAAAGGAGGCATGATGAATCCCGGCAGACGCTTGTCGTCTCTACGTTAGTTGTTATTTTTGCCAAGTCCATACATTGTCTCCAATAATTATCGAGTTTCTTTATACATCTGTAACAGTGCGTTTTTACAATAGTTATCGCGCAAACGTCAACTCCTCATTTTTTGTGGAAAATCCCGTTCCGATACCATATATTTTTAGGGAAGCGGTAGCGAACTGCTGGCAGTATTCAAACTTCATACCCGTATTCGAGAATTTTTTTTACAAAGGAATTGCCATTTTGGATTTCAGACACAGGGAACACCAGAGGTTCGAAAAATATCCCTTTATATTTTCCGGATATATTAAGCAATTCCGCTATAATGTCCACACGTTGTCTTTTCTGAAAATCTTCCAGAAAAAAACAGACATCCACATCACTTTGAGTTGTTGCGGTTCCCGTTGCGTATGAGCCGAATAAAACAACTTTCTCGACTGGCATTACCTTTCTGACTTCATCCGCAAATTCTCTGACGATGTGTCTTATGGCTTCAACGTCAACAGCCATGCAAAAGTCTCCTTTGTTTGCTGTAATATTTTATGAGCCTCATCTTTTTTGATTTGTCCGCTCAGTTTATTTATAAAATCCGGATATCTGTTATTTAAATAATGGGCTGACAGCATGTTAAAAAAAAGATAATGCTCTACTGGCACCGGTCTAGTCAACTTGTCTTCAAACCTCTCAATAATTGCCTTGATATTATGGACACGCGGCACATCATCATCCACATAAAGTGTGTATAAACCCTTAACAAGTTTTTCAATGGCCTGTTGACTCATAAATACAACATAGAACCATCGCCCGCTTGTAAACATGGCCTCGGCAGTAGCCAGGTCATATTGGGCATGATCAAGCCAGAAAGAATATTTTTCTTCATTGGTCATTGGCAAAAGTTTAACCATATAAAAATATCAGTTCCGCAAAACTTGCAAAGCGGCTTTGAACTGCTTTTCCCGCTTGCCCAGATACATATTTTTTGCTTTCAGCGGGGGGCGATTTTTTCCGCACGGGCACATTGATCGCTTTTTGGAAAGGTTGTGGTCTGTTCAAAAAAAATCCGCGATCTGACCAATAATTGCCGCGTCGGCGTCGTTTGGCTTTATCCCAATATACACCATGCCGGATAGCGGCACAAGATAGGACCCTGACAATAGTGGTTGACATGCTCACCATCTGTCCCCGGTCTGTTATTGCACGGCCATGCGCAAAGCGGCCCGGCTGACGACGAAGTTTTACGATAATCTGCTCTGAACGCCTTGTCCTGAGGGTCACAGGCGAGGCGTTGAGAAAAGGCGGGATACAGTATAAGAAGAATTCATGACAGAACAGTCCACTACCGAATTCGAAGCGGGCCGGCGCGCCGCGCGTTTACGTGATCTTCTGGACTACCACGGCCGGCGTTACCATGTGCTGGACGACCCGGAAATTTCCGACGCCGAATACGACGCCCTTTTTCGTGAGCTTTTAAGTCTTGAGGAAAAATACCCCTCCCTGCGTTTTCTTTATTCCCCAACCGCGCGGGTGGGGGGTGCAGTCCTGGAAAGTCTGCCCTCGCGCCGGCATTCCCTGCCCATGTACAGCCTGGACAATGTTTTCAGCCTGGATGAAGGGCACGATTTTGTGCGCAAAATGCTGCGTCTTTTGCCGGGAGAGGAGGAAAATTCCCTGGCTTTCTGGATGGAGCCGAAAATGGACGGGCTGGCCATGGAACTGATCTATGAGCGCGGTCTTTTGGTTTGCGCCCTGACCAGAGGGGACGGCGAGACAGGGGAGGAAGTCACGGAAAACATGCGTACGGTGCGCAATTTGCCCCTGCGCCTGAACTGTCCGGGACTGCCCCCGGAAGTGCTGGAGGCGCGGGGCGAAGTCTTGATGAGCAAGAAGGATTTCGCAGCCTTGAACGCCCGGCGGCAGGAGAGCGGGGGACGCCTTTTCGCCAATCCGCGCAATGCGGCGGCTGGTTCTGTGCGCCAGCTTGATTCCGGCGTCGCCGCAAGCCGGCCCCTGCGGTTTCTGGCTTACGGCACAGGGCGTGTTGAGTGGGGAGGGGGGCGCAGCTCAGTCTGGTCAACGCAGCAGGAAGTCATGCTCGGGCTTAGAGATATGGGCTTTGAGATCGCGCCGGGCGCGGCCATCTGTGCCTCCTTTACCGAACTTGAGCAGTGGTGGAAGAACCTGGCCCTGACCCGCGAAAGTTTTCCCTTTGAATTGGACGGGGCGGTCGCCAAGATAAATAGCCTGGATTTGCAGGACAAGCTCGGCTTCACCGCCCGCGTCCCCCGGTTCTCCGTGGCTTTCAAGTTTGCCGCCCCACAGGCGCGAGCGCAGCTTTTGGACATCAGCATCCAGGTGGGCCGGACCGGGGTTCTGACCCCGGTGGCTGTCTTGTCCCCGGTCAATATCGGCGGGGTGGTGGTGCGGCGCGCCACCCTGCATAATGAAAGCGAGATTCTGGGCAAAGACCTGCGCATAGGCGATACGGTGCTGGTGCAAAGAGCCGGGGAAGTTATCCCGGAAGTCGTCGCCGCTCTGCCTGACCTGCGCACGGGCGCGGAGCGGGTCTACGTTTTTCCCCGGACCTGCCCGGAGTGCGGAGCGGAAGTTTTTCGCGCTGCGGAGGAAGCCGCCGTGCGTTGCCTGAACCGCTCCTGCCCGGCCGTTTTGCGCGAATCCGTCAAACATTTCGTCTCCAAGGCCGGTCTGGACATTCAGGGTCTGGGTGGGAAGACGGCGGAACAGATGCTGCGCGAAAACCTGCTGCAAAGCCCTGCTGACATCTTTGTCCTCAGTGATGAGGATCTGCTCAAGCTTGAGCGCAAGGGTGAGAAATCCGTGGCTAACCTGCGTGCGGCTCTGGAGCAGGCGCGGGAAAGCTGTACCCTGCCCAGGCTGATCGCGGCCCTGGGGATTCGTCATGTCGGAGAACAGACGGCCAAGGCCCTGGCCCGCGAGTTCGGCTCTCTGGACGCCTTGGCGGAAGCGGATTTCGCGGCCCTTTGCCGGGTGAATGACGTGGGTCCGGAAGTGGCGGCTTCCATCCGGGATTTCTTCCAGACGCGCGGCAACAGGGAACTGCTGGCCGCTCTGCGCGCCGCCGGGGTCTGGCCGGTGACGCGCAAGACGGCTGAAGATGCGGGCGGGACAGGGGCGCAAAAATCCGGTCCGGTTTTTTTGTCCCTCTTCCCGGCTGCCGGGTCCCAAAATCCGGATAGGGCAAAAGCCCGAAGCGCGTCCCTGCCCGCTGCCGTGCAGGCGGAAAAGCTGCGCGGGCGGACGGTGCTTTTTACCGGCACACTAGCCGCCATGGGCCGGAGCGCGGCGGAGCGTTTGGCGGAAGAAGCCGGAGCGGATGTTGTTACCGGGGTATCCAGAAAACTTGATTATCTGGTGGCGGGAGACAAGCCCGGTTCCAAGCTGGCCAAAGCCGGATCCCTGGGCGTGACCGTTTTGAGCGAAGATGAATTTTTAAGTATGATAAACGCGCCGGGCCCGCCCGAGCAGACATAGAAGCTCATAGACAATGCTTCCCCAGACCCCGGCCAGTTCTTCGCCGCTGACGGCGCGCGCATGGGGACCGCCCAGAATCCAGACCCGGAACGGTCCTTTGGCATTTTGCGGCAGGGCGGAGAGGTCGACGGCGCTCATCTGCATGGAGACGCGACCGAGAATGGCTGCCCGTTCCCCCTCGACACAGACGAAGCCTTTGTTGGAGAGTCCGCGCGAAAAACCGTCCGCGTAACCGGCGGCCATGATTCCGATGCGCATGGGACGCCCGGCTTTGAAGGTGTGTCCGTAGCCCAAGCCCTGACCGGGACTCAGGATGCGTTCGCTGATCAGCGGGGCGCTCACGGCCATGGCCGCTTTCAGGCCCCGCCCCAGACTTTCCAGATCTGTGCCGGCAAAGGGATTGTATCCGTAAAGGGCCAGACCGGGACGACAGACATGGGGACCAAGCTGCGCGCTGATCTCCGGCGCCAGTAAAGTCCCGGCGGAATTGCCGAGGGAGGCGGCGAGATGCGGCCAGTCCTGGCGCAGGGAGGCAAGCATGGCAGCGAAACGTCCAGCCTGGGCGCGGGTCTGTTCCCGGCCCGCGGCGGTGTCGGCGGAGTGCAGATGAGACAGTGCAAGCAGGGGACGGGCGCCGGGAATCTTGCGTAAAGCCTCGCGCAGTTCGGGCAGATCCTCTTCGTCAAAGCCCAGCCTGGACATCCCGCTGTTGCATTTTATGGCCAGTCCGATTTCTCCCGGGAGGGAGGGCAGAAGGGCGGCCAGCATTTCTATCTGGCGCGCGCTGTAAATCAGGGGGATTATTCCGTGCTTGACGCACGCAGCCGCGTCATCGGCGGCGCATAAACCGAGCAGGGAAAGTATGGGGACATAAGGCGCGTCTTTGCCCTCCGCAGTAAGGCCAAGGCGCAGAGCGACGGATTCCGCGACATCCCCGGAGGCGAAAAATTCCGCCCCGCCCCGCAGCAGTTCCAGACCGGTTGCGATGTGCCCATGCCCGTATGCATCGGCCTTGAGCACAGGCATAAGCAGCGGCCAGTTGAAAGGTCTGTCTCCTTCGGGCAGGGGCAGAAGTCCTTTGGGCGGATTTTCGTTTCGGCTTTGCGCGTGCGGACGCGCGCCTGCCGCCCTGACCCGCAGCAGGTCGAAATTGGCGCGGATATTGCCGGGAAAGATGTCGGCCCGTAAGGGACCATACGGATCCTGTGCAATCTGGAGATATTGCGGGTTTTTCGAATTGGGCAGAGGCGGCATTCAGTTTTTTTCCTGGGAGGAACGTTCGCCCATGTCAGCGGCCAGAGAACCGGGAGCAAGTCCCAGTTGTCCCTCTGCGACCACAATGTCGCCGACGGATACCCCGGAGTTTATGACGACCAGACCCGATGGCCCGGCTTCGGTGACAACGGACGTAGGCTTGACCCGGTAACGTCCCGCCCCCGCTTTGTCGTCAGGGGATGCGATATAAACATAGGGTCCGGAGATGCCTTCCTGCACGGCCTTTTCCGGCAGTACGACGGCATCCTTGATGGTGGTCAGAATCAGATTCACGCGCACGAACTGTCCGGGCCAGAGGCGGTTGTCCTCATTGGGGAAGAGGGCGTGCAGACGGATGCTGCCGGTGCTGCGGTCCACCGTATTGTTCACAGCCGTCACCTCGCCTGTAACCGGGCTGCCCTTATCCCCTTCCGGCAGCACCTCGACCGGCAAGGATCCCTTGCGAATAATTTCCAGAAGATCGGGCAGTCGGCGTTCAGTTACCGTAAACTGCACTTCAGCCGGACGCAGGGAGTTGATTACTACCAGGGTGCGCTCGTCATTGGCTTTGATCACATTGCCCAGACGCACCAGAATGTCGCCTAGTTTGCCGTCTATGGGGGCGCGGATTTCAGAAAACTCCCGGTTCAACTGCGCGGTCTGCAAAGAGGCCTGGTCGCGCTCAATATCGGCCCGGATGGTTTTTTCCGCCGTGGCGACCAGATCAAAGGCCTCGCGGCTGATCACGTCCTGTTTCACCAAAGTGGTATAGCGGGCCAGATCCTGGCGGGCTTTTTCCAGAAGGGCCTGGTTGCGGGCCAGACTGGCCTGGGCTTCGGCCACGGCGGCGTCAAAGGGGCGCGGGTCCAGGCGAAAGAGCAGGCTTTTGGACTTGACCTCCTGCCCGGCCACAATCGGGGCCTCCACAATCTGTCCGCCCACCTGGGATTTTACCTGAACGGAGGAAAATGCCTCCACATTGCCGACGGTTTCGAGGATACGCGGCACATCGCGTTTTTCCGCCCGCACCAGGCGCACCGGCATGGGGCGCTCGGTTCCGCCCGTGTCGGAAGAACCGCCGCAAGCTGTAAGAGCGAGACAGAGAGCGAGGCAGAGGAAAAACTGTTTTTTCGGCATAAAAATGATTTCTCCCGAATCGGCATCAATCATTTGAAGTCGGCCGGCATGGACCGCATTTGTTTTGTATTTCACAGCGAAACGTGATGTTTGTGAAATCGTGGTTACTTTTACCCGATTTTTTTCGGCAGAGCAAATGTCTGCGTGCGGGATTCCCTGAAATGTTGCGGGTTATTCAGAGAAAATTTACATAAAATGAAACAGTCGGTGGAGCTTAACATTTACGTGTAAAAAGAGTAACCTCAGACTGAAATTGACCTCTGGAACATCTGGAGCAAAAACTTAAATGAAAGCACTTTATGTGAGCGACCCAGTCAAGGGTCCGGGTTTCGGTCTCCTGCGCATCAGCGACGCGACCGGTGTTCTTGCTGCCGGAAGCTTGCGCTGCCGGATAATGCGGGTCGCGGACGGCATGATCCTGAGCCGTGAAGGCTGGAGTCATACGATAACGAACCTTCCTTTACGCGGGGGCGCCCGCAAGGGCGACGGCTTTTTTTTCTCCGTGGGTCCGGAAGTTACGGACAAACTTGACGCTACGGGCGAGTATAATCTGACTCTGGCCTGTTCTGACGGTTCGGAACTTGTCGCCCCTCTGGAATTTGAGCAGGTTGAGTATTCGCAAGAACAAGCCGCTGAAAACGATCTGGTCCCGACCGGACGCAGTGAAGTTCCGGAGATGGTTGCGCGCGCGGATGCGCGGCTCTCCTATCCGGCAAGCGTCAGTCCGGTCCCCTCTATGGATTCTCCTGCCGCTTCCAGGCCCATGCCCGTCCGGCCAGTCCCTCCGATGGATTTCCCTTCCGCTTCCAAGCCCATGACCGTCCGGGCGGCTCCGGAGACAGTCGGCTTTGCCGGGGCGATAGACCCGGCATACGCGGTCGCGGATTCCGCAAAACAGGAAATGGAGAGCGATCTTGCCCTCCTGGCTGCGTCCAGGGATAAAGAATCCTTTGGGGAGCAAGCTTACCGCGCACAGGGAGGCTATCTCGCATCAGAAGATGTTCCGGGAGGCGACGACTTGCCGGCAGGAGACCTGAAAGCTGAGGCCTATTTTCCGTCCGAACAAAAGTCCGCGTGGACGGGTAAAGTTCTGCCTGCGCTTTTTTTTCTTCTTCTGCTCCTCGGCGGCGGCTTTGCAGTCTGGACAATTTTTTCGCTGACAAGCGAGGGGGACGTGGGCGGTCAGGTCCCGCTCCGGGCGGATGTGAGTCCGCCCCCGGCCCCCAAAACCGAAGCGGCGACGCGGACAGAGTCCGCTCCAGAAGTCGGAACTCCCCTGCAAAGGGCGCGCGCCCATCTTTCCGGTCGGGCCGATGCGCCGACCAGCCTGGCCATGTCCATAGAGTTCAGGATCATGAATCAGGGGGCGGACGCCGCATTTTTGCTTGCCGAGGACGCCGCCCAGAAAGGTCTGCCCGAGGCCATGTTGATCACGGGTTCCTTTTATGACCCTGCGGATGTGAATCCAAGCGGCACGATAATAAAAGATCCCTTTGAAGCCTTGAACTGGTATTCTAAAGCCGCCGGGGCCGGCGTCGTCGGCGCTTCGGGACGCATCGCCGCTCTCAAAAATTTGTTGCGGATGCGAAGCTCGGCCGGCAACCGCGAGGCGGAAAGATTACTGAAGAAATTTTAAGGCATTTTAACCTTCTCTTTATCGGGGATTATCCATGTCTGCACGTTTCGTCTTCGCCTTGCTCGGTCTGTTTTTGACGCTTTGCCCCCCGGCTTCAGGGGCACAGGAGCGGCAGCCCCTGCTTCAGGATGGAAAGAAAACGCTCTACCAGCGGGTGGTGACCCACCCTGGGGCGGTGCTGCTCAGCGCGCCGGCGCCGGACGCTGCCGTCATTCAGGACCGGGTCAAAACTTTCAGCGTCTTTTATGTCTTTGCCGGCGAAAAGGGCTATCTGGAAGTCGGACCATCCAGCAGTGCGGCCAGAGGCTGGATTCGGGAAAGCGACGCCACTTTCTGGCCCCAGGCCATAACCATGCTGTTCACGGAGCGGAGCAACCGCAACCCGGCGCTTTTTTTTCGGGACAGCAAGTCGCTTGAGGATTTGTGCGCCGCCGGGGACATGCGCGGACTCCTGCAAAGCATGGAGAAACAGATGGCCGCGGATTTGAGCGGCAAACCCGCGCCCGCCGACTTTCCTATTATCGCCGCTGAACCAGCCGATGCCGAAGGAGCTGTTTCCGCAGATCGCTTTTATCTCATGCCCGTCAAAAATATGGTTGACCCCTTTGTGGGAACCAAGTTCCTGGAAGTGGCCTCCATTGATCCCGCCCAGGGGGCGATCTCCCCTGCCCAAGAAGAGGAAAAAGCCGCGCCCACTGCCCGACCCCGGGTGGGCGTGGCCTTTGTGATAGACAGCACCATCTCCATGCGTTTCTATATTGAAGCGAGCCTGAACGTCATCCGCTCGGCCTTTGACAATATTGCAAAACAGTCTCTGGGGGAGGATGTGGGTTTTGCCGTGGTGGCCTTTCGCAACAACATTGCAGAACGCCCCGGACTTGAATATCTGACAAAAAAGATTTGTGATTTTACAGCCTTAGGTGACAGAAAAAAACTGGAGAACGCCCTGTCCAGGGTCAGGGAGGCCAATGTTTCAAGCCATGCCTACGATGAGGACTCCATGTCCGGTCTGAAGGCCGCCATAGACGATCTGGACTGGGAGGGCTATAATGCCCGGGTCATAGTTTTGATTACCGACGCAGGTCCTCTGCGTCCCGGCGATCCTCTGGCCCAGACTCCCTTGTTGCCGAATGAGATGCGCGACTATGCCAGGGCGAAAAACATCTGGCTCACCGTCTGCCACATTCTTTCCCCGCGCGGGGAGGCGGATCATGAATATGCCGCCGCCGCTTACAAGGATCTGGCGCGTATCTCGGATCAGGCTTCAAGCTATATGCCCATCAATGCCCCGGACGGCGCCAGCGGCGCGGAAAATTTTCGGCGCACGGCCGAGCAGTTGGCCGCCGGTCTGATCAAGGTGATTCGCGATGCCGGCTCCGGAGAAATCGCGGTCCGGCCTGTCGAGCGGCCAGTTGAGGGGCAGGACGAGGGAGTGATCTCTGTGGAGACACAGGCCAGACGGCTCGGCGAGAGCATCGGCTACGCGGCTTATCTCGATTTTCTGGGGAAAATGCGCGGCAACCGCAGTCCGCAGGTCGTAAACGCCTGGATTGCGGACATGGACCTGATCCGTCTTGCCGAGGGGCAGTATGCGCCGGTCCTGGAGGCGGCGGTGCTGGTCACCAAAAACCAGCTCAGTGATTTGCAGCGCACCCTGCAAATTATTGTGAACAATGCCGAGCGCACCAAAAAGACTGACGCCAGGGATTTTTTCCAGTCCATACTTGCAGCTTCGGCCCAGACTGCCAGAGATCCGGCGGCCTTAAGTCCGGGCCTTGGCGGAAACCTTATGGAAACAGGGGTGCTCGGCGAATTGCTGGAGGGCTTGCCCTACAAGAGCGACATTATGCTCTTGCGCGAAGACGACTGGTATCGCATGAGCATAGGCGAGCAGACATTTTTTATAAACCGTCTGAAATCGCGCATAAGCCGTTATGAAGAATATGACCGGGATGTAAGCGCCTGGGAGAGTTTCGGCGCGCCCAATTCCGGGGACTGGGTCTGCCGGGTTCCCCTCGGTCAGCTTCCGTAAGCGGTCAGGTCAGGAATTTCGCCATGCCGGCCGTTGCACCCATAGTCCTTGCTCTGCACGGATTGCGCAAAGACAGGTGGAGCGCGCAGGCTAAAAACTACAGCCTGTCCGTGCCGGAATTGACCGTGCGCCTTGGGGAGAAGCTGCTTATTACCGGACCTTCCGGGTCCGGCAAAAGCACCTTTCTGGATATGCTTGCATTGGCATTGAAGCCGGATGCGGCCGGGGAGTTTCTTTTTTCCCCCGGTGTCCGTTCCGGGCGGGGGGGGATCTGTGACATCGCTGCCGCCTGGCAAAAAGGCGCTCTCGAACGACTGGCCTTATGGCGCAGGCATATCGGCTATGTTCTGCAGACCGGCGGGCTCCTGCCCTTTTTAAGCGCCGGCGACAATATCCGTGTGCCGGGTCGGCTTCTCGGTCTGCCGGAGAAACGGAGCAAGATGGCGCAAATAGCGCAGAGGCTCAAAATAGCGGATCTGCTCGGCAAGTTTCCCGCCAGACTTTCCGTGGGCGAACGGCAACGTGTGGCGATCGCCCGCGCCTTGTACGCTGACCCTCCCCTGATCCTGGCCGACGAGCCTCTGGCCTCCCTTGATCCGGAAAACGCGCGGACCGTGCTGTCCATGTTTCTGGACAGCGTTGCGGAGGCCGGGACAACCCTTGTAATTGTCAGTCACTCCACGGATCTGCTGGATGGTCTTGATTTTCGCCGTCTGTGGATCGGCATGGAGGCGCAGGTGCAGGGCACAGCCGCAGTGCTTGAGGAATATCCGTGACATCTGAAACGCCGGGAGCGGGATGCTTTTGAAAGAGTTGAAAGTGCGGGAACTGCCGGACAGGCTTAAAGCAATGCTGGAGGCCCTCCCCCGTGGCGTAGCGGACATGTGCGCTCTGGGTCAGTCTCTGGGCATGGCTCTGCGTGATTATCGTCACGAGGCCTTGTTCTCGGCCTGCTCGGTTTTTGTTCTGGCTGCCGTGCTGACTCCGCTTATGGTTTTGCTTGGCGTGCGCAACGGCGTGATCGGGGCCATGACCGAACGTCTGCTGCGCGACCCGCGTACTCTGGAAATTATACCGGTCGGGAGCGGCAAGTACGCTCCAAACTGGTTCAAGGCGATCTCCGCTCTGCCCCAGACGGCCTTTGTCGTGCCCCAGACCCGTTCCATAGCGGCCACGATCAACCTTTCCAACCCGAAGCAGCCGGGAATGGGACGTAGCGTGACCCAGTTCATCGCCACCGGGCCGGGCGATCCCCTGTTGAAACGCTATGGACTGCCGGACGCCGCCTTCAGGTCGGGGAGCGAGGCAAACGTTTATCCCACGCCTCTGGTCATACTTTCCGCTTCCGTCGCCCGCAAGCTGGGTATAGCAAGCGCCGACGCGGGCCAAAACCCGGGATCCGGTCCGGAGGCGGGTATTGCTTCGAGCCTGGAGAGGGCGGGTGAGGCCTTGCTCGAAGGCAGGGTCGAACGCCGGATTCAGGGCCGACGAGAGGCGGCGGACATCAATTTGCGCGTGGCGGGGATTCTGCCGCCCGAAGCCCTGGGTGCGGACGCGCTGTTTGTCCCTCTGGAACTGCTTGCGGCCGCTGAAGATTACCGGGACGGGCGGGCCGCGCCCTTTTTTCGTCCGGTGGCGGCTCCCGGAGCGGAGCGGCGACCGGGGCGCAACCCTTCCCTGGCAAACATACAGGAATACCGGCGTGCGGTGCTGGAAGACAGGGAATACGCCTCTTTTCGTCTCTACGCCCGTTCCCTGGATGCGGTTGAACCCTTGTGGGAGCGGCTTCGTGAGCAAAAGATCGAAGTTTATGTGAAAAGCGGGGATATAGAAGCGGTAAAAAACCTGGATCACGCTTTCGGCGTAATCTTCGGACTGATTACCGGCGCGGCCCTTTTCGGATTTGCGGCATCCACAGCCGGCAATGCTCTGGCCGGGGTAAGGCGTAAAAGCCGTTCTCTGGGCATCATGCGTCTGCTTGGTTTTCCGGGAACGGGCATCCTGCTTTTTCCTCTGGTCCAGACCCTGCTTACAGCCTTTCTCGGGGCCGTATTGGCCAGTCTTTTATATCTTGGAGTGGCCATAAGCATTGATGTCTTTT
>JAISKK010000107.1 GCA_031260965.1 Desulfovibrio sp. | reverse complement strand
ACGCTATAGGGGCGGCGGCGTACGGCTTCCGTCAGCAGACCGCCTTCACCGTAGCCGACATAGCCCGGAGGGGAGCCGATGAGGCGGGAAACCGTGTGTTTTTCCTGAAATTCGCTCATGTTGATGGTGATGGCGCTTTCCTCGTCACCGAAGAGCAGATCCGCGAGCGCCAGACCCGTTTCCGTTTTGCCCACGCCCGAAGGCCCGGACAGCAGAAAAACGCCGATAGGCTGATTCGGCGGTTGCAACCCGGCCTTTGCGGCTTTGATGACTTTGCAGATAATGGCTATGGCCTGATCCTGCCCTTTGATGCGCGCGCTTAAGTGTTCGTCCAGTTCGGAAACAAGGGTCGCTTCTTCACGCGCGACCTTGCCCGCCGGAATGCCCGTCCAGTCCGAAACCACGTTTGCCACCACATCCGGGGTCACTTCGATGCTGACCAGACCCTCTGTGCCCTGTGCGGCTTCATAATCGGCCCTTGCCGCTTCCAGCGCGGATTTGAGCGTTGCGACAGCGGGAAGCGGGTTTTCGCCGGCCGAGTCCGGGGGCGTATCCTGTGCTGTGTCCGGTGACGCGCCCGGTTGTGCGTTCTGCGGTTCGGCCTGTGCCGTGTCCGGTGACGCAACGTCGGCGCTGTTTTCAGCGTTGGCCTGCTGTTCCTGCTTCAGCGCGGCCAGATATTCCGTGCGCGCCTCGACCAGCTTTTGCGCGGCCGCGCGTTCTTTTTCCCATTTTTCCGTCAGGGCGGCCGCTTTGCCCTGCAAGTCGCCGATGGCCGCGCGCAGGGTCTGGATCTGGTTTTCATCCACCTCGATGCTGTTGTTCTGCTGATCCCGCAAAAGGGCGTCCAATTCGCGTTGGTCAGCCGCGATAGCCCGTTCCGTGTCTTCCAGCACATCGGGTTTGACGGCGAGGCTCATCTTGACTTTGGCGCAGGCCGTGTCGAGAAGATCAATGGCCTTGTCCGGCAAAAAACGTCCGGTAATGAAGCGGTGGGAAAATTCCACGGCGGAGGTTATGGCGTCGTCCCGGATGAACACCGCATGAGCGGCCTCATAACTGTCCCGCAGACCGCGTAAAATCAGACCCGCTGTCCGCGTGTCCGGTTCTTCGAGACTGACAAGCTGGAAGCGGCGCGCCAGCGCCGGATCTTTTTCAAAATATTTTTTGTATTCTTTCCAGGTCGTGGCGGCGCAGGTTTTCAGTTCGCCGCGCGCGAGCGCGGGTTTGAGCAGATTGGCCGCGTCCGATCCTCCGGCCTGTCCCCCCGCGCCTACCAGCATATGCGCTTCGTCAATGAACAGCACTATGGGTTTGGGGCTGCCCTTGATTTCGTCTATTACGCCTTTGAGCCGACGCTCAAATTCGCCCTTCATGCCGGCCCCGGCCTCCAGCAGACCCATGTCCAGCGAGAGCAGGGTGACTCCGTTGAGTTGCGGCGGCACATCGCCGTCCATGATGCGTTTGGCCAGCCCTTCAATAACGGCGGTCTTGCCCACGCCCGGCTCGCCCACCAGGATGGGGTTATTTTTGCGCCGCCGCGCGAGAATGGTCAGCACGGAGCGTATTTCCGCATCCCGTCCGAACACCGTGTCAATTTTCCCGGCGCGGGCCTTGGCGGTGAAATCTTCGCAGAATTTGGCCGTAAAACTTTCCGCGCCGGAAGAAATGGCAGCAGCATCACCTTTTTCGCTTTCCAGAGGAGATTGCGCATTTTCAAGCGAATTTTCCGTGAGAGCGAAAAAACTGCGGGCGGCTTCATCGCGGTTGATTTCGGTAAAATACGGCGCTTGCGCGCTTTGCGAATAATAGCCGGGCTTTTTGATCCAGGCGAGCAGCGCCGCGCCGGAGCGCAGGCTCTGCTGTTGCAGGTCAACGGAAGAAATGAGCCAGGCGGATTCAAAGAGTTCGATAAGCAGGGGGGAAAAGCCGGGCCGGCCCGAGTTGCCGGTGCGGAAGGCGTCCAGGGAACGCGCGAAAGCGCTTACCGCAGCCGCGCGATCAATGCCGTAGCGCTGCAGCAGCGAAGCCGCGTCCGCATCTTTGCTTTCCAGGCATTTGAGCAGAAAATGCTCGACGGCCACTTCATAATGCGTCCGGTTAACGGCCAGTCCGGCGGCGTCATATAGCGCCTGCGTGCAAAAGGCATTGCATTTTTCCAGCAAGTGTTTGATGTCCACGCCGATCATAAGCTTCTCCCTGTAAAAAGAGAATCTGTTCCGACCGCCGCGCGAGTGCGGCGGGCCGGAACAGATTCAAGGCCTGTAAGGTAAACTGCGTTCTTACGCTTTCCAGTTGTCAACGTATTCAATATTACCGTCGTTGTAAGTCCAGGTGATTTTTGAATAGGTGAAGGAAACTTCTTCCATGTCGTGATAGGGTTTGTTCTCCGGCAGGAAGGTGATGGGCGTAAATTCCCGCATGGTCACCACGATGGCTTCTTCAAGTTTGATGGTGAAGAATTTTTCTTCCGTTCCGTCCGGTTTGATGCGGTACTGGTCGATGGTTACATCGCACTGTTCCCCGGTGCAGCAGGACTTGAACAGTTTCGGGCTGGCCATGTCCTTGTGTTTTGTGATGGTCACGGGATGATGTATGCGTTGACCCGTGGGCAGCCCGGTATGGGTGTCTTTGGGAATTTCCACATTGTGCTCAATAGAGTAGACGATAATTTTATCTTTTTTGTCGCCGCCCTGGGGGCAATCGCCCTTGATGTCGCTCTGCGATTTGCCTTTGACCGCCATATACGCTGTAAGAGCCATGTTCAATCTCCTTTTGATTAGGGTTTTGGAGGCATTATCTATTCTTTGTCCAGTTTGCCGACGAGCGACAAAGTAAAGTTCGCGCCCATATATTTGAAATGCGGCCGCGCCTTGATGGTTACGGAATACCAGCCGGGGTCGCCCGCGACGTCATTAACGTCCACGTGGGCCATACGCAAGGGTCTCTTGCTGCGGGTGACGGGATCCGGGCTGTCCATTTCCGTCACATACTGGCTGAGCCATTTGTTCAGTTCCTTTTCCAGGTCTTCACGCTCTTTCCAGGTGCCTATGTTTTCGCGCTGTATGACTTTTATATAGTGCGCCAGACGATTCATAATCATCATATAGGGCAGTTGCGTGGAGAGGCGGGAATTGGTTTCCGCTTCCTTGCCTTCCGGGGTATTGGGAAAAATCTTCGGGGCCTGGCAGGAATTGGCCGAGAAAAAGGCCGCATTGTCCGAACCCTTGCGCATGGTCAGGGCGATAAAGCCTTCTTCGGCCAGTTCATATTCCCGGCGTTCGGAGATCAGCACCTGGGTCGGGATTTTCGTCTGTTCCTGACCCATGGATTCAAAGCGGTAGAGGGGCAGATTTTCCACAGCCCCGCCGCCCTGCGGTCCTATGATGTTCGTGCACCAGCGGTATTTTGAAAAACTGTCCGTCAGGCGCGCGGCCAGAGCAAAGGAGGCGTTGCCCCAGCAGAATTCGTTGGTTTTATCAGCCTCTTCCTTGAAATCGAAACTTTTGACCGGAACAGTGTCCGCTCCATAGGGCAGACGCAACAAAAAGCGCGGCACAGTGAGACCAACAGAACGAGAATCTTCTGATTGGCGGAAAGAGCGCCATTTGGCATATTGCGGCCCTTCAAAAATGCTGTGCAGATCTTTAAGATTCGGCAGTCCTTCCCAGGAATCCAGACCGAAAAAGCTCTTGTCGGCCCCGGCGATAAAGGGGGCATGCGACATGGTGGACACTGCGGCGGCGTACTGCAAAAGCTTCATATCCTGCGGGCCGGGACCGAAATCGTAATCCGCGACGACCGCGCCCACCGGCTGTCCGCCGAACTGCCCGTATTACGCCGTGTACAGGTGCTTGTACAGGCCGGACTTGACGATTTCCGGCGCGTCTTCAAAGTCCGCCAGCAGATCATCTTTGGAAATGTTCATGATTTCGATTCTGTTGTTCTGGCGAAAATCCGTATTGTCCACCAGATACTTAAGAGAACGCCAGGTCGATTCCAGTTTGCCGAATTCGTCATTGTGCATGATGACGTTGACCTGGGCCGATATTTTGGCGTCAAGCTCGGCGATCATGTCGTCAACAAGATTGGGGGAAATTTTGGATTCCGGTTTGACCACGACAATTTCTTTCAGAAAGGCCTGCAAACCGGCGCGCGTGACGGAATATCCCTCATCGGCCGGGGTGAGTTTTGAAACCTCGATGATTTCGTCCAGCAGGTTGGAGGTTGCGGCAACGCCCTGGCTTTTTTCAGTCTGTTCCTGAGACATGTGATATCCTCCGACTAAGCGTTGATTATCCTTCAAGACCGAGGGCCGCGAGAAGCTGCGCTCTGGCAGCGTCGTCCTTGACAACTTCCTGCACCTTTTTACGAAAATCCGGAATGTTGGACAGGGGTCCCTTCAGCGCCTTCAGCGATTCGCGCAGGCGCAGCAGTTCCGCCAGTTCCGGAACCTTGGCGGCCACGGCGTCCGGTTCGAAATCCTTGATGTTCTCAAAGGAGAGCGTAACGGGCATGGAAGCGTCTTCCTCATCGGAGAGCTTGTTGGGCACCACAATGTCCAGGCTGACGTTCTGGGCTTTCAGCACATCGTTGAAATTGTCCTTGTCAACAGACACAGGCGCGCGTTCTTCCACCGGCCTGTCGTCGGCTTTGCGGGTGAAGTCGCTGAGCACCATGAGCTTGAGCGGCAGTTCCACTTCCGCCTGCGCGTCGCCCACCGCTGATTTATAGACGATGTTGACCCTTTCCTTGGGAGCCACTGAACCTTCTTTTGCCATGGAAATATCCTCGTGGTAAGAGTGTGCAGAACCGTCAACCCAAAGCCAGCACCGTGACTTCGCTGGGAACAATACATGCGCCGACCGAGTTCGGAACCACGGCCATACAATTCTGGCCGGTGACGCTGGTAAGGCGCTGCGCCGGCGCGCCGCCCACCATGATGGTGAAACAGCCCACCTCGTAGGACGTTTGGCCGGACATGATATGCGAGGCCGCGCCGAGCAGAACGCCGGCCTGATCTCCCAGACTGACCAGTCCTTTGGACATCATGTTCAGGGTCGGCGTGCATTCCGTCAGCACGTTGGGAACCATGGGCAGGGTCGCGGCGCTCATGGCCGTGTTCGGATAAGGGATGGGCGCGGGCGCAGGGCCCACAGGGGTCAGGCACACATCCGGGAAAGACATGTCCATTCCCGGTCCCATACTCAACATGAACATATTTTCTCCCCCGAATGGCTGTTTACGATTTAGCCGAGCTGGATCAGCTTCGCGTCGGTGCGGGCCGTATCCTCCGCGAAGGTCAGGCCGTTTTTGGCCATGACCGTTGCTGTTTCCGTCACCATCAGGGTGGAGGAACCAGCCCTTGTTTCGTCTTCGCCTTCGATCATGCGCCGGGAAGACCCGAGGCATTGCGTCAGCGTCTGAAAAACGAAGCGGGCAGAATGGCCGAGACTGTACAGGGAATGGCAGCAGGCGTCAAGCTGGTTCAGCATGGCCGAGAGGCGCGTTACCCGCAGGTCGGCAGTTGCCGCCGTCACCGAAAGCGCGTCGCTTTGCAGTCCCAGGTTTTTTCCGCTTTGCAGGGCCAGCGTGTCCGCCGTTGTGACGCTCAGGCGGCCCGGACATTCGAGACTGCTGTCCTGCGGCAGACGCAAACGGCATAGAGAAGATTCATCCGCCCGGTACAGGACGGAAAGAATGAGATTGGCGCCGTCTTCAAGTCGGGCCAGCAGCAGGGTGTCGTTTCGTTCAGGCCGCATCAGGCAGCTTGCGGCAAGATTTGCTGCAAAAATTCTGTTGCCGCAGCGCACGCGAAAAGCGGCGTTTTGTCCGTCTGCGGGCGCGATTTCGTCCAGGGCTATGCCCGTTACGAGTTGCGCGCAAAGATCGTCATAAAGTTCCGCCGTTTGAGCCATGATATGTTCTCCTTATCGGGCGCGGCCCTTCGAGGTCGGGATAAAGGCTTCGGCTACCGCTCTCGCTTCGTCCGGCGGCATGAGACGCGTGTCTTTTGCCTTGCCGAATTTCGTTTTTTCGTCAAGCAGTTTGTGCAGTTGCGCCATATACAGCGTTGCGCCCGCAAAATCGCTTTCACTCACGTTCGCGTAGGAAAAATCCGTGTACTTCAGGTTTACGCCGGTAAAGCGGGTGCGCAGACAGCGCGCTTTCTGAAAAAGGCAGAGTTCCATATCCGCATTTGCGCAGTCGGCATTGCTCAGATCGGCTTCGGAAAAGACGGACATAGGGCAGCTCAGACCGCGCAGATCCGCGCCGCCAAGGTCAGCCCCGGCAAAGAGGGTACTCTCCATGGAGGCGTCGCGCAAGTTGGCGGACTTCATTGTTGCGTTGCTGAAATTGCACATGGGCAGTTTGCAGCCGGAAAAATCGGCCCCGTCCAGTTTCGCGCCGTCGAACTGTACGATTTCCATGTTCAGCCCGGCAAAAGTGTAACCCGTGAAGTCGCAGCCGCGAAATAAAACCTTGCGTAAGCTGGCTCCGGCAAGTCCCAGGGAACGCATGTCGCTTTCGCTGAAAGCCAGGCGGATCATGACCGCGCCGGAAAAATCAGCGCCGTCGAGTCTGGCCTCGCGCAGCGCGTTTTGTTCCACACGCGCCTTGTGAAACAGCACACCGGAGAGGTTCATCTTTTCCAGTGTACACATGTGGATATGCGCATTGGAAAAGTTCGCCCGCTCGGCGTTGGTTCCGGACATTAGCGTCATGAACAGACTGGCTCCGCGCAAATCCGCGTCCGGCATGTGCATTTTGGTCCAGTTCAGCTTTTCAAAGCGGGTGGCGCAAAATTTTGCGCCTGTGAAATCGCAGTCCGCGAAGCCGGTACGGCTGATGTTCGCGCGGGAGAAGTCCGCCCCGGCAAAGTTGACATGCTCGAAGCGTCCGCCGGACAGATCCGCGCCGGACAGATCCAGGCCGGAGAGATCCCGATTCGCGACAGTCTCACGGCGGGAAATTTGTTCAAGAATTTCGTTGCTGCTCATAAAGCAGGCTGTCCTCTTTGCCTTCAAGTATGGTGCGGCGCAAATGTGCGCCGGAAAAATCCGTTTTGCCGATCAGCAGATTACGCAGGTCAGCCGCGTATAAACTGGCCTGGGAAAGGTCGGCCCCGGTCAGGCGGCATTTTTTCAAGCCTCCGTTTTGCAGATTTGTGCCGGAAATATCCGCTCCTGTCAAATCGCATTTAAGGAAACGGCAACCGGCGGCGTACAGTCCGTCCAGGCGGGCGCGGGAAAGGTCGCATTGGGTGAACATGGCGTTTTCCAGGTTGGCCTTGTAAAAATCCGCTCCGCACAGGCGGCTCATACGCAAGGAGGCCTGGCGCAGATCCGCTCCGGAAAAGTCGGCGTTGCAAAGATCCGTATCCGCATCCGTATAAAATTTACGCAGTTCCGCTCCGATCAGAGAGATGCCCGCCGCCGCCGCGCCCTGGAACAGACATTCGTTCAGCACGGCTTTTTTAAAGACCGCGCCGTCAAGTTGCGCCTTTTTGAACAGGCATTTGAAGGCTTGCACCTCGCAAAAATCCGCTCCGCCGGCCTTTACTTCACTGAAAGCGCAGAGGGAGAGCATGGTTCGGCTGAAACGCGTTTTTTCCAGTACGGTCTTGCTGAAGTTGCAGAGCCTGATATGCGCGCGATCGAAAATGGCTTGGCTCAAGTCACATTCGCCCAGGGTCGTCAGTTCCATGCGGGCTTCTGTAAAATTGGCTTGGCGCAAGGTGGCCTTTTGCAGCACGCTTTGCTTGAAGATGGCCCGATGGAAGCTTGCGCCGGTAAAATCCGCGCCGTTGGCGAGGGTGAAGGTGAAATCCGCGCCCTCCATGCGGCAGCCCTGAAAATTTGTTTTGGCGCACAGGGCATGGCTTAAATCAGCGCCGGAGAAATCCAGTCCGGAGAGATCAAGCCCCTGCATATTTTTATGGGCCAGACTCTCGCCTTTTGCCAGCATGGCCTCAACATCTTCGCGGGTGAGGAGTTGCAGCGCTTTGGGGTCCATGCCCCTGGCGGCAAAGGCGGCTTGAACCTCTTCCGGCAGAATGCCCTTTCTGAAGGCCGCGAGTTTGGCCATGCCTTCTGCGCGCAGGGTTTCCAGAGGGGCCAGTTTTTCACCCAGGGCGCGGGTCTTTGCTTCGGCCTCTTCCAGGGAAGCGAGAGCTTTTGCTCTCATTGCCGGAGGCGCGGCGGCGGGAATGCGTGTTTTCATGCCCGCCAGTTTGTCCAGGGCGTTTTTGACCATTTCCGCGACCGTGGGCATTTTCTCCGGTGGGGGGATGGGTTTGTCCAGGGCTGCCTTGAGTTTGGCCAGCATTTCCGGGGGCGGGTTCATTTTTGCCGCTTTGGCGAGGATAAGCGGCTTTTGTTTGGCCCAGGCGTCCGCAAGCAGTTGCTGGGGATCCGGGAAAAGGGACTGGATATCCTTGATCATTGCGCCGATTTGCCCCTGCAATTCGTCCCTGGTCGGCAGGGGCAAGTTCAGGGTGAAAGGCTGGGGCGGCCTGTCTTTGGGCGGCAGGGGAAAATCGAAATCGTGGATCTTTGCCAACTCCGGGGGCAGGACATCCAGGGCCAGACGGCGCAGTCTGTGCCCCTGCCCGGCAAGCGCCAGAACATGTGGGCAGCCATCGGGCAGATAGAGGGGGATGGCGGCGGGGCAGGCATCCTGCCATTTCCCGAACAGGGCCTTGCCTGCGGGAAGGGGAGGGAGAATGACCAGCAGCGGCAGTTCACTTTCTTTTTTGGGAGCTTCCGGCATCGGGGGAGATGCCAGAGGCGGCAGATCCTCCACCGCAGCCAATATCTCCGGGTCGGCAGCCGCTACGATGTGGCAAAAATCGCCGAGTTCCTGTTCCGCGAACAGGGCGGAGAGCTCTTCCGGGGCAGCGATCACGGCCCCTCCGGGGTGGGCCGCCGGAAGGGAAAGCGATTTTTCATCCGACCCCGGCGCAAGCGCGATGGCGGTATTGTCCGTTCCCAGACCGCGTATCGGGCCGCTCTCGGGGTCGGGCGCGGGATAGACGCGCAAGGCTGTAAGCGCCCTGCCCTTGAAACGTGGAACATAAATACCGGCGGGGAGGGCAAATTCAGGCGCGGCCGGCTTTGGCGGCAGTCCCCAGTTTTCCGGTCTGTCCGTCAGTGTTTCGGGAGCAAAGCCGATCCAGGCGTTCTCCAGGGTTCTGCTTTCCAGCCCCATAGCAGCAAGACGCGCGAGCAGGGCGTCGTCGCGGCGCAGAGCGCGGCGGGCGGCAAGAAGCAGGGGAAAACCGCTGTCATGCCAGGGATTGATCGGCTGCGGGGCACAGAGCACCCCTTCGGGTGTGAGTTTATCAAATTCAGCCATTTTCGCCTGGAATTTTTTGTTCAGGTCGGCCTTGGCGGCAATCTCCCTGGGGTCCGCGTCCGGGGGGCATTGCAGCATCTTCGCCCCATCAGCTTTCATGGAGGCCAGGCCCTCCTTCATATTTTTGTCCATCAG
>JAISKK010000103.1 GCA_031260965.1 Desulfovibrio sp. | reverse complement strand
ATCGCGCTCCTTGGACCAGATGAGCTCGGAAATGAGAGCGGCTTCCCCACGTTCAAGCATACCCAGCAACTCCGGCCAAGAACGCTCCCCCGCATAGGGGCGTTTAAAGTCCAGTCCTGTAAGGGCTTCAATTTCACTGAGAACATCAATGGCGATGCCCTGCCATCGCTTCTCCTGCGTGTTATAAAAGCTGACCGGATAATTATCGAATTCAGTGGCAATGCTCACGGGTTGGCCTTGAGAAATATGTTTATTGATATACGCCCGCTCCTCTTCGGTCAGCCGCAGAAAAAGCTTGTGCTTCATATATTCCTGCTGCCCAAGATTGTAGAGGTCGGTCAAATGGCGAATGGCGCCGTTCTGCAAGGCCTTTTGGACAATGGAAATGATCGGCTCAAGATCCGGGTTTTGCGTTGTGAGGGAAACCGGACCGTATATGAGCGGGAAAAAGTCCGTTGCAACAACATCACCATATACGTCAAACGCGGCTTCGGCGATCCCCTCCTCAAAAAAAGCGTCAATTTCACCGCTTTTGAGCATATGGTAGGCCGTTTTGTAATCCTCGATGTACAGGGCTTCATATGGGTAGCTGATGTGCGGGGACACCAGCGCCGACGTGGTGGCGCCTTTCAGAAAAGCATGGCGCAAGGGTCGCGACTTTTCTATCGTGGAAAAGTCTTCACTCCCCATAATCCGAAAGTATTTTATAAAGTGTTCTGCTATGGCCTCGGTCATGTAATACGTTTTTAACCGCTCGTCCGTGGCGGTCAGATTGCCTGCAAAGTCTATCTCATGGGAAGAGAGTCCATTGATCTGGTCGCCCCATTCATAAATCGCAGGTTTAAACGGAATCCCAAACAAAGCTGTCAGCCAGTCACAAAGCAACGCGCTAAAGCCTTTGAGCTGCCTGCTTCCGTCATCAAAGGTTTCGGTGGTATATTGATCCGCATAAACGAAAGAATCAAACTGCTTGCGCAACGCCTCAACCGCGGCGATTTCTTCTTTTGTCACACCCGGTATGTCCCGATAAAAAGCAAAAACTGACCCATGCGCCGGCGCAGTGGAGCTTTGCGCGCATTCAGCGAAGCCGGCAAGCAAAAATATGCCTGCTAAAAAAAAGTATAGAATTTTGAAATGTATCATTTGCTGTGGACCAGAAAAATAATGTTCAAAATCCTCATAATTTGTGGTATTTATTTGTTGCACAAGTTCCTACTTCACAAGGATATTTTGAACATGGTCAGTACTACCATACTCTTTTCGCAAACGCTATCTCTCATTACCGGACATGTTTTTCAAAAACTTAAGCACAGGCAACTATCGGCGCAGCTTGGAGGTTCTGATAAATGAATATCATTATGCGCGGCGTGCGCGGCAGCATCGCCAACACAACACAGGGCGCGGCCTTTTACGGCGGCAACACAGCCTGTGTGGAATTGCGCGCGGATAATGGCGCGTTGCTGTTTTTTGACGCCGGTCTTGGTCTGCACGTTGCCGGTGAAACACTGCCGGACATGGGCGAGTGTCATATTTTTATCAGCCATGGCCATGCCGACCATATCAACGGCCTGTTTTTTTTCAAACCCCTTCATTCCCCGGAATGGACTACGCACGTTTATCTCCCCTCATGGTTTGAAGATTTATCCGCATATTTTTACCAGACCGGCCTGTATCCAGTTCCGCTGGATAAGCTTAAAGGCAATGTGCAACAACATAAAATGGTCGCCGGGCAACCGATTTCCATCGGAGGGGGCGCCGGATTAGCCTTGGTAACGCCGTTCGAGACCAACCATCCTGGTGGTAATTTCGGGTATCGCGTGAATGTGGACAATACTGTGTTTGTGTACAGCGGTGACCATGAGATCACCGGCAGCCCGGAGTCACGCGTCGAAGCGGAAGATATGCTGCGCGGCGCGTATATCGCCGTTGTTGACGCCATGTACGACAAAAAAAGCTATCAGGCGGGCTTTGGCCATTCCGCCTGGGAAGACTGGTTTGCCGCCGCCGTAAAAGCGCAACCATGCAACCTTGTGCTGACGCACCATGCGCCGGGACACACGGACAGCGATCTGGACAGGCTAAGCCAGGAACTGCAGGAACAGGAAAAACCGGAAACGCTGCATGTGTATGTCGCGCGGGAGCACATGCGCCTCACCCCACAAGGGCCTTTGCTGTTTTCCCCGCACGGAAGCGAATGGCGGAGGCGCTTTGTGCACGAAATATCCCGTTATCAGGATGAAAACGCCATTCTTGACCGCATTCTGGAAAAAGCCAGAGAAATCACTTATGCCGACGCCGGCACTATATTTCTGATTGAAGACGACGAACTGGTTTTCGCCTACACCCACAACGACAGTCTGTTCTCCGCCAACAGCGCCCACAAATACGCGTACTCCACCATGCGCATGCCCATTTCCACTAAATCCATCGCCGGCTATGTGGCGGCCACAGGAGAAACGCTGAATCTTGCCGATGCGCGCTGTCTGCCTTCCGATGTGCCGTACAGCTTTAACGACAGTTTTGACAAATCCACGGGTTATATAACCCGCTCCATGCTTACAGTGCCGTTTTTTTCCGCTATGGGAAACGTGTCGGGAGTGTTGCAACTGATCAACAGCATAGAACCCCAGACTAATGTTCCTCGTTCTTTTACCAGACACATGGCCTATGAGATTCGCCTGCTGGCCGGAGAAGCGGCGGGAGTGATTGAGCGCAGCGCTTTGAAGCGTGAGGGGGTTTACGGCATTTTGCGCATGGCCGCCGTGCATGACCCCATTGAAACAGGCCCGCACGCGGAACGGGTAGGCTCCATAGCGGCGGAACTGTATCAGGTGTACGCGGACAAAAATGGATTGTCGCCGGATGTGATTCGTTCCAAAAAAAGCCATATCCGCCTGGCCGCCATGCTGCACGACATAGGCAAGGTAGGCATCAGTGAAAGCGTGCTGAAAAAACCCGGCAAACTGACGGACGAGGAGTTTGCCGTCATGCGCGGGCATACGGAACTCGGCGCGTCCATCCTTGCGGACGATACGTTGGGCATCACCAGGCTTGCCCGCGACATAGCCCGCAACCACCATCAGAAATGGAACGGCAAAGGCTACGCCGGTTCCACGGACGAAGGGCGGCTTGCCGGAGAAGACATCCCGCTGGGCGCGCGTGTCACCGCCATAGCCGATGTGTTTGACGCGCTGGTTTCCCCGCGCTGCTACAAAAAGCCCTGGACCTTTGAAGAAGCCTTAAACCTTCTGCGCAAAGAAGCGGGAGAGCATTTTGACGCTGAACTTGTCGGGTGCATGGAAGAAATAAGCGGTCTGTTGCAACTGATTTATGACCGTTTTCCTGATCAGCGCGACAAGAAAGAGAGCAAACCTGAGTGAGCCTCAGTCTGCTTTTCCCAAAGTGATTACTTGCCTGTGAGTCTCCAAACCCCGGTCCAGTCAGAGGAAAGGGGGGTGGGCAAAGTGTCGCAAATTTTCAGATAGGCGACGGCCGGGGGGTCAACAGCAGTAATGCGCGCGAACAGCTCTTCCGCTTCGCCGATGCGCCCGGATTGAAATGCCTTGAGCGCCAGAGCAAAAATATGCAGCGCCTCCGCTCGCTTGGCCGCCTCCTCATGCCGCATGGGCTCAAAAACCCTGGTGGGCTCCTTGCGGCCAACCACCTGTATCAGCCCCAGATCCCGGCCGGCAAAGGCGCCACCTGCAGCTTCAAAGGTCGCCTGCGAAACCATGGTCCGGGTACCGAACTCTTTGTTCGCCCCCTCCAGGCGGGAAGCGAGGTTTACCGCATCGCCGAGCATGGTGTAGTCAAAACGCGAATGCGACCCCATATTGCCCACCACAGCGGAACCGGTATTAAGACCGATGCGCATGGTCAACTCACGCCCGCCCAGCTTTTGAAAGTACGGCTGCATGGCCGTAAGGGTTTCCTGGCAGCGCACGGCGGCACGCAAAGCTCGCTCGGCGTGGTCTTCCTGCGAGTGCGGGGCGTTCCAAAAGGCGATAATGGCATCCCCCTCATACTTGTCAATGGTACCCCCTTCCTGCAGAATAATATCGCTCATTGCGGAGAGGTATTCATTTAACAGGCGTGTCAGTTCCTCCGGTGAAAGGGTCTCTGAAAGAGAGCTGAACCCGGCCAGATCCGAAAAATAGATAGAAATTACGCGGCGTTCTCCGCCTAGTTTCAGCTGTCCGGGGTCTTTGATGATCTGGTTGATAACTTCCGGGCTTAAATACTGACTGAAGGCGTTTTTCAGAAAACGCCGCTGTCTGCCTTCCGTGGTATAGGCAAGCATAACGGAAAAGGACAGCGAGAGAAAAACCGAGGTGAACAGCGGGACAAAGGGCAACCAGTAAAGGACGCGGTAGGCTCCCCAGGCAAAAAACGCAGGCAGGCTAAGGAGTATGGGACTGACAAGGCCTAACTGCCGCAGGGTTGTCATGCGCAGGGCAAGCAAGGCGACGGCAAGGCAGAGCGAAACCGAGAGCAGGGAGCTGAACCAGCCGGGAACCGGGCGAAAAAAATCATTGGCCAGCAAGTTGTCCAGGGCTGTCGCATGCAGTTCCACCCCGCTGAATGCGCCGTCTGTAGGCGCCGGGCGTAAATCCAGCAGGGCCGGAGCTGTAAGGCCCAAGAACACATGCTTACCACGCAAGGATTGGGGTGACAGTACAGGGTCTTTCCCTTCCTGAATGCGCAGTTCACTTTGGATAACGGCAGCAGCGCTGTAATTTTGGTGTGTTCCGGCCTTACCCCGGAAATTGAGTACGGCTCTGCCATCTGCATCCATAGGGATAGTAACGGGAAGCTCGCCCGCAGGCTGCACAAGGAGTTTTCCCGGTTCATGGGTGATTGCGGTTCCCGGTTTGTGCAGCGCATACGCGGCAAGGAAAAGGGCCGGCGCCGGCTGGTCGGCAAAAAAGGCGAGCGGTCGTAAGGCGCGGAATATGCCGTCTGGATCAGGATTCTGGCTAACCGTGCCCAAAGCGGCCGCCCCGGCTTGAACATCGGGTGTGGGAAAACTCGCCCGAGGGACCGTTGGGAACGCTGTGGGAGGAACGCGCCAGGTCACCTGCGCAGGAGAGGAAAAATCAAGGACGTCTTTGGGCCACGCCGTATCAGTACCGCTTTCACTCCCCAGCACAAAAGAAAGGACTAAACGGCCAAAATCTCTGCCCGCCCGGGCCAGAGCCAGGTCGTCTTCCACCCCGTATACGGATGGTTCTGAAAACAATACGTCAAAGGAAACGGTCGCCGCTTCCGCCCGGCGGCAAAAATCCAGAATAACACTGTACACTTCACGCGGCCAGGGCCAGCGCAGGCCGTTTTCTTTTTCTCCCCAGTCCAGGCTGTTTTGGTCAAGCTCTATAACGCGGATAAGGTCTGTGCTTGAAGACGGCCGGGCGAGAAGTTGTGCCCGTACGTCCCAGCTGTATGCCTCCAAAGAGCGGAACAAACCGGCGGCTTGCGCCAAAAAGGTGAGGAAGAAAGCCGACAGCCCGCAAAGCAGGGCACGGCGGGCTATGGGGCTCAGGTGTTTCATTGTTCGCTATGGCGCGACAGCAAAGTATGTGCTCAGCGCCGCCTTGAAGCGACGTGCGCGCGCTTCCGGTTCCTGCCCGACCGGGGTATTGGGCAATTTCAGAGAGCTCAGGCGGTCCGCGGCGGAGGGGTGTGTGCTGCCGAAGCCGGAACTGCCTGAAGGGATCTGTTTTTCCATGGCCCGGAGAACAGCGCCCAGGAATTGCGAATCGTAGCCGGTCCGGGTAAGTATTTCTTTTGCCGCTGTGTCCGCTGTATACTCCTGACTGCGCGAGTACCCTTTGGTGACCAAGCTGGTAACAATATCGTCGACGGAACCCGAGAACAGCTGAATCAAGCGCGCGCCGGGCAGGTCGGAAACGTACTTGCCGGCGGAGTCTTTACCCAGTTGGACAAGGGCTTCGGTCATGCGTGAACTCTGGATAGCCTTAACGGCATCCTTACTCTGCACATGCGCGATTTCGTGGGCCAGCACAGCCGCAAGCTCCGACTCTCCGGAAACCAGCCGCAGCATACCTTTGGTGACGAAAATGAACCCGTCGGGTGCGGCAAAAGCATTGACCTCCCCCGCATCCAGCAGCAGAAAATGATAGCCGCCATAGGTATAGGGCTGTTTTGAACACAGAGCCAAGGCCTGGCCTATCTGATTCAGGTAGGCATTTGCTTTATCATCCTTGAGGGCAGGATATTGTTCGATAATCCGCGCGGCCACGGCCCGGCCGAGATAATATTCCTGTTCGGGAGTGAAATCTTCCGTAACGTGGTTTACAGTGTCGGCATACTGTCCGGCCCGAGAGAAGAAACTGCTGATGTCATCAACGCGACAGCCGGAAAGGACGCAAATAATCAGTGCCGCAAGGCACAGCGCGGGCATGGCCTTTTTCATCGCGTTGCCTCCGTCTGTGGGGTAAGCTTACCGTCGGCGAGAAAGCCGAACAGCTGTGCAGGAGACTAGTTGCGTTTCAGCATGGCTTCCACTTGGGCATAGCCTTTGGCATGGCTTTTACGGTATGTCCGCTCAGTTTGGGCGGTGAAGCCTTTGCCGGCTGCGGCCACTTCCCGTTCACCGGCTTTGGCGGCAGTATCCTGCGCGCCGGAGGAAAGGGTAAGCTGCCGGTTGCTGAGCGCGCTTTTGTGTACCCACCCGATGCTTCCGGCTCTGCTCGCGCGAACCCAGGCGCCTTGTTCCTCCAGAAGCTTGACTGTTTGACCGTAAGATAAAGTTGCAGAGAGGCGACCGGTAAATGAGGGGGTACCCCGCATCTGGGCTTCACGCACCTGCACTGTGAGCATTTGATCCACAGCCCAGATTGCTGCCGTTGAACACACCATTACGACCATCAACAACAGGAAAAAGAAAAGGCATTTGCGCATACAGCCTCCTTTATCTTTGTGCTTTACTCGTGCATTACATAGTTGGCGGCTGTTTGTCAAGATGGGTCTTTGCAGAGGTTTGCAGAGGTGTCTTTGCCGTTTGATGTGGAAATTGACCAAATGCGCCGGCCCGATAGCATTTTTTTACGCTTGAGATTGGTTAATTCCGCTGTTTTGACCCCGCAGAAAGTCAAAAATACTCACATTGTTTAACCGACTGTCGCAATTTCCTTCAGCACTTCAGGACGCAGGAAAGCAATTTTCAAAAGTGTTTTTGCGGCTCCTGAAGGTTGGCGGCGTCCTTGTTCCCAATCATGCAAAGTTCGCACAGATATACCAAGCAGCCTGGCAAACTGGGCCTGTGAAAATCCTGTTTTCGCACGTGCGGCCATAGTTATGCTTCTGTCGGCGGGAATATTTTCTTCCAATTCAACTGTTCCGTCACGCCGGATGATTCGGCGAATAAAAGACCCATCTTCCTGTGATAGAAATTGCGTCTTGCGCACCCAATCAATTTTTTTGCCGGCATCAAGCTGCATTACCAGACTTTCCAGGGATTCTTTAACTGATTTCATTGTCATAAGCCTCCTTGATCTTGCGGAGCCATCCGCGAGGTATATCATCCAGAACATTTTTCCCGTAAGCGGTTACAAAAATAACTTGCCCTGATGCCAAACGGAGAAAATATATAACCCTGGCTCCGCCTCGCTTCCCTTTGCCTTTAGAAACCCAACGTAATTTTCGGCAACCTGAAGAACCAGGAATTACATCTCCGGCGTCGGGCTGTTCACATAGAAAAATTTGAAGGGCGCGGAATTCTTCTTCCGAAAACAGGGTGTCACGCACTTCGGCAAAAGGTGAAAGTTCTACAAAATCGTATAACATATTTTTACTATACGGCATTGCCGCATATATGTCAAGTATTTTTTCATTATTCATCCCTTTTAACTGGGAATATTAAGGAGTCGTTTTTGATATTAAAATGGCTAATTCTGCTGTTTTGACCCGCAGACAGTTCAAAAGATACTCACATTGTTACTCATGCGGCCTGTGGAAAAATACACAGGCCGCTGTCAATATCACTTTTTTGGTTCACGAGTCCAGAGAAAACAAAGGATCAAGGAAACAGCCCCAATACATAGAATTAAACCAACTGCTAAGTTCATTTTGTCCTCCCTGCAATTTGTGCCGTTATACTAACACAAACAATCAGCAATGCATGCCAATTGTCTTGACAATTATTCCTGAACAGATATATTCTCTCATCATGTACATAAAATCTGTTCAGTGGATAGGTTCGTCTGACAAAGATATGCGGGCCATGCCAGATGATATTCGCAAAACCTTTGGTTTTGCCCTTTACCTCGCGCAACAGGGACAAAAGCACGATCAGGCCAAAGCGATGAAAGGTTTTGGTTCTGCCGCTGTGCTGGAGGTTGTGGAAGATGACCGGAACGGGACTTATCGGGCTGTGTACACGGTACGCTTCAGGAAAGCCGTGTACGTGCTGCACTGCTTCCAGAAAAAATCCACTTCCGGCATTGCCACCGCGCAACAAGATATTGACCTGATTAAGAGGCGTTTGGCGCTGGCGGAACAACACGCAAAGGAGAACGGGTATGACTGATGAAATTACTGCCGGAAGCGGCAATATATATGCTGACCTCGGCTTTGAAAATGCCGATGAAATGTTTTTGAAGGCTCAACTAGCCGCATCAATAAAAGGAATTCTTGACGGTAAGGGACTTACCCAAGTGAAAGCCGCTGAAATGCTCGGATTGCCCCAACCCAAGCTTTCACGTCTGCTAAACGGACATTTTGACAATATCAGCGAGGCTAAAATGCTGGATTGCATAGCTCGCCTCGGCCGAGACATTCATATAACAATAGGCCCGGAATCCTCTATGCCTTGTGGTCGTATTGAAGTCTTGCACGCTATTTGACATCCTCCCCGACCTAAAGGATGGCTTAAATCCGGAAAGATCCTTTTTTGTCCATTAAACAATGGAGAACCATGTCCTCAAGCCGGTTTAACTGAAAGGCCGTCATTTCACCGCCTGTGAAAAAGTCACATACGTCACGCACGACTTCCCTCAACTTTTCAGTATCGCCCGTTAAATGAATCAAATCAGGGTTTCTGTTAATTA
>JAISKK010000082.1 GCA_031260965.1 Desulfovibrio sp. | reverse complement strand
ATTTCCGGCGTGGCCGTGACCAGCGCCAGAAAAAGCCCCAGAGAAATGACCGCGTAGGTGTAAACCATCATGATACTGATGACCATGCCCCCCAGTTGACCGCGCCAGGAAAGGGCCTGGAACACGGCGCCGCTGTCGCCGGCAAGATGATCAATGTAGGGACTGTATAGATAGTGTCTGAAAAGCGTTTCCCCGGCGAACAGGGAAATGGCTTCGCCCAGACGGGCCGCGACCAGCCCCACAAAGGCCGACATGGCGTTTTTGGTCAGAGTCAGCACAACCACCGCCGAAGAGGCGATCAGGGCGAATTGGCGCGGGTCGGCACACAAAACGGCGAGGCCGGGAAAGAGGCTGAATAGTCGGGGAATGAAGCTGAATTCCGCGAGTCTTTCCGGCGCGGCTATGCTGAGCGCCAGAAAGGAAAGAGACAGAATGCTGAGCACTTCCAGGCCGGCCAGGATGACTATATAAAAAAAAGCCACCAGGATACGTCTCCGAATCCGAATCGGCATAATGGCATAAACCCGCAGGAAGTCGTCAATAAATTTTTCACGCAGTTTTTGCAAAACGAGCACAGTAGCCTGTCCTTTTACACATGCTAAACAATATTATAGTGTTGTCGGCAAAAATGGCGGTAGTCTTCCTCAACTCCGATATCAATAAAGTCAGCAGTCTGCACATCCGCCCCCACCATCCCCTGCTCTGCGAGCTGGAGCAGCCAGTCATTTTCCAGAGAAAATTTTGGCGGGAATCCCTTCAAGCTTTTCCGCACTGCGTCCAGGTTCAGAAGATAGCATCCGGCATTAATCAATGCCGGATCCCCATTTGCCGGCACGCCAAAGCTACGCACCTTGCCCAGCGCATCCAGTTCAACACCACCGTAGCGATCATTATGCGCCACCTTGGTGAGCAGCATGTTGACAGGGAGGGAGGCATCAGTTGCAGCGGCAAAACGTGCCAATGAAATGTTCAGCCAGGTGTCGCCATTGAGCAGGAGTATATGGCTGTCTTTCCACCGGACACTTTGCAGGGCCAAGGCCAGAGCCCCACCTGTGCCCAGAGGTTCGTTCTCCCGCACATAATCTATTACGGCGCTGTGGTAGCCGATGCCGAAATGCTCCATAATACATTCCGCCAAATAGCCCACCGAGAGGACAAAACGCCCGATGCCCTGTTCCAGCCAGTAATCCAGCAAAAATTCCAGAAAGGGTCGATTACCCACAGGGACCAGAGGTTTTGGCAAATTGGGCACTGCTTTCCGCAATCTGCTGCCCAAGCCTCCTGCCAGAATAAGAGCCTCAGATGGAAGCGTATCCAATGCTGTCATAAGTCACCTTTTTGTTTATTTCCTGTTACTGTTGCGTAAAATATATGCCGCCGCCTTGGGCAGATCATCTATGACACATACTCCCTGCGGGGCCAGTTTTTCTTCACTTCGGCCATAGCCTGTACGCACCAGGATAGATTGACAGCCGGCGGCAAGGCCGGCCTGTATGTCCAACAGCTTGTCGCCGATCATGAATGAACAGTTAAGGTCAAGGCAAAGATCCGCCGCTGCCCGCAACAAAAGCCCCGCTTTTGGCTTGCGGCAGTCGCAACCACCGCTGAAATCCGGGTGGTGGGGGCAATAATAAAAGGCCTCTATAACAGCGCCAAAGGCGGACAGATCCTGATTCACCTTTTGGTGCAGGGCCTCAACCTCGTCTGCGCCGTATAAACCTCGGGCAATGCCTGCCTGATTGGTGACCACAACCAGAGTGAAGCCGCGATGCTGAAGGCGACTTAAGGCTTGTGGCACTCCGGCGAGCCATTGCCAATCGCCCCAATCGTGCAGGTAGCCCTTTTCAGTGTTTAAAGTGCCGTCACGATCCAAAAAAACCGCCGGAGTTTTAGCGGGTAGTTTCATTACATTTCTCCGCTTGGGTACCAATGCTGCTCCGCATACTCTGTACCATCGTTTCAGCGCATTTCTCCCAGGTGAAGTGCTTAGCCCTTTGCAATGCGGCTTTTCTCAGCTTGGAGCGCAACGCGGAATCCGCACACAGAAGGCGCATACTTTCCGCCAGAGCATCAACATCCTGTGGCGGTAAAAGCAGGGCAGCGTCTCCGACGATTTCAGGAATAACAGTCGCGTTGGATGCGATAACGGCGGCACCACAGGCCATAGCCTCAACCAGCGGCAGACCGAAACCTTCATAGCGTGACATAAAGACAAAACAGTCGCATGCGGTGAGAAGACCCCGTACCGTGGCATCGGGCAGAAAACCGGTGAAATGGATTTCATCTGCGCAATTCCGTGCCGCTTTCAAAATCGGGGAATAGCGCCAGCCTTTGCGTCCAACGATAACCAGATGCGGAGCGGGTGAAGGGAAAGAACCCAGCAGTGCTATGAAGGCACGGATGGTATGCTCCAGTCCCTTGCGCGGCTCCAGCGTGGTGAGGCAGAGAATAAAAGGAACTCCTTCGGGTATATCGCACCGCCGCCGGGCCGTTGCCGCATCTTCCGGTGAGGCAGGGGTAAAATGCTCTCCCCCGCCGTGGTGTGCCACGCGTATCTGATCCGGATTTTCCTCCGGGTAATAATCAAGAAA
>JAISKK010000006.1 GCA_031260965.1 Desulfovibrio sp. | reverse complement strand
TCGTCATATTCCTGGATTTGCAGCTTCAGGGCTGAATTTTCGTCGCATGCGGCGATATAGCGCTGCTGCAATTCGGCGAGCAGGATGCGGGCTTCTTCGATTTTGTTCTGCCCCATGAGTTCGCTTACTGATTTGAAACGGTAGTAATCAAGCATGCCTCTCTCCCTGAGTCTTTGCTTTGCCGACCATCCATGGCGGCGTTCAGGAAGCTTTTCGGCAGGGAGAGAAAAATCTTTAGGCGTAAGACCGGCGGGCGGTAAAATCCTCCGCGGGAGACCGGTTCTGAAAAAAACGGCGCGGACGGATTTTTCCGCCCGCGCCGTACGAATCGGACCTTTGTATGCAAACCTCTAGTTCGCTATGTCGCTCCGGTCCGGGGCGGTGTTCGGGTTGGTCATGTTTACATCCAGGGGATAGACCAAAACCATGGCCCGGCGCGCTTTCGCGCCCAAGGCGCCCGGATGCGTATTCACGCAGACCACAAGGTCCAGAATGCCGTCGCTGTTGGCGTCGGCCAGGGTGTAATCAACCACGGTACCCTTGATGCGCCGCGTTTTCCATTGCAGGTTGAGACCCACCCCGTCCCAGAACAGGGACTGAATCTCCGCTTCAGGATAGGAGCGGTAGCGGTCGAAGATCTGCGCGGCCGTGGATACGGGCTTGTTGACCAGGAGTTTCCAGGACCCTTCCCGTTCCAGATCAATGGCCAGCATACGCATGGGGATATAGAAAACGGAAGGAATGGTTACATCGTCGCGTTGCAGACCCGGCATAGAAGGATCAATTTCCAGACCTATGGAAGAGCCGGAAAATTTTTCCGAGGTCACGGCCAGACGGTTGAGTTTGGCGTTGTATACACGCAGATTCTCATCCTTGGTTAGGACTATCAGCCTTTCCCCGCCTATTTCGCCTTTGTCGGGCGGAAGCCAGGTAAAGCTGAAAAGGTTGGCTTCGGTAGGCAGGTTCAACCTTCCGCCCGGGGCCAGAGTATTGCCCTGGCGGACCATTTCAAAAACGCCAATCTGGAAAAGACGGGGCGGATTGGCCTGCTGGCCTATAAGCACCGGCTTGAAAAGGGGCGGGAGCTTGACAACATTCAAGTACCATCTGACCTTTCCTATTACCTCCGTAAAGTGACCGCCGCTCCAGGTCAGGATATAGGCGTTGGGGACGCCTCCGGCGTCAACGGAATTGACGATGATCCAGGTGTTGCCGGAAGCATGGGGCAAGGAACGTACGCTCAGAGCCTGGTTGTTGGCGGGGAGGGTAAATTCGCCCTTGGGCTGCAACTGTCCGTTGGCAAAGGAATAGGCTCGCAGATGCGTGTCTTCAAGAAGGAAGATTTCGTTTTTGCCGTCGCCGTCCGCATCTGCCACTTCCATGCCGAGAGCGGGATAATTCACAGGCGTGGAACGCAGACGGGAATCATCCTGGGCGCTGGAGCCGGAGTAACGGAACTGGGGGTTCAGATAAACTTCCTTGCTGGTCGTCTCGTTGACCATGATGTCCGGGTTCATCTGGTTTACGCGGCCCTGGTTTTGGCTTCTGCCGCTCGACTGGCGGTTGCCGGGGGCGCGGCCGAACAGTTCCCGGTTTATGTCGTCGCTTATGCCGGAGACGGCGGAAATAACCTGCTGGGGTCTGGTTTCACGGGCCTGCGCCCAGGTCTTGCCTGATTTGTTCAAGACCCGTACATCCAGGCTGCAGTTGTCGCCGACCACATTAACCGTCCCCCAGACTACATAGTCGGCCTTGAAACGGGTACGCAGCTTTTCCGCCTCCGCCGGATCGACAACCGGTTTCGTCCCGGCTCCGGCGTCCTGGGCGGCCGGCTCTACCCGGTCTTTCCAGTAAAGGCGCGAGGTCAGCATCTGGGGGATGGAGCGCTCAAGATGTTTGAGGCTTGCAGGGCCCTGTATGGAGAAAGGCGCGATGATGAAGGTCGATTTCTGCGCAGCCGTGTCCGGCTTGGCGGCCAGAGCCGAAGAGAACGGCAGCATGAGCGCGAGCAGGGCCGGCAGCAGGCGATAAAAAAATTTCATAAGACCTCACTTTCTGGGAAATTTTAAAATTTAACAAATCCGGGAGCGCTGTTTTCAGTCCCCAAGCCCGGACAGACGGATCATGAGCATGTAGTTTTTTTCCTGGGGGTCAGCCCTGACTCTGCCGATCAGTTGAAAGCACTGGTGGTTGAAAATCAGATCCACATCCGTTTCCGTATTATCGGTGTTTTTGAAGTCCTGGTAATACGCGGCGGCAAGGCTGAACTGACCGATCTGGCTTGTCTCCAGACCAAAACGGATGTAGTTGAGGTTCTGCGGCTCGCTTCTTTTATATTCGTCCATGCCCCGGCGCATGTCATAGCCCATACTGATCTTGCCGTAGTCCGGGACTTCCAGGTTGAAGCCGCTCTGGTGTCTTACCACCTCTCCTTCATAGGGAGATATATAATTTTTGGTGTTGAAGTAAAGATTCTCATAGATGTTGATGTCCAGTTCGGCCAGCAGATCGCCAAAGGGGCGTCTGGAGTAAATCCCCAAATCGTCTTTGCGGTCGGCCTCGCGGAAATCATAGCCCTGCTCCAGGCGCAGACGCACCTCGTCTCGATATTCAGTTCTGCTGACGGGCCGCATTTCTCCGTTTTCGTCTTTTTCCATAGTCAGCCGTTCTTTTTTCGAGGTGAGCACGCTGGATATGGAATAGACAAGCTCGGTTTCCGGGAGCAGACGGTCTTCAGCCCCGTAGCGCGGGTTTCTGCTCTGATTCTCATAGGCGCGCTGCCTGAATTCCAGGCGGGGCTGGATGGAGTGGCGCAGGGCCGTCCACTGCGTCTTGCCGATATTTTCCTTGCTCAGCGCAAGCGGGGCGGAGTCCAGACCATAGACGCGGGCAAGCTCGGTAAAGGCGGCTACACTGAATTCAGGGATGGTGCGCGTGTCCTTGTTCTGGCGCGGGAGGTCCTGATTGCCGACCGTACTTGTGCGGGAAGGCAGTTCCGTGTCGTAGACGGTCTGGTAAAGCCCGGCGCTGGCGATCAGGGAACCGTAGCGGGTGTTGAAAGGCAGGGTGAGACGCGGGATGACCTCATAGCGTGCCCCTCTTGTGCCGCTGCGGCGATACATGTAGGCGGCCTGGGCCGAGGTCTCAAATTCCAGGGGCAGGGAAGGAAAAATCCGGCCCTTGTGCAGAAAAGCGTCGAACTGGGGCAGGCGCTGCACGGTCTCATCCCTGCTGCGGGTAAGGTTGCCGTTGCCCAGACGCGGGTCTTGCCGGTAAAAAGAGGACAAAGCTATAGATCCGCGTTCCCAGTCATGGGAGAGCATAACGCCGCTTAAACGATTCTGATCTTTTTCCTGAAGTTCGCGGCTGAAAAAGTCAAAAAGCTCCGTGTTTGTATGGTGCAGGCCGGCGAATTCATTTTTGAATTCGGATATAAAATACTGGTCGGAAACATAGTCGATATCGGCTTTAAGACGCCAGTTCGAGGCGTTAAAACGGCTGTCGAACATGCCGCGCAGCCAGTAGCGCTCGTCGTTCCTGCGCACCAGACCGTCCCCGCTATAGTATCCGGAATCTTGGCGGTCCTTGGTTTTATTGTCCAGGAGGAAATCCGCCCGGAACCAGCCGGCCGTATCCTCGCCCGGACGGGTCCGATACTGGAGGCCGTGCATGAAGCCGCGTTTGTCCATGAAATATTCGTTGATGGTCAGGTCATTGCTCTCGTCAACGGCCCAGAAGAAGGGGATGTTGACATAGGCGCCCTTGCTTGAACTGACGCCGAACTCCGGGACCAGAAAACCGGTCTGGCGCTGCGTCTTGACCGGAATTATGAAATATGGGGCGTAAGCAACTGCTGTTTCGTTGACCTGAAAGGTGGAACGGGTCAGTCTGGCATAGCCGTCAATTTCCACCACCGCTTCATCGGCGGTAAAAGACCAGGCCGGGGCATCCCCGTCGCAGGTCGTGACCTTGGCCTGACGAAAGGAATAAACATCGCCCCAGTGCTTGTCTATACGGTCCCCGGAGATATAGGCGTGGGGGCCGGACATGAAAATTCGCCCCTGTTTCAGCCAGCCCGTGCGGCTGCGCAGATCAAATTCGGCTTCCTCGGCCTTGATTTCGTCATTCCCGCTTTGCACCACCACATTGCCTTTGAGATAAACCCATTTACTGCTCAGATAATAGCGGGCGAAATCGGCCTTGAGATATTCGTTGCCGCGTTTCAGATAAACATTTCCGACGGCCTCAAGAATTTCCGCGTCATTCAAACTGGTGACGCTGTCCGCCGTGAGATCCCAGCGCACGAGCACCTCGTCTTCTGTCTCCATGATCAGCGGCTGTGCCTGGGATGGGGGAGGGGCGTTCTGCAGGGAAAGAAGCGGCGCGAACGGAGCGGCCTGTTGCCTCGGCAGGGCGAGAGCTGGGCCGGGCAGGGCTGCGAAGATTAAAAACAGCGCGGCTAAAAAACAAACACGGCTACTGGGCATCAGTTTCCCGGCGGCTTGGGGTGTGGTAAAGGCAGAACCCGGGTCCGGGCAAGACCAGAGTCCGGAGTTGGTGTTAGCACAGCTTGTCCGGAAGGGCAAGCTGTGGACAGCAGGCAAAATCGGCAATCAGTCCCTGCAAGGCGGCCCTTCAAAGCCCGCGCCGGGGACAGAAAATTTTTGCCTCGCAGTCCGGGCAGAGCGGAGAGCGGGCTTTGCAGACTTCTCGTCCGAAGCTCACCATGCGGTGATTGGTGTTTCCCCATTCTTCCCTGGGGAAAAGGGGCAGCAGATCCTGTTCAATCCTGACCGGGTCTGTTTCCTGCGTAAGCCCCAGACGCCAGGCCAGGCGCTTGACATGAGTGTCCACAGCTAAACCCGCGTTAACGCCGAAGGCTCCGAAAAGGATGACGTTGGCGCTTTTGCGGGCAATACCGGGCAGAGTCAGCATCTCGTCCATGGTCCCCGGCACTTCGCCGCCGTAAAATTCCAGAACGCGTTTGGCCGCGCCGATCAGATTTTTTGCCTTGTTGCGGTAAAAGCCGGTTGAGCGGACCAGACTTTCGACCTCGTCCTGGTTCGCGTCGGCCATGGCCCCGGGGTCGGGAAGACGGGCGAAAAGGGCAGGAGTAACGCTGTTTACGCGCTCATCCGTACACTGGGCGGAAAGCTGCGTCGCCACCAGCAACTGCCAGGGGCTGTCAGCATGTAAAAAACCACCGGGGTTGGGATAAAGGGTCCGCAAAATTTCGAGCATTTTTCCAGCAATCTCTTCGGGGTTGTGTTTTTTTCTGTCCATAAGACCTTTCCTTTCCGCGCCTTCCATTTGTCAAGGCGAAATTATTTAGCTATAGTCGGCCCGCGCACATATGGCTGGTCAACAGGCGCAATGGGGTGCAACCGCTTTGACGGGTTTAAGGGATCTCACAGGATGAGTGCGCTTTTTGTATATATTACGACCCCGGATGAAACAAGCGCTCTGCGGATCGTCGAGGCCCTTCTGGAAGAGAGGCTTTGCGCCGGGGCGAACATTCTTGGCGGCATCCGTTCGCTTTACCGCTGGCAGGGAGAAATCAGCAGAAGAAGCGAGTGCGTCTGCATTCTGAAGACGATGCGCAAGCATTATCCGGCCCTTGAAAAATGCGTGCGCGCGCTTCATCCCTATGAAGTTCCCTGCATCGTCGCCCTGCCTGTCGAATGCGCTTTTGCGCCCTTCCTGCAATGGATTGAAGACCAAACAAGGAGTTGAGCTTGGCCATATTCATCACCGGGTCCGTGGCTTATGACCGCATCATGAATTTCCCCGGAAAATTCATGGACGCCATTTTGCCAGACCAGATTCATAACCTGAACGTTTCATTTTTTATTGACCGTCTGGAAGAAAAACTTGGCGGCAATGCCGGAAACATTGCTTACAGTTTGAATTTGCTGGAGGAAAAGCCCCTTATCGTCGCCACAGTGGGCAGGGATTTCGAGCGCTACCGGGATATCCTGGAAAAGCGCGGCCTTTCCCTGGAAGCCGTGCGCTGCCTTGAGGAAGATCTGACGGCGGCGGCCTATATCATAACCGATCAGAGCAACAACCAGATCACGGGTTTTCATGCCGCAGCCATGATGTCTCCAAGCCTGTACAAGTTTCCCGCCCTGGACCCGGACAGGGACATGGCCATAATCTGCCCGAGCAATCCGGAAGATATGAACGCGCACCCGCTTTTGTACAAGAAAAAAGGCATTCGCTATATTTATGATCCGGCCCAGCAGATCCCCATTCTTTCGCCTGCCGATCTGCGCGAACGCATTGACGGGGCTTATCTGCTTGTCGGCAATGATTACGAGATCAGCTTGATCATGAAAATGACGGGCCTTGGCAGGGAGGAACTGGTCAATTGTACCCGGCGCGGACTGGTGATTACTCTGGGAGAAAAGGGTTCCCTGGTTCTGGAGAAAGGCCGCGCGGAAGAAGCTGTCTCCAGTGTGCCCGTGCAAAATGTGGCGGACCCGACCGGGGCGGGAGATGCCTTCAGGGCCGGGTTGATCAAGGGACTTCTGCTCGGCAGGCCTTTGGCCGAATGCGCTCGTCTCGGTTCTACCTGCGCCGCCTATTGCATAGAGAGGCACGGAACCCAGGAACACCATTTCAGGCTGGACGAATTTTTCCGCCGCCATGAGGCAGCTTTCGGTGTTGCCGGACAGGCGGCTTCGGCATCGGGTTGTAGTTTGCGGCGTTAACTATTCAAGAGGTTGTCATGCAATATTCGCAAAAGGATCTGGAGTTTCTCGGCCGGCAGGTGAGCGTGGGGCTTTATGTGCGGCGTTCGACCTTCCTGCTGGCCTTGGCTTTAACCCTGGTCCTGGGAGTCTGCGCGGGACGTTATGTGTTGCCCGCGGGCGGGTTTTCCGGTCCCGAGGGTGGGCAGAAACGTCCCTTGAGTGCGGACGGGGCGGCGGAGATGGGACGGAAAAAGGAGATTCTGCAATCCATATTCCAGCATGAGGAAGACGCGCGCCGTAACCCCGACCGGGCGGAAACCTGGGAACATCTCGGCAACCTGTATTTTGACGCCGGCGAACCGGAAAAGGCCGTTAACGCCTATAACAAGGCTATTGAATTACAACCCGGCAATCCGAACATTCTGGTGGACTGCGGCGTGATGTACAGGGAAATGAAACGCCATGACAAAGCCCTGGAATATTTTCAGAAGGCTCTGGCGCTTGACCCAGGACACGAGCAGGCCCTGTTCAATTCCGGTATTGTCATGTATTTTGATCTTAATAAGAAAGACGAGGCCCTTAAAACCTGGCGCGCGCTTTTGCGCAAAAATCCTGATGCCAGGACCCCCTCGGGGGATCGTCTCGCGGATATGCTTGAGCATCTGAAATAACATGGGAACACAGCGTGCGGAAAAGTCTTGAAAAGCTGAGCGGCTTGGGGAAACTTCTCCCGGTCGGTCTGATCCTTGGGCTGATTCTGAGTTTGGGGCTGATCTGCGCCTTTGGCGCGCCGTCTGTCAGGGCAAAGGATCTTGCGGTGGACAGGGTTTCGGCCCCGCAATCCCTGTTGCCGTTTTTCGCCTGGACCACGGACCCCAAAGGCAAGCAAGGCATCCAGTTTGTAAGTTCGACGGTCTGTCAGGACCGTTTTGTCCCCTTCGAGGGGATGATGCCCTTGAAAGGCGGCGGTCCCCTCTGGATCCGGCTGACCCTTGTACGGGGCCAGCAACCCGGATTGTCTGCTTTGCCCGCGCCGGCCCGGAGTCGTCTGGTCATGCGCCTGGGGCAGCTTCCCCCGGGCGGGGCGGAGGTTTTTTTTCCGGAAGCCGCGGCTTCGCTTTCTTCCACTGAGACCTGGCGTGGCGCGCATATCAATTCTCTGGAGGAAATGCGACTGCCGGAGCCGGGTCTTCTGCCCTTGAACGTCTATATCCGTCTGCAGGAAATGCCCGGTCTCTGGTTTGCCCCGCTGGTAAGTTCGCTTGACGCGGTCGATACGGACCTTTTGCCCTCGGAACTGTTGTTGCCCGGCATCATCATAGCCGCTTTGCTGGTCTGCTTTTTACGCGCCATCGCGGACCGGGCGCAGTGGGCCTTGTGGGCCGCATTTTTTTTGGGCTGCGTTTTGGTCCAGAGCCGTCTTTCCCTTCCTCCGCAGGGACAGATCCCAAGTCCGGTGGATCTTCCCCCCCTGCTTGCGCCGGGGCTTTCCCTGTTTCTGCTGCCGCACGTTGGACGCAGTATGCTTACTGCGGGGGAAAATCTCTCCTGGAGAAAAAACATCTTTTTTCTGTGTTCGGTCCTGGGCGTGGCTTTGGTCCTGGCCCCGCTCCTGCCGGGATTACCCTGGGCGCCCAGGCTTTTCCCCGTCTGGCCTCTGCTGCTTATTCCTCTTTTGCCCGTGTGCTTCTCCGCCTTGACCGCCAAAGAATCCGGCGCCCTGGCCTTCTGCGGGGCGGTGATTATGCCTGTCCTCGGCGCCGTGCTCGCCCTTTGCGCCCTGCAATATCCGAATATTCATCCCCTGGCGGCCCAAGGCGCCCTCTGGGGTCTGGCCGTGGGCGGACTAGGCCTGACTCTGGCCCGCATACCCAAAAGAGCGCGTGTTGAGGTAAACGAGATCAGCGTCAACGAAGTTGAAGCAAATGAAACCGGCGCGGACAGCGCCTTGCAGATCGGGATTGAACCCTTCTCCAGTCTTTCCGCGCAAAGTCAGCACAACGCGCTGCCTCCTGTGGAAGTCACTATATCCGGTGGTCAGCTTCCGGACGCTGTTGCGGAAAAAGCCGCGCCTAAGGGGGCGTCTGAAGAAGAAGACATCCCCGTAGAGCATGAGGCGGATGGAGAAGAGGCAAAGGCGCCTGTCGCGGCGCGGGATACGAATTTTTCTGAAAAGGAGAAAAACTTGTCTGAACTGCCCGATGAAGTCATGGACATTTTGGAAGGTGGCGCGTCCGGCGACAATTCTTTCGTTTTTAATCTCCTCAGCCTGGTGCGCGAAGTGCATGATATGGTCCTGCCTCTGGCCAAAAGCAGGGGGCTGATATTTTCCTGGTACATAGCCCCGGTCTGCCCCTCCCTGCTGATAGGCGACGCCCCGCGTCTGCGTGGCGCTTTGACCCTGCTTTTGCAAAATGCCGTGCAGGCCTGTTCTTCCGGACTGGTGCGCCTCTCGGTGCGTCCGGCCGTTGGGGGGAGCGGGGAAGGAGATCTGCTGTTCAGCGTCAGCGACAGTGGGGCGGCCAAACGTACGGACGCCGGTTTCTTCATGGCCTGGGAACTTGCCGCCCGTTCCGGCGGGTCTTTTACAATCGATTATTCGCCGCAGGTTGGAACCCGCATCGCTTTTACCGCCCATTTCGCCCTTCCTGCTGAAGATGGGGCTGAAAGCGGTCCGGACGGCTACGTCCAGTCGGAACTGGACTTCCGGGGCGACAAAGGTCTTGCGGCGCGCTTTGCCGATGCGGGCGACGATGATGAACCCATGCCCGTGCTGCACAGCGTCAGCATGGAAAGCAAAGCACAAGCGGGTGAAGACGAAAGCTCCCCCGAATCCCGGGCTGTTTTTGCAGGACCCTGGACTGCCTCTTTGGATATGGAAAAGGAGGCCGCGGGAACGGGTTTCGCGCAAAAACCGGATGCGGTCGCAGAGATGCCCGGAGTGAATACAGGGGCGGATTTGCCGGATTGCCCCCGCATTTTGCTGGCGGATATGACCAGCGCGAGCCGGAGGATTATCTCCATATATCTTGACGATTTACCACATGAGAATCTCAAATCTTCCATAAACGCGCAAGTCCTGGATATTTTCCGGGCAAGCCCTCCGGCTCTGATTATTTTTGATGCCGACATGCCGGAGTCCGATATTGCCCGGGCTATATCCGTACTGCGCATGGATGAAGAAGCCGGTGGCCGCAGCCCCGTTCCCGTCCTTGTCATAGCTGGACACAGTGACCAGGCCGAGCGGCTGCTCAAGGCCGGGGCCAGCCATTCCCTGGGCAAGCCTTTCTCGCGCGAAGCCCTGCGCGAGACAGTGGGAAACGCTGTGCCCGCCCTTGCTCCCCTTATATTGACTGACAAGCCGGAGGCGGAAGAGAACGAAGAGGGACAGAAAGCGGCGTCTGGTCCGGAAAACGGGTGGGAGCAAGGCGACCCGACCCCGGCAACGGAGACAGGCAAAAGTGTTTCAACCGACATAAGGGAAACAATAGAAATTGTTCCAGCAGCCGCGACGGAAAAAGAACAGAGTTTTACCGCGCCTAAAACTGGACTTCCCATTCATACAGATCCCGGATACGTTCAGAATTTGGCCCTGAACCTTGCCGCTACCGAACACGCTCCGCGCCCCCGGGAATTTTTCCGGGAACCGAGCGTATCTTTTTTTAATCCTGGTCTGCCTCCCTTCCCTCCCCTGTCTGCAAAATCCATATCCCTGCCGGCGCAGGGCGGGGCCGCAACCACCCCGGATAAATCCGCTGAAGCGCCTTCCCTGTCCGGGCCGGGCGCTTTTGAAGGCCCTGAACAGCAGTATGCGCGGAATGTAGCCCTGCAGCTTGCCGCCACCGAGAACAACAAGCGTCTCCGGGACATTTTTCTGGACCCCGGCGTCTGCTCTCAGCGTCTCGGACCGCCCTTAGCGCAAGCCGGGGTCGCAACTACCCCGGATAAGTCCGCAGAAGCGCCTTCCCTGCCCGGGTCGGGAACTTTCGAAGGTCAGGAGCAGCGGCAGGCGCGGAATGAAGCCCCGCAGCGTGACGCTGCCGGGAGCAACAAGAGCTTCGGCGACCCCTTTCTGGATCCTGGCCTTATTTTTCTGAAGCCCGGACAGCCTCAGGCACAGCCTTGGACTGCCCCGGACAGCGTTTCGGATTCTGTTGCCGGGCAAGCCGCTACCGCTCTGATTGCGCATTCTGATTCTGCTTCGGGGGATGTAAGGACGGATCCGGGGAGAACAGGCAAAAGCAGATTCAAGATCTCCCCCGTGCAACGCGCGCCTGCCGCTTCAGGGGATGCAAAGACGGAGCCGGCGCGGACAAACAAAATCAAATTCAAGCCCGCCGCCGCCCCTGCGCAGCCCACAGCCGCTCCCGTACCGCCGCGCCGCCCCATCGGCCCCTCCATACAACCGAAGCTGATAGCCGACTTCGTACCGGCCGCCTCCGCGCAGCCGCAGTCCGTATCCGCTCCCGCGCGAGCGCAGCCTGTGGTCACCCCATCGCAAGCCAAGCCCGCCACCCCGGTGCAGTTGCGGCGCATCGGCCCCTCCATAGCTCCGAAGCCAATAGCCGGCTTCGTGCCGGCCGCCCCCGCGCAGCCCACAGCCGTTTCCGTACCGCCGCTCCGCTCCATCGGTCCTTCCATAGCGCCGAAGCTCGTATCCGCTCCCGCGCAAGCGCAGCCTGTGGTCACCCCATCGCAAGCCAAGCCCGCCACCCCGGTGCAGGGGCGGCGCATCGGCCCCTCCATAGCTCCGAAGCCAATAGCCGGCTTCGTGCCGGCCGCCCCCGCGCAGCCCACAGCCGTTTCCGTACCGCCGCTTCGCTCCATAGGTCCCTCCATAACGCCGAAGCCCATATCCGCTCCTGTGCAGCCGCAGGCCGTATCCGGGGTCCGGGCGGAAGAAGGGTTCTCCTCTGCCGCAAGCGCCTTGAGCGCGGCTGAGGCCCCGGCTGCGCCCATGATTATGGGCTTGTCCGCTGATGACGTCATACCGCAGGAGCACGCGCAGGATGGTTCTGCCGGAGGTAAAGAAGATCCGCCGATCTTTGTCCTGGACGATATACGCGAAGATGACCCGGTCTTTCCGACCGCTTCGGAGCGGCAAAAGCCCAAAACAGAGCGTGAAGATGCCTGGTCCGGATACGCAAAGTCGCCTGCCCCCGGTTCTTTGCTGGACTTTGTTCTCCCCGGTCCGGATGAGGAAGAGGGCGGGGAAGAGGACAAAGCCCTGGAGGCAAAAGTGGGCATGTCTTTGGACAAGCCGCCGGTAAAAGAAACGGCGGTGACGCCGGAAAAAGTGCCGAAGCGGGATAGCGGCGCTGAAGGGGATGCGCAAGTCAATAGTCCGGCGGCGTCTGCCCCGGGCACGTCGGAGCGCAAATTTTTCACGCTTCCCCTGCCGGGTATTGAAGGGGAGTCTATTGAGAATACCGCCCTGCCTCTTGTCCCCGGTCTTGTGGACTCCCTGGGGTCTGCGGCGCGCGATGCAGAGGAAGGGCTTGTGAAAAAACATACCGTGCTGGTCCAGGAAGCGGCCGCGCGGCTGGCCGGGAAGGCGGAAAATTTCGGGCTGGTCAAACTTGGCAAACTTTCCCGTTGTCTGGAGCGGGCCGCAGAGGCGGATGACGCCGAGGCGGCCGGCATTCTTCTGGAGGAGCTGCAACTGGCGGTTTCGCGCTATGAGAAGGCTCTGCTTGACTGCTTCAACAGCTTCGTCGACTATGGGCGTTGAGGATGCGGCTTTCCTTGCCTGCAACAGCAAATCTTATGGACCGCGAGAGGTCTGAGGCCCATGCTGTAATCCCGGCCCGCTACGCTTCAAGCCGGCTGCCCGGCAAAGCCCTCCTGCTTCTTAAGGGGCGGCCCATGTTCTACCACGTCTGGCGGCGGGCGAAACTTTGTCCGGATCTGTCTTCCGTTACACTGGCCACGGACGATGCCCGGATCCGGGATGCGGCCCTGGCTTTGCAGGTACCCGTCATCATGACCAGGACGGAACATCAGAGCGGCACGGACCGCGTCTATGAGGCCGCCCGGCTGCTCAAAATTCCGCCGGGGGCGATAGTCCTGAACATTCAGGGCGACGAGCCGACCCTGGACCCGGCCTTGATCAGCAAACTACTGCGCGCCTTTGCCGATCCGGCAGTCAGGGTCGCAACAGCCGCCCATTCCCTGCGCGCCGAAGACCTGGAGAACAGGGATCAGGTCAAGGTGGTCCTGGATGCCAAAGGCGATGCCCTCTATTTTTCCCGCGCCGGCATTCCTTTCCCCAGAGACGGCGAAAGTCCGGCCTCCTTCCTTGGACATACAGGTATTTACGCCTTTACCATGCGCACCCTGAAGAAATTTGTCAGCCTGCCTCCCTCGCTTCTGGAGCGCACGGAAAAGCTGGAACAGCTTCGGCTTCTGGAAAACAGCGTCAAGATACGGGTGGTCCTGACGGACAAGGTTCCGCCTGGCGTGGACCGGAAAGCGGATGTGGATGCCGTGCTGCCTTTTGTCGATGATTACAGATGACAGATCAGTTTCAAATCGAAAACTGCCGGGCTTTGACCAAACAAACAGCACGATTCAGGTACCAGGTACGGCGACTTGCCGCCACAGCAAGCAAAAATGCGCGAGACAGATTTGTTCTCGCGCATTTTACAGGAGCCGGACACCCGGCACAACCGTTACCGTTGCTTCCTCTCGGACCTGGCGGGGTTGGCGGCGTTACCGCCGCCCGACTCCCGCGTAAATAATTGCCCGACTATGGGCTTTATGTCAACAAACAAAGCGCTGGATAGTGGCTTTTTGCCGTGAGACTGCGTCGCTTTAGCCGTAGGTGAGTTTACGAACCGTACGGATAAAGACAGCATAGATAGGCGCATTTTTGGTTCATCCGGCCAAAGCGTGCTTTGCCTCAGACTGGCATTATGCACTGCTGATACTGCCAACATGATTTGCCGTAATGCCTCCTTGGCCGGGGGCATTACGGCAAATTCAACAGGCTTGAAAATATGGGGCGGATAGAACGGTTACAAATCATACGCTTCCGCATCCCAGTCCGCATATTGGGGCGGACTTTCACCAGCACGCTCCACAATGCGCGGATAACGCCCCTTTCCCTTTGGTTCAGGGTCTAAGGCCAACAGTTTGACGGTATGCCACCAATCATCGCCAAAATCGAACCAGTAAAAGAATGTCTGTTTTTCTTTCAGATTTAGCGAAGCAATGGTTGTCTCCAATGCGTTTCGGACTTCAGGCGACATATCATCAGGGATACCGTAGCGAACTGATTTGCGGGCCTGAGGTTGCTTCCCGCCTATCTGAAATTCATACATGTGATAATCTTCGCGATCAAAGGCTTTAAATACGGCATAATGCAGATCGTCCAGTGTTTGTGTTCCTTTAATATCAATCGTTCTTGATGGCGGCTCAGGATGACTTTCAATAAAAGAGTCAGTTAGCGGACCGCATAACAACTGCACGTCAAAACGAAAAATGCTTTGTTTATCCTGTGTGTTAAACAGCAATATCTTAGCTTTTGATGGCGTATCTTTTTCCCGCATCTCTTCTCCTTTTTGAGCAAAATTTTTTGAGAGAAAAATGCCCTTAGATTGACAAGACAACTTATCAAAATTATCACTGGCTCCAACGGAAGGCAATAACCTCATGCCCCCAGCTTGACGAGAAAATCAATGTAAGGTTCTGTCTGCGAACCCTTGCCGCGAGATTGGAACAGGCAGGCTTTTGCCTGCCGTAAGCGACAATTTCAAGCGTAAAACGTCATAGGATGTTTCGCTGAATACGATTTAACCACACCGTCGGACGGCTATTATGGAATATATACTTCCGGGACTTTTTCTCTCAATTCTGGGGCTGGTGCTGCTGCTCAACCTCCTCACCCTCCCCGCCAACTGGATGATGGTCATCCTGGTCGTCATCTGGCGAATCGCCAATCCCAACCCCGGGGCAATGGATGCCTTCTATTTTGTCAGTCTGGTCTGTCTGGCCCTGATCGGGGAAGTGATTGAGTTCCTCGCCCAAGCCTGGGGCACAAAAAAATATGGGGCGACGAACACGGGGACAATCGGCGGGATCATCGGGGCCATTGCAGGCGCAATTTTCTGCGCCCCCTTTTTCCTCGGACTGGGCGCTCTCTTCGGCGCCCTGGTCGGGGCCTGGATCGGCTGCTATCTCGTGGAACTCCTGCGCGGACGCTCCGCCGCCGAGGCCTGGACGGCAGCCAAGGGGGCCATGGTCGGGCGCTTCTTCGGCATCTGCATCAAATGCGGGATCGGCATGACCATGCTGGTCCTGACCTACCATGCTATCTGGCCCGGCGAATCAATAGCTCCCCTGCGACTCTTTCAGACTTAAAAATTCTCAATGAATTTTTGCGCGCATTTACGGGCCAGGGCATCCTGGGCAAAGACCTCTTCAATGGCCGCCTCTTCCGCCGCAGATGCGTCTACCCGCATCCCAAAGCATTTTTCGCCTGAGATTATTGCATGACGGCGGAGTAAATTCGCCGTGCAATAATCTCGCGGCAAGGGTTTGCCGGCAAAGCCCAGCCGAGCAGAAGCACATTTTAAATGTTCATCCGCTCTGGGCGTCTGAACAGGCGCAAAATCGGAAGCCGCGCAGTGCGCCGTGAGGCAATGCTCCACAACCGCCGGAATAGCGGTAAATGCTATGCGCCGGGCCAGAAAGGCGGCCACTGCCTCCTCGTTGGCGGCGTTCAGGACCACCGGGCAACCCCGGCCGTATTCCTGGGCGCGGCGGGCCAGGGTGAGACAGGGAAAATTCTCCTCATCCGGACGGGCAAAGGTCAAAGGGCCTGTGGACAAAAGGTCCAGGCCGGGCAGTCCGCTGGCAATACGATCCGGAAAACCCAGGCAGTAGGCGATGGGAATGCGCATATCCGGCTGTCCGAGCTGGGCGAGTAGCGCGCCATCACGAAATTCCACCAGAGAATGAATCAAGGATTCCCTGTGTACAACGACTTCCAGGGCGGACATGGGCAAGCCGTAAAGATGATGCGCCTCAATGAGCTCCAGCCCTTTGTTCATCAGAGTGGCGGAATCCACAGTCACCTTGGCTCCCATGCTCCACCTGGGATGGGTCAAGGCCTCTTCCGGGCTGACCTTATCCAGATATTCCCGACCTTTGCCGAAAAAAGGTCCGCCGGACGCGGTGAGAATAAGCCGGCTTACGCCGGCATCGGAGAGGTCGCCCCGCTTCCTGCCTGAAGCCGGGAGGCGTCCGGCCAGGCATTGGAAAATCGCGTTATGCTCGGAGTCCACGGGCAAAATGCAGGCCCCGCTGCGGGCACAGGTTTTGCGCAGGATATCCCCGGCCAGGACCAGGGATTCCTTGTTGGCCAGGGCGATAATTTTGCCCGCCGCCGCCGCCGCGTAAGTTGCTCGCAGACCGGCCGCTCCGCTCTGGGCCGAGAGTACAACCTGCGCCTCTTCAAGCCCGGCCAGCCGCTCATAGCCTTCCCGACCGGCAAAAATGCGCGGGCTGTAGCCGGGAGGCAAAAGATCGCGCAGGCGGGGGATCTCCTGCTCATCCAGAATGCCAAGGCAGCCGGGCCTGAATTCCGCCGCCTGGGCGGCCAGGAGGGCTATATTGCCCGCCCCGGCCAAAGCGGAGACCGTAAAGCGCCCCGAATGCAGGCGCAAAACCTCAAGGGTGGAGCGGCCGATGGAGCCGGTGCTGCCGAGCAGGACCAGAGCCTTGCCCTTGCGGTCGGAATCTTCGCGCGCGCGCGGCAAAGGCGAGATATAGCCGGAAACTTTCACTAGAGCATTTTCCGCTTGAGATTATCGCTTACGGCAGGCAAAAGCCTGCCTGTTCCAATCTCGCGGCAAGGCTTTGCAGACAAGCCCTTGCAAAGCGGATGCGTATTTTCAATGTTCATCTGCTTTAGGCTCCCTGGAGCATCCGCACGCCAAGGCGAATAAACATAAAAGCCGCCATGACAAAGAGGATGCTGTCCACCCGATCGAGCATCCCGCCGTGACCCGGCAGAATAACGCCGGAATCCTTGCGTTGCAGGCTGCGTTTCAGCGCGGATTCAAAAAGGTCGCCGCAGACGGCGGCAAGATGCAGGGCCGCCCCGATGCAGAACCAGGCCCAGAGAGGCAGGCGCAGGAAACGCCATTCCAGGGATCCGGAGGCAAAGCCCATGAGAGCGCAGACCAGCAGACAGAGGAACAGACCACCGAAAAAACCTTCCCAGGATTTCCGGGGACTGACCGACGGGCAAAGCCTGTGTTTGCCGAAACGGGTTCCCGCGTAATAGCCGCCGGTATCCGAAGCGACGGCGGCCAGAACGACGAGAAACTGCTCGGCCTGGGTAAGATAAAGACCGAGTTGCAGAATGAGCGGGATATAGAGAAGAGCGGCGAAGAGCGGCGCCTGATCCGCAAGACCGGCTACTCTGTTCCCGCGCGCGTAATTGAGCAGAAAAGTCGTCCCCGCAACGGGCAGGACAAGGGCCAGGACCAGCAGAGTGGCGACCGGACCCAGGGCCTGGGAAAAAATGATGAGGACGCAAAAAATCTGACCCGTGATTTTGCCGCCGCTGCGGACTCCGTGCATATCCAGAAATTCGTGCAGGCTCAGGCAGGCGATGGCCAGGAGCGCCATGCGCAGGACCATGCCTCCGTAAATTATACCCAGAAGAGGAAACAGGGCCAGGGTCAGAGCCGTGCATACGCGGGTCGCGCCCTCGCTCCGGCGTTGCAGGGAGCGGATCTTGAGGCGAATGGGCCGGATCAGGCCTTCGGTCTTAGCGCACAGGATCCCAAGCGGCCTGTACAGGCAAAAGGAAAGGAAACGCTCACCGGCCGCCCGGAAAAAATCCCGGCCCTTGCGCAGATATTTACGGGGATTCATAGGTCTCCAGGGTCCTGCTACGCGCCATCGCCAAGTCCGCCGAAGCGCCGGCTTCGGCCCGCATAGTCATGCAGGGCCTTATGCAAATCCGGGGCGGCGAAATCCGGCCACAGCGCGTCACAAAAATATAGTTCACTGTACGCGGTCTGGAAAAGCAGAAAATTGCTCAGGCGCTTTTCGCCGCTGGTGCGGATTACCAGATCCGGGTCCGGGCGACCGGCCGTATACAAACCTCCGGCCAGAGCCCGGGCGTCAAAGTCTGCCGCGGGCAGGCCGGATTGCATGTAAAGGCGGCAGGCTCTGGCTATTTCTTCTCGCCCGGAATAATTCAGGGCCAGATTTAAAATCATGTCCTTATTACCCGCCGTGCGTTTACAGGCCAGATCCAGGGCCTTGCGCGCATAGGCGGGCAAGGCGGATATCTCGCCTATAATGAGCAGACGCACCCCGCGCTTTTCCAGCCGGGACAGCTCTTTTTTTATAAAATCCGTAAGCAGTCCGAAAAGAAAACCAATCTCCTCGGCCGGGCGGCTCCAGTTCTCCACGGAGAAGGTATAAAGCGTAAGTTCGGAAATGCCGAGGTTCAGGCATTCCTCGACCACGGCGCGGGCTGCCAGAGTACCGGCCCGATGCCCCTCGCTGCGCGGGAGGTCGCGGGCAGCCGCCCAACGGCCGTTGCCGTCCATGATGATCGCCACATGCCGGGGCAGATGCCGCCGCTCCAATATACTTTCCAACCCTGCCCGCCTTTGTGCAAATCAAGAACAAAATACATCGAACTTGCCCCGTACCCTAGCTTTTCGCCTCATATCGGTCAAGCGGTAGTCCTGACAGGGATGACAGGCGCCCATGTATTCTCCGACGTTTTTAATTTTACTTTTGCCACTTTTGACCTTTCCCCTTGCCTGAAAAAGGGAAATAGTGCATCATAAGAACATGGAACTACTTGACCAACTGGAAAAGCGTATAAGCGCCCTTCTGAACAGGCTTGAAACGCTTGGGGCTGAAAAGATTTCCCTCCAAAACGCGCTTAAGGACGAGGTAGACCCTCTCAGGGCCGAAAACGCCTCCCTGAAAGACTCTCTTGCGCGCGCTACGGACGCCCACGCGGCTGAGAAGGCTTCTCTGAAGGAGACGCTGGAACAAGAAATTATCGCCCTGAAAGATGAAAACCAGAGACTCAAAGACGCGCTTGATAAAGAACGCGCGCTTACCGCAGAGGCTCTGGAGCGTATCGAATCTGTAGTGGCGCGCATCAAAGAGCGAACGGATCCAGAGTAAGGCCATGCACAGCCACACCCTTGAAGTGCTGGGGCATAAGCTCTCTTTCAAGGCGGAAGCGGATTCCGCGCGTATTGAAAAAGCCAGGGAAATGCTGGAAGAGCGTTATGAACGGCTCGTGCGGCACGGCGGTTCACTTGGCGAAGAAAAACTTTTGATTTTTCTTGCCTTGTCCCTCGCTGACGATGTGCTGATAATGCGCCATGATCAGGACGAGGAGAGCAGGCGCATACAGGAGCTTTTGGAACATATAGAAAAAGTAGCGGAATAGGCCAAAGGCTTTTCCGCGTTAAAACATACCCTGGAGAGCTCGTGACAAATGTCGTCGCTGGCCTCACAAGCATTCATTGAGGGAATTGACGAAAACTCTGTGTGCAGGCCCGGAATACGCCGGGAAGCCTTAAGATTCTTCCGATTTTCCCGCCGTAGGCGCTCACAGGTCCTGCGGGAAGGCACTTGCACGGTTCATCCGGGGTAAAACTTTTTCCGTATCTTTCTAAAGCCGCGCCTGTCCGGAAAGCGCGGCTTTTTCTGTCCGGGCAATTTGTTTATCAAAATATGAGGTCAGCATGGATACAACCCTTATTACCAGCGTCCTTCTGGCCTCCGCCACAGGGGTCTTTCTGGGCTGGTTTATCCCACGCATGGCGGACGCGAAACGCGTCAAGAACGCCGGAGATCTGGCCCGGAGAATTATTGAGGAAGCAAGAAAAGAAGCCCAGGCCCAGAAAAAGGAAATAATCCTCCAGGGCAAGGACGAGGTGCTGGAAGCCAAACGCCTCATGGAAAACGAACTCAAGGAAAGAGAAAGGGAGATCAAGGCCCGGGACAAAAAATTGGAGGAACAGGGTGAAAAGCTGGACTCCAAACTGGAAGACGCGCGTAAAAAGGAACAGGAACTTCTGCTCACAGAAAAGGACTTCGCCCGCAAAGCCAAGGATCTGGAAGAAACACGCGAAAATCTGGAAGGCTGTCTTGTGGAACAGGAAAAACGCCTGCAGGAAATAGCCGGTTTGACCGCCGAAGAAGCCAAATCCAATCTCTTCACGGATATTGAAGCCAAGAGCCGGCATGAAGCAGCGCGCATGATGCGCCTGATCGAAAGCGAAGCCAAGGAAACCGCGGACAGAAAAGCCAAGGAAATTATCGCCACCGCGATTCAGCGCTATGCCGGGGACTATGTAGCCGACCAGACCGTAACCACCGTCACCCTGCCCAGTGAAGACATGAAAGGACGGATCATCGGCCGCGAGGGACGCAACATCCGCGCCCTGGAGGCCGCCACCGGGGTTGACCTGATCATTGACGACACCCCGGAGACGGTCATCCTCTCCGCCTATAATCCCTTACGCCGTCAAGTAGCCAAGCTGGCCCTGGAGCGTCTTATCCAGGACGGACGCATCCACCCGGCCCGCATTGAGGATATCGTGCAGAAGGTGGAACAGGAGCTTGAGGTCCATGTCCGGGAAGTGGGCGAACAGGCCACCTTTGACGCCGGAGTTCACGGCATCCATCCGGAGATCGTGCGCCTGCTCGGGCAGCTTAAATACCGTACCAGTTTCGCGCAGAATGTTTTGCAGCATTCTCTGGAAGTGGCGTCCCTGTGCGGGGTCATGGCTGCCGAACTGAATATGGACATCAAACGGGCCAAACGCTCCGGTCTGCTCCATGACCTCGGCAAGGCCATGGATCACGAAATTGAAGGCTCGCACGCCACCATAGGCGCGGACATAGCCAAACGCTACGGCGAAAGCAAGGACATCATCCACGCCATAGCGGCGCACCACGAAGACACCCCCCCGACAAGCGCCCTGGCCGTGCTCGTTCAGGCCGCGGACTGTCTCTCCGGCGCCAGACCGGGGGCGCGCAAGGAACTCTTGGAAAACTACGTCAAACGCCTGGAGGATCTGGAAAACATCGCCATGTCCTTTTCCGGCATTTCCAAGGCCTACGCCATTCAGGCCGGACGCGAAATCCGGGTTATGGTCAATTCCGACGATGTGAACGACGACGACGCCTTTCTGCTCTGCAAGGACATAGCGGAAAAAATCGAAGGCAACCTCACTTACCCCGGCCAGATCCGGGTGACGGTGATCCGCGAACGCAGGGCCGTCGGTTACGCCAAATAGGCTGAGCTTTGGCATCAACCGCTGATCTCACTCCCGCCCCGACTGCCCTTGACGCCTATATTTCCCTCGGCGCAAACCAGGGAGACGCGGCGGGCAATATAGAAAAGGCCTTGCTCGCCCTGGGGGAATTGCCCTATCTGAAGATGGGCGCCATCTCCACCTTATGGGCCTCTGAGCCGCAAAACTTCCGGGACCAGCCTTTTTTTGTGAATATGGTCGCTGCCCTGGTCTGCGCGCCGGATATTTCTCCCCTCCTCCTCCTTGAGGATCTGCTGCGCATAGAAAACGCTCTCGGCAGAGATCGCTTAGGACCGCGCTTCGGTCCGCGGGCGATTGATTTGGATTTGCTGTTGTTCGGCAAAAAGGTTATAAATGGCGAGCGTCTTACCCTGCCGCACCCGCGTATGCTTGAGCGCGCTTTTGTGCTTGTCCCTCTCGCGCAAATCGCGCCTGACCTTTTGCTGCCGCAGGGCGGCTGTGTGCGTGACGCCCTGGAAGGTCTTGATTTTCGCATCGCGGACGGAGTAATTTACCAATGACGGCGCAGACCGGCCGCCCAAGGAGAATGATATGATAAAATGGCTGCTCCTGGCGGTGGCCGCTTTCGTGCTTTATAAACTCGTCACCAATGATCGCGGGCGCAACGACAAAAAGGACAAAAACGAGCAGAAGATCCGGGACCGCAAAATCGCCTCCGGGGAGATGGTAAAAGACCCGATCTGCAATGTCTATGTGGAGGCGGAATCCGCCCTCAAAGTGCGCGACGGCGAAAAAACCTACTGTTTCTGCGGCTACGAATGCCGCGAGAAATTCCTCGAAGGGCTTAAAGCGGGTGGCCGGGAGTTGCCGGATTACGAGGGGAAGGACGAGGAGTAAATGCAGGCCTTTGCCTTTCTTGAATCCCGCCTGGAGAAGCGCGCGCTTCCCGAGTCCGCAAGCGAGGCGGCCTATGCGGGTCTGGGCGGCAAAGACAAGGCTCTGCTCAAAAAATGCATCGCCCGCCTCTACCGCATTTTCGGCGAAAGCGTTGTGTCTGAAACCCGGACCAAAAGCTTCCGCGAAGGCTTTACCCTGGAGATAAGGGAATCCCCCGCCGCCTTCAGTCTTTTTGTCTGCGAAAGCGCCTACCCTTCCCCACCCTTATGCCTTGCCGCCCTGCTCCCCGCTCTGCTGTCCGGCGCCCCCCTCCTTTTCTGCTTTATTCCCAGCCCGGACAAAAAAGAACCGGACCCGGCCCTTCTCGTCGCCCTGGAACTGGCCGGAGTCGAGAAAAGCTATCTGCTTGCGGAGACAGAGCTTCTTGCGGAGCTGGACAAAATGGGTCCGCCTGCGCACCCGGGAAGGATGCTTCTCCTCGGTCGGGCGGAAATCTTTGCAAAACTGGCGCTTTTTGCCCACAAGCAGGCCCTGCCCTGCCTTTCCCTGCCCCGAACGCCTTTTGCCGGCTTTATTGCGGACGAAGAACACAAGGATTTTGCCCTCTGGCCGGACCTAAGCCCGGCCTGGTTCCGCTCCCGGAGCGCGCGCATTGCCTGCGCCGACAGCGCGGGAGCCTGACGCCTGTGGACGCGCCCTCCCCCCTCGCAGCTGATGGAGCGCAAAATCTCCTCTCCCGGCTGCGCAATATCGGCATCATCGCCCACATCGACGCCGGCAAAACCACCTTTTCCGAGCGCATTCTCTATTATTCCGAGGTTATACACCGCATGGGCGAGGTTCATGAAGGGGCCGCGACCATGGATTTCATGCCCGAAGAGCAGGAGCGCGGCATTACCATCGCCTCAGCCTGCATTACCTGTCCCTGGCTGGATTGCTCCATAAATCTGGTGGACACGCCCGGGCATGTGGATTTTACCGTGGAGGTAGAGCGTTGCCTGCGCGTTCTGGATGCCGCAGTGGGCATTTTCTGCGCCGTGTCCGGAGTGGAGCCGCAATCGGAAACCGTCTGGCGGCAGGCGGACGGCTTCGGCATCCCCCGTCTGGCCGTTATCAACAAGATGGACAGACCGGGCGCCGACTTTGCCGCTGTGGTTCGCTCCATACGCGAACGCCTTGGGGGCAATCCGCTGCCTCTGACCATTCCCCTGGGCGAAGGAGAAAAATTTCAGGCGGTTCTGGATTTGGTGCGCCAGGAAAAATTGCTTTTTGCAGCCGGGACGCGAGGCAAGTCCGTCATACGTCAAGCTTTCAGCGCCGAGGAAGCGGACCTGGCCGCACCCGGCCGGGAAGCGCTCATGGATGCCCTGACCCTGGAAGATGACCAGCTTCTCGAGCTTTACCTAAAGGGCGCGGAGATCGCCCCGGAACTGCTGGACGCGGCCCTGCGCAAGGCTGTTCTGGCCGGGCGCATTGTCCCCGTCTTCGCGGCCTCGGCCCTGCGCAACATAGGCGTGCAGCCGGTTCTGGACGCTGTCTGCCGCTATCTGCCCAGCCCTCTGGACAGGCCCCCCGCCAAAACGCGCCGCGCCGACACTACAGAAGAAGTTCTGATCCCGCCCAGCGTTCAGGCCCGGACCTGCGCTCTGGTTTTTAAGGTCGTCTTCAGCGCCGGGCGGAAAATTCATTTCCTGCGCCTTTACTCCGGAAGACTGCGCGAGGGCGGCACCTTGACCAACGCCGCCACCGCCAAAGTGGAACACGCCGCCCGTCTGTACCGGCTGCGCGCGGACCGGCGTGAAAGCCTGGAGGAGGCCTTTGCCGGAGATATCGTGGCCGTGCAGGGCTTGAAGGAAGCCAAAACCGGCGACACCCTGCTCAGTCCGGGTCCGCCTCTGCTTCTGGAGAGCCTGCGCTCCTGGCGGCCGGTCATTTCTCTGGCCTTTGAGCCCAAAAACAGTGCCGAGGGCGAAAAGCTGGATCAGGCGCTACAGGCCTTCTGCGCCGAAGATCCCACCCTGCTGGTGGAGACGAATGAGGCCACGGGCCAGCGTCTGGTGTCCGGCATGGGCGAACTGCATCTCGAGGTTCTGGCGGACAGGATGCGCCGGGAATGGGGTGTCGCCCCGCGCATCGGCAATCCCCAGGTCCTCTGCCGCGAGACCATCGCGGCGCCGGCTGAGAACACGGGCGAATTCGACCGCAACCTCGGGGATGTGCCCCACTACGGCCATGTGGAGTTGCGGGTGACCCCGCGCGAACGCGGCGCGGGCACTCGGGCGGCCTTCGCCCCCGGAGCTGCCGAGCCGCCCGAATGGCCGTCGGCTCTGGCCGAAGCCGCCCTGCGGGGAGTGCGTGACGCCTGCTGTTCCGGTCCAGCCGGTTTTGAGGTGGAGGATACGGATATTCTCATAACCCGTTTGCGCCGCAAGGCAAACGGACTGTGTACCGTCCCCGGCCTGCACATGGCAGCGCAGCAGGCTCTGCGTCAGGCTCTGGAAAAGGCCGGGAATCTTATTCTGGAGCCGGTCATGCGCGTGGACATAGTCGTGCCGGAGGCTTTTCTGGGTGCGGTTATCGCCCTGCTAGGCGCCCGCTCGGCCAGGGTCGAGGAAATCGGGGACCAGAGCGGGCAAAAACAGGTCCGGGCCGTTGCCCCCATGCGCGGGCTGTTCGGTTTCGCCACGGCCCTGCGCTCGGTCAGTCAGGGCAGGGCAGGGTTGATGATGCAGTTTCTGCGTTTCGACAGTGTGTAAAATGTGCAGGGGAAAAAATATTCCCAGGGCGAAAAAATCTCTGGGCCAGAATTTTTTGCGCGACAAAAACATAGCCCGGAGAATTGTCAGTCTTCTGGATATATCCGGACCGGAGCGCGTCCTGGAAATAGGTCCGGGACCAGGGGCACTCACGGATTTCATTCTTGAAGCGGGTCCGGCCTTTCTTCTGCTTGTGGAAAAAGATCCGTACTGGGCAAGGGAGCGCCTGCAAAAAGGGGCGGGACGCCTTAAAGTCATTCTGGCCGATGCTCTGCAAATGAATTGGGCGCATTTCACAGATCCCTGGAAATTTATCGGCAACCTGCCCTACAATATCGCCTCGCCCCTGCTCTGGGAAATTTTTCCCTGCGCCCCCGGACTTACGCGGGCGGTTTTTACGGTCCAGAAGGAAGTAGGACTGCGCATAACTGCGCAGCCCGGCACGGCGGCATACGGGGCCTTGAGCGTGTGGCTGCAAAGTTTCAGCCGTCCGAAAGCGGAGTTCATAGTTCCTCCTCAGGTGTTCAGGCCCAGCCCCAAAGTGGAATCCATGGTCCTCTCCTTCCTGCCCCTGAAAAAAGATGCGGAAAAGGCCGGGGGCCTTCTGGCGCGCCCGGATTTTAATCCGCGCTCCCTGGCCCGCGCCCTGCATCTCTGCTTTCAGGCGCGGCGCAAGCAGCTCGGTGTCATCTTGAGAGGTCTGGGAGCGGAGGCGCAAATCCCGGAGGAACTGGGTCTTGACCCGCAAACGCGCCCGGAGCGCCTGAGCCCGGAAGATTTTCAGCGTCTTTGCCGCTATGCCCCTTTCCATGCGCCTCAACCGGAGCCGGACTGAATTCCCGCCGATTTTTTAAAATTGCGACGCCAAAGCGCTCTGAAAACCTTGACTTTTGCCTGAGCTTGTTTAAATTACTTTCACGTCTGTTATTTCTCCATGATGAGGACAAAACAATGAGCAAGGATGTTCAGTCCTTTCCGGATGCTTCCGTAACCCCGGAGGGAATGTTGTATAACGGTGTGATTTTTCAGCCTATAATTGACAAATGTGACGGTTGCGGTCGAGTGCGCGATTTCGCGGAAGCCCGCTACTGTTCCAGCTACCCCATGCCTCAAGCCAAATGGTCCATGGGCACATGCAATTTTTCAACCCATACCCGCGTCACCGCCACCGGAGCGCAGGCCAAAGTGAACCCGCTGAAGGCGTCCAAACGCGCCGCCAAAGGCGGGGGCCGTTAGGGTCCGGCTTTATTTCAGCATATTTTGACAGCGCGCGGCTTGACCCGGTCATCGGGGATTCCGTGTGGGCGCATAGGTTCCCTCCCCTCTTTCGGGCGCTGTAATACGGTCTTTCAGGACTGCCGGATGCCAACACTGAAGGATATTCAAACTTTTTTCCATATGCCGACCATGAGCGAGGAAGGCATACGGGTATGGCTATGGTGCCTGGGCCTGTCCTGTATCTTCCTGCTCATCGCCTTCATTGTAAAATTCATCTTTTCCCTGCGCGAGCGCCGTTATTATTCAGGGCATGTTCTGGATGAAAAGGCAATCCGCAATATCCTGAATTCCGCCTTTGACCAGCGCTCGAACTTTGAAGTCCAGGTGCAGACCGCGCCCGGACACCGCAGGCCGACCCTGCGCTGTTCGCCCGAGTATCTGGGTCCCAGTTCCATATCCCTTGAGATCAACGGTTTGCGGAGTCTGTCCAATACCTGGCTGGGTCGTGACATAACCGTGTTTTTCAGCGTCAAGGTCAACAAGGATACGGTTTTCTACACCTTTGCCTCCACGGTGGACGGTATCCGCCAGCCATCCCAGGGCATCTGCCACATCATCCTTCCCATGCCGGGTTCCCTGGAGAACAAGCAAAAGAGGGCCTTTTTGCGCATTTCCCCCCCCCCGGAACATTTCCTGGGCGGCGCTCTCTGGCACAACAAATCCATGCCCAGCCCGGAAAAATTCAACGAGATTGCCCTCTGGCCCCTCCCCGAGCTTCTCAGCCTGAGCGGGAGGCTGGTGCAGTTCCAGGTGGCCGACATCTCGGCGGGCGGGGTGCGCATAAGCGTTCCCAACAGCGTAGTCGCCGAGCGCGACCTGCAATTTTTCACTGTCGAGCAAAGCATTCTGATGATCGATTTGAATGATCCTGAACAGAACCAAAGACTGCGTTTCTGGTTGCACTGCCGCGTCCAGAACGTCTGGGTCGACCATTCCGCGCGGCTTTTGAACATCGGGATGCAGTACATGGCCTGGGCCAGACCGCGCAAAAATCCCAGCACGCAGGAAAGCGGGACCATTGAATGGCTGCGCATTGCCGCCTCCAGCGAGGTGGAGCCACTGAGCAACTGGATAATGCGCCGACACCTGGAAATATTCAGAGAACATCCGGGACTGGCTTAATTCTATTGCCGGTGTTTTTGCAGAGCCGGCAGACGCTTTATTTCGACGCGGAGGAAAAACTTGGACGACGGTTCAGACGACGGCAGTTTATGGAGACGGATATGGCGCTGGTTTCACGGTCGCCACGCGGATGTGGAACAGGCCATTCTTGACGCCGGAGAGGAAGGAGAACTGGACAAGGAAGAGCGGTCCATGCTGCTCAGCGTCTTAAGCCTGGATGAATTGCAGGTCCAGGAGATAATGACCCCACGCACGGATATCGCCTGCCTGCCGGATACGGAAAACATTCAGAGCCTGGCGGAATTGATTGTCGCAAGCGGACATTCCCGCATCCCGATTTTTTCCGAAAACCGCGATAACATCATCGGCATCATCCACGCCAAAGACCTGCTTGAAGACCTCCTCAAAGCCGATGATCAGAAACGTCAGGTCACGCAGATAATGCGCTCCCCCTTTTTCGTGCCCGAGACGAAAAACGCCCTGGACCTGTTGCACGAGTTCCGCAGCCGCAAAATTCATCTGGCCATCATTCTGGACGAATACGGAGGCACGGCCGGGCTGGTCACAATTGAGGATGTTCTGGAGCAGATCGTCGGCGACATCGAAGACGAGCATGACGCCCCGCACGAAGAAGAGATCAATCTGCAAAGCGACGGCAGCTACCTCATCAATGGTCGCGCCTGCCTCGATGATCTGAACGAAAGCCTGGGCCTGGGCATCGAATCCGATGCCGTGGACACCATAGGCGGCTACCTGACCCATCTGGCCGGGCATGTGCCCCAGCCCGGCGAGAGCTTCGTTCTGAATGAGGCTCTGGGGACCGTCTTTACGGTCATGGAGTCCGATCCGAAGCAGATCCACTGTGTGCGTATGGTCATGGCCGGCGGCGCAGAGGAGACTGAAGACAAGGAAAAGGTACAGGATAAAAGCGATTCCTCACTCGAGTCCGCCGTTTGAAAAAAGGCCAGAGCCCTGCCCCCGGCCGGGATTTTTTTCTTCCTTTCCTTTGCGCGTCCGGCGCCTGCGGCCTTTTTTTCGGACTGCCGAATACCCTTCTTCACCTGCCCCCGCTGGCGCTGCTCCACCCCTTTTGCCTCTATCTGCTGGCGCGGCTTGCGCCCTCGAACAAAAGCGCTCTGCTGCACGGCTGGCTGCAAGGCTTTGCCGCCAACGCCGCCGGACTATACTGGATGATCCATCCCATGCGCGATGTGGCCGACATGCCCCTGCCCGTAGTTTTGCCCCTGCTCCTGCTGCTTTATGCCTACCTGGCCTGTTACGCGGCTCTCACGGTTCTGGGGATGCGCCATCTGCATGGCCGCATGGAAAAACGGGCAGCCCAAGACGCTGGGAGTGCCGCCCCGCCTTCTTCCCTCCCCTCGGACCCGAATATAATTACCCTGCTTCTCTCCCCCCTGCTGGCCGGAGGCCTTTACGGGGGCTTTGAAGTTTTAAACAGTGTAATCCTCACCGGATTTCCCTGGCTGACCTTGAGCTCGGCCTTCGCCTTCACTCCCCTGTTCCTGCAGGGGGCATCCCTGATCGGCGGCTATGGTTTGAGCGCCTCATATGCCTGCGTGGCCTGTCTGGGAGCGGCCGCCCTTTGCGCCGGAAGGGAAACAAAACCAGGGCCGCGCTTTACCCCAATCCTGCCCGCCTTGCCGGCACTCCTCATCGCGGGCGGTCTCTACGCCTACGGCTCGATGCGTCTGGACCCCGCGCCGAACCCGCTTGCGAGCCGGCTTCCAGCCCCGGCGGCAGGCGCCGCTGCCGCCGCAACCGGAGCACAAAACAAAGCCGGCCTGAATTTCATAATGGTCCAGGGCAATATCGATCAGGGCCAGAAATGGACCATCCCTTTCCAGGAAAAAACGGTCCGGCTCTATAGTGAAATGTCGCAAAAAGCCCTGGTCGAAGACCGCGCAAAATTCCCGGAGAATCCGGCCGCGCTGGTCATCTGGCCGGAAACGGCCATGCCCTTCTACATATCCAAACGCCCGGATCTGGTGCGGGAACTGAGCGCTTTCGCGGTCGCCCACGCCGTTCATCTGGCCTTCGGCGGCATAGACGTGAGCCGGGAAGAAGACGGGACCGCCTCCCTGCGCAACTGCCTCTATCTCATGTCGCCCACGGGAAAAATTGTCGGGCGCTACGACAAAACTCATCTGGTCCCTTTCGGGGAATATCTCCCTTTTACGGCGGATATCCCCTTTCTGCGCGATCTCCTGCAGGGCATAAATTTTTCCTCCGGCAGAACGCCCCATCCCCTGTTCCTGGACAAGGGGGGGGGGGGCTGAAACTTCTCTTTCCCTTGGACCTTTAATCTGCTATGAAGTAATCTTTCCCTACCCGGCCCAGGAACAGGTCAGGCAGGGCGCGGGCATTATCCTGAACGTCAGCAACGACGGCTGGTTCAGAAAAAGTTCCGCGCCCTGGCAGCATCTGGCCCAGGCCGCCGTCCGGGCAGTGGAGCAGGCCAGACCCCTGATCCGGGCCACCAATACCGGGGTTAGCGCCTTTTTTGACAGCCGGGGAAGAATTCTCGGGCAGAGCGGAGAGCTTTTCAGCGCGCAGAGCATCCGGGGCAGGCTCGCTCCCGAATCGGAAATAACCCTCTATCACCGCTTGCACCCCGGACCGGAAATCTGCCTCGCGCTTCTGGCCCTTGTTTCCCTTTTTGTCTGCAGCCGGAACAAAAACACTTGAATTTCAACCGCTGAGAGAACCCTGATGTACCAGTTCCCCGAGCTTAAATCCGCCGCCGCCCCCATATTTGAACAGTTTACAAGCCTCCGGGGGCGTCTTTGACCTGGATGGCATCAATATGCGTCTGCTGGAGATTGAAAAGCAGATCTCCGCGCCGGATGCCTGGAATCAGCCGGAGAATCTGACCCCGATCCTGCAGACCAAAAGCAGCCTGGAAAACGTGAAGACCCGCTTTTCCAGACTTGAAGAAGCGCGCGCGGATGTTGAGGACTGGCTGGGACTGGCCGAAGAAGATCAGGCCCAGGAGGCCCTGGAACACCTCTCCCAATCCATAGAACGCCTGCGCCTGCTTCTGGAGCGGGCGGAAATGGAGATGCTGCTTTCCGGCGAGGAAGACAGTCTCCCCGCCATCCTGGACATACACCCCGGAGCGGGCGGAACGGAGGCCCAGGACTGGGCGGCCATGCTGCTGCGCATGTATCTGCGTTGGGCGGACAAGCACGGCTGCGCATGTGAATATCTTAACTTCCAGACCGGAGACGAAGCCGGGATTAAAAGCGTCACCCTGCGCGTCACCGGCGCCAACACTTACGGTCTGTTAAAGGGAGAAAACGGCATTCACCGCCTGATCCGCATTTCCCCTTTCGACGCCTCTGGCCGACGCCACACCTCCTTTGCCTCGGTGGACGTTTTGCCGGACGCCGGGCAAAACATTTCCATCCGCATTGACGAAGGTGACCTGCGCATAGACGTTTTCCGGGCCGGCGGGTCCGGGGGGCAGCATGTGAACAAGACGGAATCCGCCGTGCGCATCACCCATCTGCCCTCGGGCATTGTGGTGCAGTGCCAGAACGAAAAATCCCAGCACAGTAACAAGGACGCGGCCATGTCCGTGTTGCGCGCCCGTCTTTATGAACGCGAGTTGCGCAAACTTGAGGCAGAGAAAAAAAACCGTTATCAGGACAAGGAAGCGATAAACTTCGGCAGCCAGATCCGGACCTACACCCTGCAACCCTACCGTTTGGTCAAGGATCACCGCACCGGCACGGACGAAACGGATGTTGACGCCGTGCTCGACGGAAATCTCGACAAACTTATACGGGATATGCTATTGCACAGTCATGCCGACACAAAGCAGTAATATACCCGGGTCGACGGTAGACGACCTATACGGCGACCTGATCGAAGATCTGGAAAGCGTAGCCGGTCTTGTGCTGGCAAAAGCCGCGCTCCGCGCCCCCGCCTCGGAATCCATAGCTCTGGTGCGGGTAATTAACGGCATGTCCGTCGACGATTGGGAATGTTATTCTTCCACCTACAGCCCGGACGACTGGCTGGTTCTGCCCCTGAGTTGCGGCCAGTCCGAGGCAGTGGCCAAACTTCTGGAAGTCCAGAAAAACCTGATTTTCCAACGCGATCACGACGCGCTTACCGGCATAGGCAATAAAGGTTATTTTCACCGTCGTCTTGATATAGAAGTGCGGCGCGCCTTGCGCTCGCACACGGAACTCACCCTCATCTATGCCGATCTGGATGATTTCAAGAAGGTGAACGATACCTGGGGCCACGCCTGCGGCGACATGGTCCTGCAATATTTCGCGCAACTGCTGCAAAATTCCGTCCGCCACTATGATATAACCGCCCGCTTGGGCGGAGAGGAATTTGCCGCCATCCTGCCGGTCACCAGCGCCTGGACGGGAGTTATGCTCGGTAACCGCATCCTCGACTCCTTCAGCAAAAAAGTTTTTACCTTTAACGGTGAGGAATTTTCCATGACCTTCTCCGGTGGGGTGTCCAGTCTTGCCCTGCTGGACGGGGACGCGAAAACCTGCTCCGGCCTTCTGGAAAGCGCAGACAAGGCCATGTATGAGGCCAAGAAGAACAATAAAAACAATATCTGCATCGCCCAAAGCGCCAAACTGAAAAAAGAACGGATCAGTCTGGTCCAGGCCAATGAAAAACAACTCCTGTTTTCCCATATGGATCCGGAGTAAAGAGCCATGAACAGAAAAACCATCAGTTTCTCTATTCTCAGCGGCAAAGGAGGTGTGGGCAAAAGTAATCTGGCCCTGAATATCTGTTACGCCCTGCATCAACTCGGGCGTAAGGTGCTGCTCATCGATTGCGACATGGGTCTCGCCAATATGGATGTGCTGCTCGGCATAGCCCCGGAAAAACATGTCCAGGACATACTTATCAGCAACCAGAACCCTGCGGATATTCTTGTTCCTTTTGGTCCGAGCAGCAGCAAGGGAAGCCTGGATCTGTTGCCGGCCAATTCCGGCATGGCGGAGTTTGCGGAACTTGATGACGGGGCGCGCGGCATGTTGCGCGACAAACTCAATCCCCTGGCCTCCAATTATGACTTTGTCTGCATGGACATCGGCGCGGGCATCTCCCCAACTGTTCTCGGATTCTCTTCCATGACCACCCTGCGCCTTGTGGTGGTCACGCCGGAGCCGACCTCCCTGACGGACAGCTACGCCTTGATCAAGGTGCTGTCCGCCCGGCATAACGTCCAGGACTTCTACATCATTGTGAACCAGGTGGAATCCCAGTCCGAAACTAAAAAAACTTACTCCCGCCTCTCGGCGGTCTGCAAGCGCTTCCTCGGATTCGCTCCGGAGTTTCTCTGCGAAGTTCGCTCGGATCGCGGACTCATTGAGGCCGTGCGCAAGCAGCGCCCGCTTATGGAGATTGCCCCGCGCTCTCCCGCCGCCCTGGACTGCATGACGGCAGCGGAAAAACTGGAGCATCTGCGCAAAGATCTGCTTATTGTCGGCGAAATTGACGCCCCCCTGCGTTCAGTGGCCGTGCATAACTAGAGCAAATAACCTTGAAACGGAGCAGACGATGAACAAAAGTGAGCTGATAAAAATTCTGGCGGAAGAAAACACCATTTCCACTGACGAGGCCGCCATTGTCGTTAACACTTTTTTCGACAGCATCCGCCAGTCCATCATTTCCGAACAGAGAGTCGAGATTCGCGGTCTCGGGAGCTTCAAGATCAAAAAATACGAGGGCTATTCGGGGCGCAATCCCAAAACAGGGGAGATCGTTTCTGTGGCCCCCAAGAAACTGCCCTTCTTCCGCGCCGGTAAAGAATTGAAAGAATTTATCAATTCCTGACGGTCCGAACCATGCCCTGCTCCCGCTCAATGCGCGGACCGTCGGCCTTCCGGCGCAGGCCGCCGGCAATTCGCTTTTTGCGTCTGATCCTGCTTTTGGCTCTGCTTGTCTGTTCAGCTTCAGGCGTCCCGACACCCTCTCCGGCGGCTCCGGAGTCCGAAACAAGGATGCTTTTGGCCCAGGCCCAAGGCACGGGGGATATTTTGGCTGCCGGACCGGATGCCCTGCCCCTGCTGGACCCGGTTCTGACCATCTTTTACAATGCCTCCAGTCTCGGGGAAATGCAGCCCTGCCCGACCTGCGGAAGGACGCCAAACACCTACGGGGGCTTGGCCAGGCGCATCGGCCTTTTCCGGGAATACAGACGTCTCGGCAAAGCCTGTCTGGTCATCGCCGGGGCTTACGAATTTCTCGCCGACGATTCGCTCCGTTTCGGGCATCTGGCAGACGAAGGCAAGCAGAACACCCTGCCCGGCCCCGCTGAAGCGGCGCGCGCCCTGCAACTGCATGAGCTTCTGCGCGTCGACGCAGGCTGGCTCTCTGCCAAGGCGGCGGGTTGGATGCGGTCCGGGGCGGGCAAAATTCCGGGCGGTTATACAGTTTTGGATAAAAAAGCCTCAAGCCGTCTGCTCGACAGCCCGGCGGGTCCGCTAGGCATTGTTTTTTTTCCGGAAGGTCCCGTTCCGGGGAAAGGCCCCGGTCCCGGACAGGAAGAAGCGGTCCTTGCCGCCGGAAGGGATCTGCGGGGAAAAACAGGGCTGCTCATCGGCGTGAGCCCCTGGGGACTGGTGGCGGAAAAAAAATTCCTCCCCAAAGCCGAAGGTCTCTTCGACTGCATACTGGGAGGCGGCGAGGGCGTGGGTTTCGACTTCGCCTTTGCCGAAGATAAAAGCTCCACCCCGCTCTGGCTCAGGCCGGATGTCAAGGGACGGGCCGTAAACGTGCTGGAAATATACAAAAGCCCTTTGCGCAATGCCGCCTATGCCTGGAACGAAGGCAAAACATTCAACGCCTGGCTGGATTTCATGGGCGAAGGCGTCCCCGAAGACCGACGCGCCCTGGAAATCATCGGGCAAGGCCGCTAAAAAAGGAAAGAGCATGAGAGCAAAGATAGTGGCAACCATTGGTCCTGCATGCAATACCTCGGAAAAATTGTCTGAACTTATCCAGGCCGGAGTACGCATTTTCCGCCTCAACTTCTCACACGGAACGCCCGCCGATTTCACGGAGATTATCGGCCGCATCCGGGAGCAGGAGGCCAAATGCGGTATTCCCATAACCATCATGCAGGATCTTTCCGGTCCAAAGATTCGCATTGGGGCCATTGCTGAGGGATCTTTGTCTTTTGCCAAGGGCGACCAGGCCTTCCTCGGTCCCTTGAGACCCGCAGACGCCTCCCTGCCCTATATCCCCTTTGATAAAGATGAAATCCTGGGCGGCATGGAAGAAGGCGACCAGATAGTGCTGGCCGATGGAACCCTGCAGTTTATGGTCAGCAAAAAAGAACGGGACGGCTTTATCATCCAGGCCGAAAACAGCGGCATAGTCACCTCGCGCAAGGGACTGGCCCTTCCAGGCAAGAGCATCAAGCTCCCGGCCCTTACGGACAAGGATAAAAATGACCTGCGCGCCGGACTTAAACTTGGAGTCGACGCCGCCGCCCTCTCTTTTGTGCAGACCCCGGAGGATGTTCTGGAGGCCAGAGCGATAATCAAGGAAGGCGGTCACAATATCCCCATCTGCGTCAAGCTGGAACGCAAAAACGCCGTGGACCGTCTGGAGGAAATCCTGGCCGTCGCGGACATCATTATGGTCGCGCGCGGAGATTTGGGCATCGAGTGCCCGATGCCCCTGATCCCGACCATGCAGAAACGCATCATCTCTGCCTGCAACAAGGCCAACAAGCCGGTAATCGTGGCTACACAGATGCTGCTTTCCATGGTCAACAACCCCATCCCGACCCGTGCCGAAACAACGGACGTGGCCAATGCCATTCTGGACGGCTCGGACTGCGTGATGCTCTCCGAAGAAACCGCCATGGGCAATTATCCGGTGGAAGCCGTGAAGTTCATGGCCGCCATTGTCACCGAGGCCGAGGTTCTGCTCCAGGACCGCAGCCGTCTGGTCACTTATCACAGGCCGGATACGGTTCCGGATTTTCTTTCCTACTCCGCCTGTCTTCTGGCCGAACACCAGGAAGCCGTCGCAATAGTGGCCCACAGCATAAGCGGAGCCTCGGCGCGCAGCCTGTCCTCCCAGCGTCCGCCCCAGCCGATTTTTGCTATTACCCCGGACCCGGTAGCCCTGCGCTATCTGAATTTTTCCTGGGGGGTAAACCCGCGTATGGCCAGGGACCACATCAACGGACACCTGGAACGGGCGGAGTATTTTATTGACTCCAGCCAGGACTTCAAGAGTGGCGAGCGTGTAGTGATCACAGCCGGACAATTCCGCCGGGATCAGAAGCCCACCGGCACAAATCTCGTGAAAATCTACACAAAGTAGGTCAGCATGTCTCAGGCCGATGCCCTCGCCGCCATTGCCGAAGAATACTACCAGATAGGCGAATCCATTCTGGACAGTTTTCCCAAATACCGCCTTCCTCTGGATCTCTTTATGCTCAATGAGGAAGTGGCTCAGCTTCTCACATACTCGCGCAAGGATACGCGTCTCTCGGCCGATCAGGTGGAGGAGATACACAAGCTCTGCGCCGAGGGCAACCTTTTTGTTTCCCGCCGGGATCATCCGATCTATTCCAAGCATATCGTCAAGCAGCTTGATCTGGTTCTGGTGGATCAGAACCTCAAAGAAAAAGAGGTGGCGGACATTTGCATCAGCGCCCTGGACCTGCGTCTCGGCGATTTTTTCGAACAGCCGGTGAAACCGCAGTTTGAGCGGCTGTTAAGCGATGTGATGGTCATTACCGAATACCTGTGGACAGACCTGCATCGCCTGCGTCTGTTTACCAACCGTCTGCACAAGGGTGATCATTCCTTGATCAGACATTCCATAAACGTCTTTTGCATCGGCCTCTGGTTATATGTTTACCCGACAAATGAAAACTTGCGCCGCAAGGACTTTGATCAGGCAGCCCTGGCCCTGCTCCTGCACGATGTGGGTATGTCCAAGGTTCCTGCCTTCATTCTCAGCAAAACCACACCGCTCAAGCCTGAGGAAAAGGAAAAAATTCCTCCTCACGCCGCCAACGGCTACAAGGTGCTGCACAAACTTGACGATGGCTATGATCTGATGCGTCAGGCCACGGTCGAGCATCATGAACGTCTGGACGGGTCCGGCTATCCCATGCACAGCACGGACATCAGCTCCTTCGGACGCCTGACCGCCGTGGCTGACGCCTTTTCCGCCATGCTGCAAAAACGTCCCTACGCCGAGGCCAAAGAGGCGCTAGCCGCAGCCAGAGAGCTGGCAGAAGCGAAAAACCGCTTTGACCTCGCCTTTTCCGGTAAACTGCTGGCTTCCCTCCTGAACGACAGCTTCGGAAAGGTAAAATAGTGGCCTTAGCAAAAGCCCGGCTCTGCCTTCTGTTTCTTGTCCTTTTTGTCCTATTCCAGACGGCGGCCCTGGCCTCGCCGCCGCGCCGTCTGGTCCTCATCCCGCCGCCCGCGCTGCGCGTTCAGGACGATCTGCTCATGACCGATCTCGCGGTGTCCGTGGACAATGAGGAAGGATTGCGGGATCTGCTGAAAAACGGAGCCGTCCTTGAGCTCGGTCTGACCATCACCGTGGTGCGTCTGCGCTCCATTCTTAGTAACAAGCAGGTGGAGAAGCGGCAATATTCGTCCATTATCCGTCATGACCCTCTGAGCCGGGATTTTCTGGTCGCTATTCCCGAGGCGGAAGGGAAACGGGAAGTGAAAGACAGAAACATAAGCCGCCTGCTCAATGCGAGTTGGAAAAAACTTTCCCTGCCGGCGACGTCCTTGCGCCTCCTGCGGGAGCAGGGGGAAGACGAGGAATTCGAGGTGGAGATACAGATCTCCCTGCGCCACACGGATGTGCCGCCCTGGCTGCAAAAGAGCATAGCCTTCTGGGAATCCGAAGTGGCCCCTGACGAAAAGACCCTGTTGCCCTTTGTCCTGCCTAACAAATAGTCCTGCGGAGGCCTTATGACCGCCCGCGTCCATCTGCCGGAGCCGGCCGCCAATACCCCTTCCCTCAGCCCCCACGAACTGCGGGATCGCGAACGCAAACGCAGACGGCGTGAGCTTTTGGTCGCCGCCTTCGCCTTTCTCATCGTCCTGATCCTGACCTGGGTGCAGCTTGAACAGTTCCGGGCCGGGGACAGTCTCTTTGTGGTCATGTTCAACATCAATTTTGTGCTGCTGATCAGCATTTTGCTGATCGTGCTACGCAACGGATTCAAACTGCTTCTGGAGCGGCGGCGCGGTCTTCTCGGCTCTGGTCTGCGCACGCGTCTGGTCCTGGCTTTTGTAGGCCTGTCCCTGTTGCCCTGTCTGCTCATGTTTCTGATCACCACCAAATACGTGCAGCTTTCCATGGACTTCTGGTTCAAGGAGCAGATTGAATCCTCCATGGACGCAGCCCTGGAGATCGCGGGTAATGTCTATGAGCGCACCGGTCAGTCCCTGTTGCGCGAGGCCGATAAAATCAAAAGCGAGACCCGGGGGGAAGCGGAAATCTGGACGGAAAACCGCAGACAAGCCCTGATTGAGGAAAAATGCCTGGACTACGGCAACGCCCTGGCCGGACTATACGACAGCGAAGCCAAAGAAACCCTGGCTCTGGCCGGAGAGGCGGATGCGGCGGTATGGAGGCAGGCTCTGGAGAAATTTGATCCGGAAAAAATCAAACAGCAGGGCTATGATCTGGTCCTCGTCCCCACCCCGGCCCAGGATTATCTTTTCGCGGCGGCAAAACTCGAACCGCATCTGCTGCTCGTCCTGAGCTCGGCACTGGGCGAAGGCTTCGCCGCCGGAACCGAGCGCATCGCACGCGGCTCCAGGGAATACGGACATCTGCGCAGCATCAAAAATCCTTTAAAACTCATGCTTTACAGCAGCCTGGGAGTTTTGACCGCTCTGATCATCCTGAGCGCGGTCTGGTTCGGCTTCCGTCTGGCCCGGGAATTGTCCGCCCCCATCTTCGCTCTGGCTGCGGGCACGGACAGAATCGCCCAGGGGGATTTGAGCGTGCGTCTTGCGGATAACGCCAAAGACGAGTTTGGAATGCTGATCCGCTCCTTTAACCGCATGGCCACCGACCTGGAGGCGAGCAAGGGGGAAACAACCGAAGCCTATCTGCTGCTTGAGCGGCAGAGCCTGGAAATCGCGCGTCACGGCCAGTATATGGAGACTGTGCTCAACAATATCGCCGCCGGGGTCGCATCCTTTGATTCCGAGGGGCGCATTCTGACCATCAACAGAGTGGCCGGCGACATCCTGGGCATTGAGGCCCCGGCCATAGTCGGCAAACGTATTGAGGATTTCCTGCCGGAAATATACGGGCAGATGGCGAAAAATGTACGCCTGCGCTTTCAGCAGCGCATCGAATCCCGCAGCCGCCAGAGTGTAAGTCTGGACCTGGGGGGCGAGGAAAAACGTCTGCTGCTCAATGTGGTCGGTTTTTCCACGGATGATGTCTATAGCGGGGCTGTGCTCGTGTTCGAGGATATTACGGAACTCGAGCGTATGCAGCGCATGGCCGCATGGCGGGAGGTGGCGCGGCGTATCGCCCATGAAATCAAGAACCCCCTTACTCCGATCAAACTCTCCGCTCAACGTCTGGCCAAAAAATTCGGCAAGGTTGTGGATGACCCGGTGTTTATCCAGGGCACGGAACTTATCGTGCGGCAGGTGGAACATCTGCAATCCATGGTGCAGGAGTTCTCCGCCTTCGCCAAGCTGCCGGAAGTGAAACCCCAGCCCGGAGACCTCGTCCCCCTGCTTGAGGCTATAACGAACTTGTACCGCACCAGCCATTCCCGGATAAAATGGGAGTTATCCGTGCCGGAGGGGCTGCCGCGCATCCCCATGGATAAAGAGGCCTTGAACCGCGCCTTTATGAACATCCTGGGCAATGCCGCGGATGCCCTGAACCAGGGCAAAAATCCCAATCCGACCGTGGGTATTTCGGTTTCGCATCAGCCGGGCCTCAATCTTCTGCGCATTGATGTGGCGGACAACGGGCCCGGCCTCACGGACGAAGAACGCTCCCGTCTCTTTGAACCCTATTTTTCCCACAAAAAAGGCGGAACCGGCCTCGGCCTGACCATCGTGCGCTCCATAATTTCGGATCATCGCGGTTATGTGCGCGCCCTGCAAAGAGATGGCGGAGGCGTGATAATAAGTATGGAACTGCCTCTGGGCTGATTATGGAATCAGAACTTTTCGCATTGACAGACGCTGAAGCTGACCATAAAATATCCAATTTTCTGGAAAGATAATTTAAGAAGGAGACCGCACATGGCGACTTTAGGCCTTTTGTTCGCCCTGGCCTGCGCCGGCTGGGCGATTTATTACGGCATCAAATCAAGCAAACAGATCCTGGCCCTGCCCGCCGGGGACGCGCGTATGCAGCAGATTGCCTCGGCCATCCAGGAAGGCGCTTCCGCCTATCTGCGCCGGCAATATAACACCATTGCCATAGTTGGAGCGATTCTCTTCGTTCTTATCTGGATCGCCCTGGGATTCGGCACAGCTTTCGGCTTTGCCCTGGGCGCGGTGCTTTCCGGCGCGGCCGGATTCATCGGCATGAACGTGTCGGTGCGGGCCAACGTGCGCACGGCTGAAGCCGCGAAGCTCGGTCTGTCCCATGCCCTGGACGTCGCCTTCAAGGGCGGCTCGATCACGGGTTTTCTGGTTGTAGGTCTGGGTCTTGCCGGGGTATCCGCCTATTACGGCCTTTTTTATATTTTCTGTGACGCCGCCCCGGCGGATCTGGTCAAACCTCTGATCGGACTGGGTTTCGGCGGTTCGCTGATTTCCATTTTCGCCCGTCTCGGCGGCGGCATCTTCACCAAAGGCGCCGATGTGGGCGCTGATCTGGTAGGTAAGGTTGAAGCGGGCATACCCGAAGACGACCCGCGCAACCCGGCGGTCATCGCCGATAATGTGGGCGATAACGTGGGCGATTGCGCAGGCATGGCAGCCGACCTTTTTGAAACTTACGCCGTGACCATCATCGCCACCATGCTTCTGGGCGCCCTGCTCTTCGGCGAGGATGCCTATAACGCCATGGCCTATCCCCTGACCATGGGCGGTTTTTCCATCATCGCCTCCATCATCGGCTGTGGATACGTCAGACTTTCCGGCGACAACAAAATCATGAAAGCCCTCTACAAAGGGCTGATCGTCGCGGCCGGCATCGCCTTCGTGGGCTTTTACCCCATTACCCTTCTGCTCATGCCCGACAACGGTCTGGACGCGGTGCTGAACATCAGCGGCGGAACCCATGCCCGCCTGTACGGCGCGGCGGTCACCGGTCTGGGTCTGACCGGCATTCTGGTCTGGCTGACCGAGTATTTCACCTCCACGGATTACAAACCCGTGCAGCGTATTGCCGAGGCCTCCCAGACCGGACACGGCACGAACATCATCGCGGGCCTGGCCCTGTCCATGCGCTCGACGGCCCTGCCCGTTCTGGCCGTATGTCTGGCTATTTATGTTTCCTATATGCTGGCGGGCATCTACGGCATAGCGGTCGCCGCCACCTCCATGCTTTCCATGACCGGGATTATCGTGGCAATTGACGCCTACGGGCCGATAACGGACAATGCCGGCGGCATAGCCGAGATGGCCGAACTGCCGGACTCCGTGCGCGATGTCACTGACCCCCTGGACGCGGTCGGCAATACCACCAAGGCGGTGACCAAAGGCTACGCCATCGGCTCGGCCGGTCTGGCTGCTCTGGTGCTTTTTGCCGATTACACGCATGCCCTGGAAGCGGCCGGCAAACACATCTTCTTCGATCTGTCCAACCCGGCTGTGATTATCGGGCTCTTCATCGGCGGCATGGTCCCCTATCTGTTCGGAGCCATGGGCATGGAAGCCGTGGGCCGCGCGGCCGGTTCGGTTGTCAACGAGGTACGCCGCCAGTTCAGGGAAATTCCGGGTATCATGGACGGCAGCGCCAAACCCGATTATTCGCGGGCTGTGGATATGCTGACCAAAGCCGCCATACGGGAGATGGTCATTCCCTCCATCCTGCCGGTGCTCGTCCCCATTGTGGTCGGCGTCGGCATGGGCTGGCTCATGGGCGCGGACGCCGGGGTGCAGGCCTTGGGCGGGGTGCTGATGGGCTCCATTGTGACCGGCATTTTTGTCGCCATTTCCATGACCACGGGCGGCGGGGCCTGGGACAACGCCAAAAAGTATATTGAGAGCGGGCACTTTGGCGGCAAGGGTTCGGAAACGCACAAAGCTGCCGTCACCGGCGACACGGTCGGGGATCCTTACAAGGATACGGCTGGTCCCGCTATCAACCCGCTGATCAAGATCATCAATATAGTCGCTCTGCTGATCGTGCCTTTGCTGGTGTAATTTACGCAGCCTCCCTGTCCGGGCTGAAAAATTCTTGCCAATCTCCCGGACAGGGAGTAAAAGAATTCTCGCGCCGAAGTGGTGGAATTGGTAGACACGCCAGGTTCAGGGTCTGGTGTTCGCAAGGACGTGGGAGTTCGAGTCTCCCCTTCGGCACCAGGAGATGATTTCAACAAGTCCCGCAAGGTCTAAAAAGCCTTGCGGGACTTGGATTTTCGGGGAAAGTTCATCCCAGGCCATCCCAAAAAGTCTATGGACATCGCACAAAAATGACGGTATTTTTGACGGCATACCGCGCCAGACCTATATTTGAAGTTTAAAAATACCGTCAGGCACAAAACAGAGGTGGTCCCCAATGGATCGGGCGCGGGAGCGGAGCCGGGGATGAGGATGTAGCACCAGATACCCATGCGTATGTAGCACAATGCTTTGACAATTCTCGTGGAACTACTTATGCTTTCAAATTATGAAACGCTATTTTCCACCAAGGTCGTCCGGCTACACATTGAGCAATCTGGAGAAAATAGCGGTAGACTTCACCAGAGTGTTGGGCACTATTATTGAGGCTGGCTACGAAAATAAGAAACATGACGCATAGTGCATGAATACCACCATGAAAACTGAGATATTAGCCATACTCCGAGAAGAACAGAAAATGCGCCTGCGTGGCGGATTGTATCATCAGACACAGGTAAAGCTCTGTTACAATTCCAATCGCATTGAGGGCAGCCGCTTGTCCGAGGAACAGACCCGCCACATTTTTGAAACCAACACCTTTAGCGTTGAGCCGGGGGAAAGCGCCGATGTCGACGACATTATAGAAACCGTCAACCACTTCGCCTGCTTTGACTATATGCTCACTGTGGCGGACGCTGTTTTGACCGAGGAGATTATCCAGGAATTTCATCGCATCCTGAAAAGTAACACCTCCGATGCCAAAAAAACCTGGTTCAAGGTAGGCGCATATAAGGCAAGGCCAAACATGGTCGGCGACATGGAAACAACAGCGCCGGGCAAAGTGCAAAAAACCATGCGGGATCTCTTGGCTGAATATACCAAGAAAAGCACCCTGACCCTTGAAGATATAGTGGAATTTCATTACCGCTTTGAAACGGTGCATCCGTTTCAGGACGGCAACGGGCGTGTGGGGCGGATGATCCTGTTCAAGGAATGTCTGCGCGGCGGCATTGTGCCCTTCATTATCGATGAGGGGCATAAACTGTTTTACTATCGCGGTTTGAAGAATTTTGCCGAAACACCGGGCTACCTGCTCGACACCTGCCGCTCGGCACAGGATGCGTATGAAAAACTGTTTGCATATTTCCGGGAGGTCAAGTCTCGACCCGACCACAAGTGATATAGAACCACTTCGGACGTTAACGAACAAAAAACTTTTTAAATCAAGAACCTAACTCGCGTGTAAAATAAATTTGGGGGCAAAATATGAAAGCACTGTGTTATAAAATCTAATAACACCAATGGTTATATGTGATCCCCCCTTCGCACCAAGAGATGATTTCAACAAGTCCCGCAAGGTCTAAAAAGCCTTGCGGGACTTGGCTTCTCAGGGGAAGCTCATCCCGGGCCATATCCCAAACATCACACAAAAATGACGGTATTCCTGACGGCATACCGCGCCAGACCTATGGCTGAAGCTTTAAAATACCGTCAGGCGCAAAACAGAGGTGGCCCCAATGGATCGGGCACGGGAGCGGAGCCGGGGCCGGGGATGAGAATGTAATTTTGCCATTCCGCCAGTTATCCTGTATCATTCCCCCTAATTTTATTTCACCAGACAAAGGACGACATGGGCGGCATCTCCGACTTCATTACTCGCTGGAAGGTGTCCGGTGGTTCAGAACAAGCCAATTCCCAACTTTTTCTGGCGGAATTGTGCGATGCCTTGGAATTGCCCCGGCCCGATCCCTCCCGACCTGTCAACGAAGAAAATACCTATTCCTTTGAGCGCAAGGTCTATGTGCCGCGCGGGGACGGCACGGAAGAACTCAAACGCCTGGATCTGTACCGTAAGGGCTGTTTTGTGCTGGAATCCAAGCAGGGACAGGATAAAGCCGCCCCGCTTGCGTTGCCCGGCATGACCGCCTCTGCCGCTGTCAAGCGCGGCACGCGCCAGTGGGAAGACGCCATGCAGCGGGCCAGACGGCAGGCGGAAAATTACATCCGTTGTCTGCCGTTCAATGAAGGCCGCCCGCCTTTCCTGATTGTTGCCGATGTGGGCTTCTGTTTTGACCTGTATGCGGAGTTTTCCCGTAGCGGCGGCGTGTATCTGCATTTCCCCGACGCCCGCGCCTGTCGGATCAAACTGGACGAGCTGGAAAAACCGGAAGTCCGCGCCTTGTTCCAGGCCATCTGGAACGATCCCCTTTCCCTTGACCCTTCCCGCCGTTCTGCCCGCGTTACCGAAGAAGTGGCCGCGCATCTGGCGGAACTGGCCCGCCTTCTGGAAGCGGACGGCCACAGTCCCGAAAAAGTTTCACAGTTCCTCATGCGCTGCATTTTCACCATGTTCGCCGAGGACGTGAGCCTTATTCCCGCCAACAGTTTCACGGATATGTTGCAAAAGGCTATTCTAAACCCATCCCTGTATGAACATTTTGTGCGAGATTTGTGGATAGCCATGAACAGCGGCACTGTGTCAGTGGCTTTGGGGCAAAAACTTTTGCGCTTCAACGGCAACATTTTCGCCAATCCTGAAATTCTGCCTCTGACCCAGGCGCAGATCGGCATCCTGCTGGAAGCGGCCAGAGCGGACTGGCGGGAAGTGGAACCGGCCATTTTCGGCACTCTGCTGGAACGCGCCCTAGACCCCAAAGAGCGGCACAAACTGGGAGCGCACTACACGCCCCGCGCCTATGTGGAACGGCTGGTCATTCCTACCATCATGCAGCCTTTGCGTAAGGAATGGGACGACGTGCAGGCGGCGGCAAGCCTTTTGTTCACGCAGGGCAAGACAAAAGAAGCCGGGAAAACAGTCGCCGACTTCCACAAGCGGTTATTAAAAATCCGCATCCTTGACCCGGCTTGCGGCTCCGGCAATTTCCTCTATGTGACGCTGGAGCACATGAAACGTCTGGAAGGCGAAGTGCTGCAAACGCTGGCGACCTACGGCGAGCACCAGCAAGCCCTTTTGCAGGTTGATCCGCAGCAGTTTTTTGGATTAGAAGTGAATCCCCGCGCCGCGCATATCGCGGAAATGGTGCTCTGGATAGGCTATTTGCAATGGCACTTTCGCACCCACGGCAACGTAAATCCGCCGGAACCGGTGATCAAAAAATTTGAGAACATTCAATGCCGGGACGCGCTTCTCGACTGGAAAAGCTGGAAATACGCCACCGATAAGAACGGGAAGCCCGTCACGCGCTGGAACGGCGAAACATATAAAATTGATCCCACCACCGGAAGACAAGTACCGGATGAAAGTGCCATAGTGGCGGATAAGGTCTATGAAGGCGTGACGGCGGCTGAATGGCCCAAAGTGGACTTTATCGTGGGGAATCCGCCATTTGGCGGCGACAAGCGAATGCGCCTCGTTTTGGGAGATGGCTATGTTGAGGCTTTGCGGGCAACCTATGTGGAGCTTCCTAAATCTTGCGATTTTGTCATGTACTGGTGGCATAAAGCAGCGGAACTCACGCGGGCAGGAAAGAGCAGACGTTTTGGCTTTATAACCACCAACAGCATTACTCAAGTTTTCAACCGCCGCATTGTCACCCTACACATGAGTTCAACGAATCCTCTTCACTTAGCTTTTGCCGTGCCGGATCACCCTTGGGTGGACGCTTCAGATGGCGCAGCAGTGCGTGTCGCCATGACAGTAGGGGAAAAAGGTACTGGCGAAGGGATATTAGCCCGCGTCGTCAGCGAAGAAAAAACCTATGGCAATGAACGCTTAATCACACTGGAAGAAAATTTGGGTATCACCCATGCGGATATACGCCAAGGCGTGGATGTTCTTGGAGCAATAGCGCTCAAGGCTAACGAAGACATAAGCTGTGTTGGAATAATGCTACACGCGCAAGGCTTTCTTGTAACAAAACAAGAGGCGGAACAATTAGGGTTAGGTCGTATCACAGGTATTGAAAAGCATATTCGCCCTTTTAGAAATGGCAAAGATATAACGGATACACCTCGTGAAATCATGCTTATCGATTTGCTTGGATTGACTATTGAAGAAGTAAAAAAGAACTTTCCAGATGTGTATCAGTGGGTTTTTACGCGTATAAAACCAGTGCGGGATCATGATCGCCGTCCAAAGCACCGTGATTTGTGGTGGATATGTGGAGAGCCGCGTAAAACTTTTCGCCCAGCCCTTGCAGGACTTAGACGGTATATAGTCACTCCCATGGTTGCCAAGCACAGACTATTTGCCTTTCTCGATATTGATATCCTGCCGGATCAAAAACTTGTCGCATTTGCTACTGAAGATGCTTATCATTTTGGTATTCTATCATGTAAAATTCATACAGTATGGTCAGTAACAGTTTGTTCTTACATTGGAGTCGGAAACGATCCTACCTATAATAAAACTCTCTGCTTCGACCCTTTTCCCTTTCCTGACGCCACGCCAGCCCAGCAAACCCGCATCCGTGATCTGGGTGAAAGGTTGTACGCGCACCGTAAAGCCAGACAAGTCCTGTACCCAGATTTAACCCTAACCGGCCTGTATAACGCGCTGGAAGCCTTGCGCGCAGGCCGGGAACTGACGGCCAAAGAAAAGACCGCCCACGAGCAGGGCCTTGTGACGGTTTTGCGCGAGTTGCACGATGAACTGGACGCCGCTGTGGCTGAAGCCTACGGCTGGCCCGCTGATTTGCCGGATGAAAATATTCTGGCTCGCCTCGCCGCTCTTAACGCCGAGCGGGCGGAAGAAGAAAAGCAGGGTAAAATTCGCTGGCTCCGTCCTGAATATCAGACAAAATCCAAGGCCGAGCGGCAGGCGATTCAGGGAACACTGGATATGGGATTACCGCCAATACAAACGGGCAAATCGGGTATTCCTGCCAAGGGCAAAAAAGGCAAGGCCGTCAAAGCCGAGGGCATCCCCAAGACCGCATGGCCCGCAGAACTTTTGGAGCAAACCCAAGCCGTGCGCGGCGTGGTGAAGTTCCTGCAAGACGCCGGTACAGCGATTGCGCCGGACGCCGTGGCGGAACGCTTTATCCGCGCTCCTAGGGCAAAGGTGGAAGAAATTTTGCAGGTGTTGGAAGCGTTGGGGTTTTATAGCCAGACATGAACAAAACTATGAATACTGGAACAAACATGCAACGACTTGAAACATCCCCTATTGTTGAGGCGAGCCTTCGCAAGCCTGGATCGCAGGATTGGGAATCATTGCACGGATTAATAGTGTATTTAAATCACCTGTTCTCAAATGTGTTTTCTCTGCCAACGGGAAGCCGTCTATTACACAAGAATTTGATAATTTTTTGTCAGGCGAAAATCGTCTTTTCCGAATTTGTATGAGTGGTATTGGGTATGAATTTAAGGCCAGAGAAATCATTGCTAACACTGTTGGTAGGTATTTGTTGAACAAGGCAAGAAATGGAGATTTTCACGAAAAGCCAAATACGTGCCCTAAATCCGATGGACCTGACTATCAAACGCATTGGAAGCCATAGGAGTAGCAGGACGATGGAGGTCAGCAATTCGGAACGCATAGGCGAACTCATTCTCTATACCACGCCGGACGGCGCTTCTGCCATACAGCTTACGCTTGAAAACGGCGCGGTATGGCTCTCGCAAAAAGAAATAGCTCAATTATATCAGGTCAGTGTTCCGGCCATTTCCAAACTCCTGCGCGCAATTTTCGCGGAAGGGGAATTGGACGCTCATTCAGTTATTAACGAAAAGTTAATAACTGCAACCGACCGAAAACAATACCAAACTAAGCTCTATCGTCTGGAAGCCGTTCTGGCCGTCGGCTATCGGGTACGTTCCCAACGGGGTGTCCAGTTCCGCCAATGGGCCACGGAACATTTGCGGGAGTTTTTGGAGAAAGGCTTTCTGCTGGATGATGCCCGCCTCAAAAGCGGCTATCCCCAAGGCGCGGAATATTTTGATGAACTGCTGGCCCGTATTCGGGATATTCGCAGCGCGGAAAAAGTTTTTTACCGCAAACTGCGGGATATTTTTGCCCTTTCCGCTGATTACGCCCGACACAACCAGGAGGCTTTGCACAAATTTTTCCAGACTGTCCAAAATAAACTTCACTGGGCCGCAGCCGGAAAAACAGCGGCGGAGATCATCCAAAGCCGCGCCGATGCCGCCGAACCGAATATGGGGCTGACCAACTGGACGGGCAATCGAATCCGCAAAGCAGATGTCGGTACAGCCAAATCCTATCTCAATGCCGATGAACTGGATACCTTGAACCGTATCGTGACCATGTTTCTGGATCAGGCGGAATTTCGCGCCCGGCGGCGGCAGGTTGTGTATATGGCTGATTGGGAAATATGGCTGGATAAATTTCTGGCCGATCAGGAATTGCCTGTTCTTACCCATGCCGGACAGATCAGCGCGGATGCCGCCAAGGCTCACGCTGAAAACCAGTACGAACTTTTTCATGCCCGGCGTGTCGCTCTTGAGGCAGAGGAAGAAATCGCCCTTGAAGAACTGGAAAGCAGAACGGAAACAGCGATTGGCGGTAAAAAAAACGGAGGATGACAGGTGCGTGAAGGAAACGATTCAAGCGCAAAGGGCGATGGCAAAAGCCAATCACAGTCCCGCCGCGAGACTTGAACTCATGCGCTCAACTGATGACCAAAGTAAGAATTTTACAACACATAACATATTGTATTTTCTGTACTTAAGGTCTGTATTTGACACATCGAACAGGAAATGGGATACTTGAATTGATTCAAGATATTAGACAACAACATTTTATACGGTATTTTTGACGGTATTATTCTGAGGATATTTATATATATCTTTTGATTTTACCTGATTAAGCGTCCTGTGCGATCTCCCCTTCCGCCCAAGGGCTTGTTACCAGCATTTAATTTCTCAAACTCCTCCTTGAGCTGGCCAAAGATGTCCTGAAAGCCGAGAAGGAAACTCCCCCTGAGCCTGAACAGGACAAAGGCGTAGCGGCCCTGACTGAGCTTTTCAACAGTATCAAAAATGCGAACACTCCAATTATTGTGGAGCGCATCGTTAAAGATATTGACGATATCGTAAAAATTGTACGTTTCCCAGGCTGGCAAAATACTTCAGAAGGTAAACGTGAAATCAAGAAAGCGCTTTTGAGTGTTATATATCGTAAATACAAAATAAAAGACGAGGAAATACGCAACAAGGCATATGAATATATTGAAATGTATTACTAATAAATTATTGAACAAACCCTATGAATATACCCATGCCTGAATCCCAAACCCTCGAATGGAAATTTTCGTGGCGCGATGAGCACCTGAAGTCGGTTTGCGGCTTTGCTAATGCCGTGGGCGGGACGCTGGTCATTGGCCGGGATGATGCGGGCAAACCTGTCGGACTGCCCGATGCGCGGCTTTTGCTGGAAGAATTGCCAAACAAGCTGCGGGATCTGCTGGGCATCATGGCGGAAGTGAATTTACGCGAACAAGACGGCAGGGAATGTCTGGAAATTGTCGTTCCCGCCTATCCCAATCCCATCAGCTATCGCGGCCGTTATTACCAGCGCAGCGGCAGCACCTTGCAGGAACTCAAGGGCGCGGCTCTGGATCGTTTTTTGTTGCGTCGCTACGGGCGCACCTGGGACGGTTCCCCCCTGCCCGGACTTGAGGCGGCGGATCTCTCG
>JAISKK010000114.1 GCA_031260965.1 Desulfovibrio sp. | reverse complement strand
AAAATCCTGCCCAAACTGCGGGCAAGGGAAATGGACTTAACTTTCATTTTCTACATTCCTCCCAATCAGGTGGGACCCATGTTATGACTCAACAACAAATCCGGACCGGCAGAACGCGGCAAACCAAGGCCTGAACGCCAAAACGGCCCTGCCGCGCATTGGGGGCAGGGCCGAAAAACAAAAGCCCTGTCCCCAAAGCGGGAACAAGGCCGGAAATTTTTGAAAAAAGACAGAAAATGGAAACGAAAAAACCGCGCCGCCCCTTGCGGAGAACGCGTTATATAGCGGAGTTATGTGTGTGTGTGTGTGTGTGTGTGTGTGTGTGTGTGTGTGTGTGCAAAAACCAGGCCAGAATTACAATCCGGCGCATCACGCGCTACGGCCTGCTTCCTGTTTTGAGGCTGGGTTTGTAAAAACCGCCTGTGCATACTTTTCACCTCGACGAAAACTTCTTACCAGCACTATCGGACATAGTCAAAAGAAGTTTAGATATTTTTTAATAAAAGCCTGGATATGGCGGAAGGCGTACCGGCACTGCTTTGAAATACGCCTGAACTTTTTATCGCTCATCCGGAATTCCGGATCAGAGCAAAGTACCGTTACCTGCCCATGAGTACGATCTGGCGGCGTTTACCGCCGGGCGGACGATAGGTTCCGTACTCATGTGCGCGCAATCGTATTTTATATTTTTTTTGATACCGGCAAGTTTGAGCGAGATAAACTCTTTTATATCTTTTTCTTTTATGTTATCGCTTTGACACTTTATCAACACAAAAGGAATAAAAATGGACAATTATCTGAAAGATGCTTTGGAAATCGTTAAGGCGCAGGCCGGAGTCCGGATTATGACGGAAGATGAAATTACCGGCCTGGTTAAAAAATTGGCGGACAACATCCGCAGCATCAGCAACATTCCCGAAGCTGATGCGGTTGAAAAGATTGAAGGTGTTGATCCTAAAAAGGCCATAAAGGAACGTACCATCATTTGTGTCGTCTGCGGCAAATCATTTAAGCTGATAACCAAAAAACACCTTCTTTCGCACGGACTGACCCCTGATGAATACCGTGAACAGTGCGGCTATAAAAAGGGTACTCGTCTGGTCTGCAAGGGCCTTCAGCGGGAAAGACGCAAAAAGATGCAGGAGATGCAGCTTTGGCAGAGAAGGGGCAAAAAGGCGGAAGCCGGCGCGTAAATAAAAAAACCATTATACAAATTTTCGATACTGTTTTTCGGATTTTAAATCAAAGCTGCCTGGGCGGTTTTGATTTAAAATCCGTTTTATAACATAACTCAATTATCTGGTTCCCTCTTCCCGCCGGCGCAACCTGTATTTTTTGCGTGAAAATCATCGTAAGCGTCCCATCAACCCCCATTGAACTCCCGGCATAGCGGGATCGTTTGGCGCCGGATCTGATGAACATTGAAAAATATGACAACGTATCCCCTTAGGAATATTTGTCCACCATTTCCTTGGCTTCGGTCAGGGAATTGTCCTTTTTGTAAGCTTCCATGGCAATGCTGAGGACCTGGTCCTTCTTGTTCCATTTCAGATAGAGTTTGGCCAGGTTGAGCAGGGTGCGCGGGTGTCTGCCGAAATTTTTCATGGCCGTCAGATACACGCTCTCGGCCTTTTCGAACTCGTGCAGGTCCAGATAACACTGGGCGGCCAGTCCGTAGGCCTTGCCATCCTTGGGGAAGGTCTCCATGGCGTGTTGCAGCATCTCCGCCCCTTCAAAAAGGAGCTTGTGGGCAATGAAAAGCTCGCCGATTTGGGTCAGCACCCCTGTATCCGTGCCGAATTCTTCGGCCAGAACGCGCAGGGATGCCTTGCCGCGCGGGGCGTCTCCGACATCCAGGTAGCCCAGGCCTTTTTGCAGAAGCATTTCCTTGCGCTGCTCGCGTTCCGCTTCGGCATTGCGGACGCTGCTTGCCTCGCTCTCATGCAGGGCCTTGAGGACCAGACGCAAGGTGGAGCCGAGTTTCGCCTCTTTGCCCGGCTGATAGGGGATCATGGCCTTGGAGGTATGGGCCAGATTCTCAAAAAGTTTGCGCACCGAAGGCTGGCGGTTCAGCTCCTGCACACACTCGATGATCATGACCTCGACCTCAAAGCGGACCGGGCCCGGCAGGCTTTGCGGCTGGAAGGCGTCCAGCCCGGCGACCAGGGCCTCCGCAGCCCGGATGGTATCGTCGCGTTTGAGCATGGATCGCGCTCTGTTCAGGTTATGACTGATGGACTGGGGGACGGCTGCAGCGGTCATCTCACTCCTCCCATATTTTCTTGATGTAAGCCTCGTTTTTGCGCAACAGGGAGCATACCCCCGGCGGGACGAGCAGACCCGCGTTGCGCCCGGTCAGAAAACGGCGGCGCGTCAGAGACGAACTCAAATCCAGAGCGGGAATGGAAATGTACATGATCTTGCCGCCTCCAGGCAAGGCATAGCTGCATTCAAGCTCCGGCGGTCCATCTTCTTCCCTCTCCAGGGGCAGCGCATCGGGCCGCAACCGCGGCAGGGCGGCGAGAAAGGCGGATAATCCGCAGCCGGCGCGGGGCAGAACTGCCAGATCCGCTGTGTCCGGGATCTCCCGGCCGCGCCGCCAATGGATTATCTGGCAAAAATCGTCGCAGCCGACCGCAAAGGTCAGACGCGCCTCCGGAAAGCGTCCGGCAAGCACCTTAAGGGTGTCGATAGTGTAAGAGAGACCGGGCCGCTCGTTCTCTACCTCGTTTACGGCAAAAGGACAGGGCAGGGGCCCGTTTGCTTCCAAATCCGCCAGAGCGGCGCGCAGCATGTCCGCGCGCAGGGCGAAGGGCAAAAGCCTGCGCGCGGTCTTGTGCGGGGGGGAGGAACAGGGGATGAAGAGGCAGGAGGAAGGGCGCAGCACTTCCGCACACTCAAGGGCGGCGCGCAGATGCCCTATGTGGGGGGGGTCGAAACTGCCCCCGAGCAGAAGCAAAGGTCTTTGGGCGCGCTGAAAAGAATCCGGCATGGCTCAATATTCCCTGCAACTCCAGACCATGCGGCCGAGCACTTCCACATCCGCGCCCTCGTCGTTTTTGCGCACACTCAAGTCCTCATAGTCCGGATTGTCGGAGCGGATGAGCAGGATGCCGCCGGGCCTGTTCTCCAGGCGTTTGACCATCAGCTCGTCCTCCATGCGCACCAGATAGATATAACCGGAGCGCACATCCTTGTCCCGCAAATTAACCAGGATCATGTCCCCGTCCGCCAGGGTGGGGCTCATGCTGTCCCCGGCCACCTCAAAGAGCCTCATGCTCGTCTCGTCGCCGTGCTTGCGGGCAATGAAACTGCTGTGGAAAGAATAATACCCTGCCGTGTCCGGGTCCGTCTCCAGCCCCCCGTTCCCGGCGCGGGGCCGCGCCTTCAGCCGTTCAATGAAGACGATGTCCGGTTGCGCATCGTCCCGGCAGGCGAAAAATTCCGGCAGCGAGAGGTCCAGGGCGACGGCGATTTTCTGCAGAACATCCACGGAACCCGGCCGCGTTCCGGTGTGGATCTGCGAGATATAATTCTGGGCAAGGCCGGCTCTTTCCGCCAGAGCGGCCTGGGTCAGTCCCTTTTTCTTTATCCAGAAGCGCAGGGCCTTGGCTGTGATTTTAGTTTCCTGCATATCCTGCCCGCATGATTGATCCACCCGGCACAATTTACGCCTGATTGTCGCGTGACGGCATAACTTTGCCGCATACCAGCATTATGACGCCGTTCAAATTCCGAACCGCCTTTTCTCTTTGGAGTGCCTGTAAGGACTTTACCCGAGATAGTGAAATAAGCAACCTGCTTTTTTGCGATATACTTTATATTATAATCTCCATATGAGACGAATATCTCATGTCTGTTTTCAGAAGTGAAAGGTTCCGGCGCGGATCTGTCCGTGCGGATATGGTCATTGCGCGGCTTTTGCGTTATGCACTGGTTATGGTCAAAACAGTAAATCTGCAGGATAAAATATATGTGGCCGGACATCGGGGTCTGGTTGGCGCGGCCTTCTGCCGCAAGCTCAAGGCCTTGGGCGCGGAGCGGATCATAACCCGGACGCACGCTGAACTGGACCTTTGCAATCAGGCCGCGACCGAGGACTTTTTCCGGCGCGAGCGCCCGGACTATGTGATCCTGGCCGCAGCCAAGGTCGGCGGCATAATCGCCAATGACCGCTATTCCGCCGATTTTGCGCGCGAGAACCTGCAAATCCAGACCAACGTAATGGACTCCGCTTACCGCAACGGCTGCAAAAAACTGCTTTTTCTGGGCTCGTCCTGCATTTATCCGAAATTTTGTCCCCAGCCCATGCGCGAGGAACATCTGCTGACCGGTCCCCTGGAACCGACCAATGACGCTTACGCCGTAGCCAAGATTGCGGGGCTGATACTCTGCAAAAGCTACAGAAAACAGTACGGCTTTGACGCCATAAGCGTTATGCCGGGCAATCTGTACGGACCGGGCGACAATTTTCATCCCGAGAACAGTCATGTTCTCCCGGCCCTTTTGCGCCGCTTCCACGAGGCCAGATTGTCCGGGGCCGGAGAAGTCGTCATCTGGGGCACGGGTAAGGCTTTGCGCGAGTTCATCCATGTGGACGATATGGTTGACGCCTCCCTTTTTCTGCTCCGCAATTATTCGGGGGAAGGGCATGTGAACATCGGCAGCGGCTTTGAAATCAGCATAGCCGATCTGGCCCGGGCCATTGCAAAAACAGTGGGCTTTGCCGGGGATATCCGCACCGACCCTTCCAAACCGGACGGAACGCCGCGCAAGCTTCTGGACGCTTCCTTGCTCTTCAGTCTGGGCTGGCGGCCCGCCGTTGATTTTTACGAGGGCCTGCGCACGACATATGCGTGGTATCTGGAGCAGACCGCGCAAGAGGGCTTGCCGATCGCGCCGCTTCCGTAGTATGTTGCCCGCCGTGTCAAACGAAACTACATTCATGTGGTTTGCGCGATAAGGCGGTCGCTTGGCGTACCCTGACAATCTAACACTCCGGAGGAGACAATGGCAGCCCAAGAGGTAAAAAAAAGAGGTTTCATGAGCTGGTATTTCGGCACGAACCTGCTGTTGCGCATCCTGCTCGGCCTGGGTCTGGGCGCGGTGGTCGGTTTGTTCCTGGCCCATTCCCCAGAATATGCGGGCGGTTTTATTACCTACACAAAATTTTTCGGTGATCTGTTTGTCCGTCTGCTGCGCATGATCGTCGTCCCGGTTATTTTCTTTTCCCTGATCACCGGCGCAGCGAGCATCACCCCACATCAGCTGGGGCGCGTTGGCGTTAAAATCATGGGCTATTATCTGGCAACCACGGCCGTCGCTGTGTGCATTGCCCTGATTCTTGGCGTGGTCTTCCAGCCCGGAGCGGGTCTCGGCATAAGCGGAGACGCGGCCGCGCAGGCCAAAGTAGCTACCATGCCTCCCCTCAGCCAGGTCATATTGGCCATTGTACCGACCAACCCTGCGGAATCCCTGACCAAAGGCGATGTGTTGCCGATCATTTTCTTCTCCCTTATTTTCGGCATCGCTCTTTCCGTCCTGCGGGATTCCAAAAATGAAGCCCTGGCGAAAAACGCGACCCGGCTCTTCGACATCTGCTCGACGGTTGCGGAAACCATGTACAAGATCGTGGGCGGGGTCATGGAATATGCTCCTGTCGGCGTTTTTGTGCTGATCGCCGTCGTCTTCGCCCAGCAGGGTCCCAAGGTCATCGGACCGCTGGTTTTTGTCACCCTGCTCTGCTACATCGGATTTGTCGTCCATGTTGTGGTAACCTACGGCGGCGTACTGACCCTTTTCGGACTGAGCTTTGTCAAATTCCTGCGCGGCGCGTGGGAAGCCTCGCTCACGGCCTTTGTGACCCGTTCTTCCAACGCCACTCTGCCCATTTCCCTGCGCGTGACCGAAGAAGAACTCGGCGCCCCGCGCTCTATAACCTCCTTCTCCCTGCCTATCGGGGCCACGGTAAACATGGACGGCACTGCCGTCTATCTGGCCATCTGCGCCATCTTCATCGGCAATGCCGTGGGCGCGCCCCTGGGTTTTGAGCAGATGGTTACCCTGACCCTGATCTCTACCCTGGCCTCCATAGGGGCCGCCGGCGTGCCCGGCGCCGGCGCGATCATGATGCTCATGGTTCTGGAAGGGGTCGGTCTGCCCGTGCAGGCCGGATCAGCCGTGGCCGCTGCCTACGCCCTGATTTTGGGCATAGACGCCCTGCTGGATATGGGTCGCACCTGCCTGAACGTCACCGGCGACCTTGTGGGCGCGGTGGTTGTATCCAAGAACGAAAAAACGCTTGATATGTCGAAGTGGTAGTTGGAAGCGAAAAATACTCTGATTGCCGGGGATAATTTGCTTGAAAATGAGGGGGCTCCGGCCCCCTCAAACTTCCCCGGTTCGAAATTTTTTCATCTCCGCCAGGATGGAATAAGGGATGCAAAGCCCGCCCCTGCCTTTGCCCAGAGCAACGCCTTTTTTGTTAAGACCGTGATAATCCGTTCCTCCGCTCACCAGCAGATTATGTTTACGGGCCAGATCCTGACAAGTGCGTATCTGGTCCGGTCCATGCGTGTTGTGCCAGACCTCCAGGGCGTTAAGTCCGCAAGGGCGCAGTTCTGTGAGAAGCGCGTCCAGGGTGAGCGGAGTCATGCCTGGGTAAAGAAAAGGATGGGCCAGGACCACAATGGTCCCCGCGTCCAGCAGCAATTTTACGCCATCTGCCGGACTGAGCAGTTCGCGCGGCACATAGGCGGCGCGGCCCGCGCCCAGGTAGCGGTCAAAGGCTTCGGGCAAATTCTGCACATATCCCCGGCCGAGCATGGCGGCGGCAATGTGCAGACGGCCCGCAGCCGGGCCTTTGGCCCGGATTTCCTCCACATCCAACGCGATGCCCAGGGCCTTGAGCCTGTTCAGCATGGCCTGGTTGCGCAGGTCTCTTTTGTTGCGTATGACGCTTAAGGCCTTGTCGAGAGACGGCGCGGAAAGAGGCGTAAAAAGGCCGAGCAGATGCAGTTCACCCGGAGAGTGTCTCACGGCTATTTCCACGCCGGGCACAAATTCAAGCCCCAGGCTTTCCGCTTCCGCCCGCGCTTCCTCAAGCCCGGCCAGGGTATCGTGATCCGTGAGGGCCAGGGCGGCGAGTCCAAGCCGCGCAGCCTTGCGCACCAGGGTGGCGGGGCTGTCCGTGCCGTCCGAGGCCGAACTGTGGGTATGAAGGTCGATGCAGATTGCCATGTGAATGTATATTTACCCGAGGAAAGAACCATGGATAAGGATTTTCTGGCCCTTCTGGCCTGCCCCCGCTGTCGATCTTCCCTTTCCGAAGTGAGCGGGGAGACGCGGGACGGGCTTTATTGCGCGCAGTGCGCTGTGGTTTATCCCATTGAGGACGGCATTCCGGTGTTGCTTGTGGAAGAAGGCGTCTCCCGGAACGTCTGGGAGGAGAAAGAAAGCCCCGGCGCTTCCGGGCCATAGACCGTCCGGCTTTGCGCAAAAATACAGCCCGACGCAGGATAACGGCGAACCGGGCAAATCCCCGCCGGTTTCTATTCGTGCTGCACTATAACCCGTCCCTCGCCGAGACCGATAACCCGCACCCTGTCCTTACGCACGAAATATTCTGTGTATCCCTGCACCACCAGGATGGTCGTGCCGGACTCCAGTTCAATGGTGAGTTGCATGGCTTTATAAACCCGATGACTCAAATCGTCCTGATAGCCGATATATCCGCCGAGGGCCGCTCCGGCCAGTCCCAGGATTTCCCTGCCCGTGCCCGTGCCGAAGTAGCTGCCCAGGAGACCGCCGATGGCGGCGCCCGCTACGGCCGGAGCCAGGGATTTTTCTTCTCTGACCATCACGTCGGACACATCAAGTATTTTACCCATGCGTACGGCTTCGGTGCTGCGCAGATCCCCGTCCGAATAGCTGCGCCTGTCCCCTCCGCAGCCGGAGAGGCTTGCCAGACTAAGCGCGAGCGCAAGAAGCAGCACCAGTGGCGGGATTGAAAAAAAGCGCGATCCAGTATCCACGGACAATGTGATTGTTTGTTCCGACATCATGTTTCTCCTGTCAGGTTTAACAGTAGAAACTTATCCTTCCTCCGTCAAGGAGGCGAGCAAGCCCCTTTTGCGCTCCTGGCTGCTGCTGCTCAATTCTACTTGATCTGTCTGCCTTGACATTCCAGCGGCCAAACTGTAGGAAAA
>JAISKK010000091.1 GCA_031260965.1 Desulfovibrio sp. | reverse complement strand
TGCAGTGCCGTCGGCAAGATTTTTTTCATGCAGGCCGTCCGGGTCAACAGTGCCCACATGTGGAAGATCGCCAACCGGCGGAGTTACTATAACCGTAAACCCGTTGCCGTCGCCAAGCTGTATGGTGTCGCCGTCCGAATCCGTGGCCGTCAGGTGGAAGACCAGATCGCCGACAGTGTCGCCTTCAGAATTGAAGACGAAAGTTCCGTCGCTGTTCAGGGTAATTGTACCGTAATTGATGCCGTCTATGCTCACATCTATGGGCGTCCCGAAGACAACCGGAATATTCAGCGCGGTGCTGAAGCCGCCTTCTTCAACGCTGAGGGTCAGGCCGGTGGTACCGGCAACAGCCCCGTCCGCGCCCAGGTCCACGCCCCAGGTTCCGTCGTACACGGTCCCGGCGTCATGTTCCGTGTCGCCGGTGAAGGACAAGTCTGTAGGCACATCGTCCACTACGGTCAGGGTAAATCCTGCCTCTCTTACCTCGCCGTCCGCTTCCTCGGCTTTCAGCGCAAGACCGTTGATAACCAGGTCCGCAGACGTGCCGTCGGTATTGTGTACGGGGTTGATCAGCTCCACAGTCACGTTCACGGTGGCGGTCGCGCCCGGCGCCACATCGGTGGGCGCGGTCAGCGTTATTTTGATGATGGCGTCGGCCGGGTCGATGCCGTTGCCGTTTAAATCGTCAATATGCCCGTCCCCGTCCAGGTCGCGGTAGCCGGTAATAATTTGCTGCCCCGCCACAGACCCGGGCGTACTCACCCAGATCATGCCGCCTTCAATGCCCTCAACGGAAATGCCGTCCACTCTGTAGCCGTGGACGCCGCCATCATCCACCGGATTGGCGGTCAGATTGGCAAAGCCGATATTGCTGATGGCGTCCGTGCCGGCAGTGAGCGTAACCTGACCGGAGCGCGTCTTGTTGGCAGGGTCTTCGCCGAGGCGCAGGGAGCGTTCCTGCAGAGGACTCGCGGAGAGTATATTCGCCAGGCCGCCCAGATCCCAGGAGGCGGGAATGTCCTGCCCGACTGAACCGGCGCCGGTGGCAAAACCCAGGGCGCCAAGATCGGCGGCGCCCCACTGGTCCGTGCCCAGTTTACCTATGCCGTCCACACCGCCGATAAGTTCGCCGGCATCGACATCGTAGTTGGCGCCGGAACCGCCGCCGACGGGTCCCGGACCGGCCGCGGTAGTCAGCTCCTCTACCTCAAAAGCGTTCGCCAGATCTTTTACGGACAATACGGTGCCGTCGCCAAACTCAAAGTTGCCGACGTTGCTTATCGCTTTAAGATTTACGGTTGATTCGCTGCCGTCGTTCAGGACGAAAAGGATATCATTGGTTTCCTTATCATAAGTTACGCCCTTGATGTCTTCGAGTTTGAACGCGATTTTACTGGTAGCCATTTTATACTCCCCATGTAAAAAGATTTTGGAACGCCAAAAAGGACGTCCTGCTTGTAATTTTGTAAATATCAGGAATATTTTGAAGTATCGTTACTTTAGGGAGGGGATATGACCTCCGGACCCAGTTCGGGCTTCGGAAGGTCGCTGTTATGGCCGGGGTGATTGGAAAAAGAAGACAAGGGAATTTGAAACATGATAACCCCCATCAATGCTGATTTGGACAATTACCGGGAAAATCCCGTCTATGTTAAATTGTCGCTGTATATCCGGCGGGCAGGTTCCCGCCTTGCCCCTGATCCGGAGAGACAAAAAGACCGTCTCCGCGTCCGGGTATGATCTCACAGGGAAAGGCCGCAAGGAAACGCCGTTTCCACTCAAGCTTCTGGTTTGTAGCTGTTAGTCAGGAGCGTAACTCGCAAATTCCATTCTCTGGAATTTCCCCTTGCGTTTGAAACAGAATTTTTGCGGCGGACCTGAGGCGTCCGCGCATCTTTTTTCGATATTAAACTGCTCTGGAACCCCCGCCGTTCAACAAGGGGGACACCGGGTCCGGATTGTCGAAGGGCTGAACCGTGCGCCTGAAGATTTGCACAGTTTATTTTTTGTTATGCCCCCAGAAAAGCTTTGTCAAGGATTTTTTTCATTTTTTTCCCGACAGGAATTTTTTATTTCTTAAAACAACCGCCTCCGCGCCTTTTCCCAGAGTCGGCGCAAATCGCCGCGCCTGAGTCCGCCGATAAAGGGACAGGCCAGGAGCAAAACCAGGCTCACGAGCGCATAGGCGAAGCCGGAGGCCAGAAAACGCCCGATATCCGTGGGCCCGCCCAGTCCGGAGCTGATCCGGGCCGTGAGCAGGGCCGCGCCGAGGAAGGCCAGGGGGCAGAGCAGTTGATGCAGCAGATTGCGCGTATAACTGAAGGGCGCATAACGCCGGGCGGCGTACAGCAGCAGATTGACGGAGAGAAATTGCAGGACGGTCATTTTCAGGGCCAGTCCGGTAGCGCCGAGGCCCAGTCCGAAAAGATCCGCCGGGGCGAGCAGAAGCCAGGCCAGGGGCAGCCCGGCCGCCAGGGTCCAGAGGGTCAGGTTGCGCAAGGGGCCGGTCTGGCCGCCGGCGTAAAAAATAGCCGCCGCGACCTGCCCGTAGCCCTGATGGATGGGATAAAGCGCCAGGATGCGCACGGCGGGCAAAGCCGCAGCGTAGGCCTCCCCGCCGAAAATAAAAAGCACCGCCGGGGCCTCGACCAGTATAAAACAGGACAGCCAGGCGGATACCGCATAGAGCATGGGGGCGTAGCGGTCGAGCAGGGCGGCCATGCCGGCGCGATCCTGCCGGGAGTGGGCAACGGCCAGTTCGCGCGTGAGCAGCGGGGTCATGGCGGTCACAAAAAGGATGCAGGCCGCGCCTATTTTCTGGGACAGGGAAAAATAGCCCTGTTGCACGCTGCCCTCAAAAAATTGCAGCAGCCAGCGTTCGGCGGAAAGGGCCAGCGCCGAGCCCAGGGCGATGACAAAAAGAGGGGCGCAGTAGGCTTTGAATTCCCGCGTATAGGCCGCGCTTTCCTCTTTGGACAGGGCGAAGCGCAAAGGGGCGGGCCAGGCCTTGCGCATCACGAAAATGAAACCCGCCCCGGCCAGTCCCAGACAGAGATATTGCTGCGCGAAGAGGGTCTTCAGATCCAGCATCCCGCCCGCGAAAAGGGCGAGGATAAGCAGGGCGGCCAGGGCATTGCTCGCCATACGCACGCTTTCGCTCCCGGCTGTCAGACCCAGGGCGTCGTTCATGCCCCTGCCGATCCTGCCGATCCAGGTGATATAGGCCCAGAGGGCGGCGGGAAAAGCCAGCCAGAGGGGCAGGCCGGGCATGAGAGCCGCGCCCGCCCCGGGCAGGTGCATGATCAGGGCGGAGGCCAGGCAGAGCAGGAGTACGATGAGCGCAAAACGCAGGTAAAAGGCCGCCAGCTTGAATTCGTCCGGACGTTTGGCCAGGGAGGTGTTCAGGCAGGTGGAAGAGCCGAGGTCGAAGAAATTAGTGAAGTTCAGGAACAGGGCCGTGGCAAAGCTGAAGTTGCCGTAGGCCGCCGGACCCAGGGCGCGCGGCAGAACCGCTTCCATAACCAGAAAGAGGGGAATGGCGGCGAAATTGGATACCAGTTTGAAGAGGTAGCGTTTGCCGAGGGAATCGTTTTTGTCGCTCATCTGAAACGCTTTAACATTCCCGCAGGGCCTTGAACCAGACGCGCAGAACTTCTCCGCGCCCCGGCGGATGATCCGGGTCGCCGATGTCGGCAAAGCGGCGCAGCCAAAGCCGGCGCGCGGCCTGTACCGCGGGTTCCCGCCACCAGTCCGGGATTCTGTCCCGGATGCTCAAAACCTTTGCCGCCGCCTCCTCCGGTCCGGTCAGAAGTATGCCCGCTTTACTCAAGGCGTCGAGGCTTTCCTCGCTGCGTTCGTCCATGCCCCAGTCCTCACGCCGCCAGAAGGCCAGGGTGGGGACGTTTGCGACCAGAGCGCAGTGCAGGGTCGTGCCGTAATGATCCAGAACCAGCAGACGGCAACCGAGCATACGCTGCGTCAAATCGCCGCTGCACAAGCTGACGCCCGGCGTTTCGGCCAGCACATATGCCGCGTCTTCCAGACCGCCCGCGACCTTGAAGTAGGGGCGATAAAACAGGTTGAGGCCGGGAGGAGCGGCGGCCGCTACGGTCCGCAAAAAGGTGATTTTGGCGCGTCGGTATGCGGGCAGGGCGCCGGACTGGGGGCGGGATTTCAGACGGTAGGAAAAAGAACTCATTTCCGTGCCCACCAGGATCAAAGATGCCGCATTTTTTTGGGATGCCACATTTTCTCGGGATGCCGCATTTTCTTGGGCGGCTTCGTTTTCCCGGTGCGCCCCGGCCAGGGCCGCAAGGGCGGGATGGGGGAGAGGGCGGGCGTTGGCGGGCGCGCCCGGCTGGTCCTTCCAGCCCCAGGTGAAAAAAGCGTGCTGCGAATATTCAAAAGGCAGGCCGCCCAGGCTTTTCAGATTGCCGTAATTGGCGCCGTGCTGGATGCAAAAAAGTCGGCAACCCTTGGCGCGCAATGCGCCCAGACGCAGGCAGTAGGCGTCGTCCTGGCTGTAGACGGGCGACATTCCGCGCAGGGGAGGGGGGATTAACCCGCAAGAGTGTATATAGGCCAGCAATTTTGACATCCCGCGCGGGGGAGGGTTTATTTTTTCGGGCGGGGAGGACGGGAAATGATATTGCCCCGGTCCCTTTTCCAGGCATTGCGCCAGGGCCGGGGGCAGACAGCGGCGAATCATCTGTTCGGCCGGGAAGATCCACTGCGGCGGATCAGAGGCGTAGAGGGAAAAGTCCAGACCGGCATTGGCTTTATCGCGTTTGTTCAGGAGAACGGCCAGGGAGAGGAACAGGCTTTCACAGGGGCCGAAACCCTTGCAGGGCGGAAAGGGCAGGTAAAGAAGGGCGCGGCGCAGGAAATCCCGCAGCCTGCGAACCGGATGCGAATTTCGCGGGGCCGGGTTTTGCCGCGGCTTGTCTTGCGGGGACTGGTCCCGCGGGAAGACGGACGCCGCATTGCCCAGTTCCCAGTTGGCCGGGGCCGCGCTTTCCAGAATGCGTGAATAGACATGGTGGTTGAAGTGGATGTCCTGAACGCCGCGCAGCATGAAGTCCAGGCTGTCCCGGAAAGAAAAGGCCAAGTCCGGCGCGGTTTCCACGCGCAGGTTTTCTTTGCCGTACAGTTCCAAAAGGTCCTGAACGCGCTTTTGCCGCTCCAGGAGCATGTGCGTCGCCAGGAGCAGAAAGGGACCAAGGGCGTTTATCAGAAAATTATCGGGGAATTGCCGGTCGCCAAAAACCCGGCAAAGGCGCAGGACTTCGGCATTGGCCGAGCGGGCCGCCGCCCGGATCGCCTCCGCATCGGCAAAGGGGTCGGCAGGCAGGGGAAAACCTGTCTCAGCCGCGTCCCAGCCGGGGAATTTGTCTTCCTGTCCGGCAAAACACCAGACCCCGGCGGCGATATGACTGTCCGGGCGCGCGTTCGCGGGCATGGGTCCGAAGACCAGTGTGCGCATCCTTGCTCCGTGTAACAGCGGTCCAGTTTGTCGTGATCCTGCGTCAGGCCGCTACCCCGAAACCTGTTCCGGTCCGGCGGGAAATCGCGAAGCCTACAGGTTTTCCACCAGATTGCGGGACAGGGACTTGAGGCTCTTGATCTGCTGCTCAAGGTTCTGCAAATCTTCCAGACAACTGGACATGCGGTCTTCGATACCATGGGAGACATCCGTGGTCATGACCACCGAACTCACAATATGCTCGCTGGTGGCGGACTGTTGTTCCGAGGAACTGGCGATGATCCGGATTTCGTCCGCGGTTTGCGCGGAGAAGTTCACAATTTCTTTCAGGGCGTCGCCGCATATGGCGGTCAGACCCACAGCGCCGTCGATGGTGGCCACGGTTCGGTCCACGATCTCGGAATTGGTCTTGGTGCTTTTCTGGATCTCGTTGATGGCCTTGGCCACTTCTTCCGTGGCTTTCATGGTCTTTTCGGCCAGTTTGCGGACCTCGTCGGCCACAACGGCGAAGCCGCGTCCGGCGTCTCCGGCCCTGGCCGCTTCGATGGCCGCGTTCAGGGCGAGCAGGTTGGTCTGGTCGGCGATGTCGGAGATGACGTTCATTATGCTGCTGATGCCGGCCGCCTGTTCGCCCAGCTTGCCCATATCGCCTTTCAGCTCCATGGCCAGCTTCTGCATTTTGTTGATGTCCGCCAGCACGTTGTCCACATTCTCCGCGCCTTTTTTGGCGCTGTCGCTGGCGTTGCCGGAAATGGACGAGGCCTGGGAGGCGCTGTCGGCGATGGACTGGATGGCCGTGTGCATTTCATTGATGGCCGTGTTGATTTCCCCCAGATGCTTTGACTGTTCTTTGGTGTCCGCGGCCGTGTCCTGAATCAGGGAGAGCAGTTCATCGGCCAGTTCCGTGCTGCGGTGGCTGACCTCATCCAGAGTGGAGGCCGTCTGGCTTATGTGCTCGCTTTTTTCTTTAAGCAGGACTTCGGTGGCGCGCTGGGCGGTGATGTCCTGGTACATGCCCATTCCGGCGAAGCGATTGCCGTTTTTGTCGGCCAGGGGGAAAAGATTACAGATCACATTCAGCTTGTTGCCCTTGCGGCTGGTGATGATCAGCTCCTTGTCCATGTACCGGTCGCCATCCTTTATGCATTTGCCGAGCAGGGTGCTGCGTCCCTTCTCGTTGTAAAAAACTTCCGAGAGCGTTTTCCCCAGGTAGTTTTCCGGCGGGGCGTCTATCTGCAGCATCTCCATGCACTGTCTGTTGGTGTAGATAACGCGTTCCTGGGGGTCGACATAGAAAAAAGGCATGGGCAGACTGTGCAGCACCCCGAAGTGCACAGCCCGTTCATAGGAGATCATGTCGGAGACAATTTCCAGAAGGGCGGTCGGGTCCTCTTTTCCGGAAAGTTTTGCGCTGTGCTCCTCGCCGCTGTCCCGGATAATTCTGATCATTTTTTCCGCAAGGTTTTTCAGTGTCTGTGACGCTCCAAAGCCAAACATGTCATGCTCCTTTGGTTGTTCAAACAAATCCGGCAGCCCTCCTGCCTGATTCACGAAAAGTCGGCCCCGTCTTTTGCCGCTGGCGCCCGGAAATCAGATTATCCGCCCCCTGCCCGAAATAATGGGTAGATATATAACCCCGGACCTGAAAATAGCAAGGGCTGGAGCAGATGAACTTGAAAATATATATCCGCGCTGCAAGGCTTTGTCCGTAAAGCCTTGCAGCGGTATTGGAGCAGGCGGGCTTTTGCCGGAGCGGAGAATTGATCGCCGTCAGCTTGATTCTTTTAAATAATTCTTGCGCTTTTACCGCGATTTGGCTATGAATTGTCGAAAATCCGCCCTTTTGTTTTACGGCGGCGCAAACAGCATAACCAGAAAGATCCCTCAACCAAGGCGGCTGCTTTATGATTAGAAATCCCTCGCTAGGCGGACATGGTCAGGAAGGCGCGCCCATGGAGCAGGTGCGCGAGCTTCTTTTCGGGTCTCAGTTGAAAGAAATGGAAATTCGCTTTCAGCGCCAGGAGGAGCGTTTTACGCGTGAGATCGGGGATTTGCGCGATGTCTTCAAATCTCGCCTGGATTCCCTGGAAAATTTCATGAAAAGCGAGAACGCCTCCCTTTTGAGCCGTCTGCAAAAAGAGGAAGCCGAGCGGGAAAGCGCCCTTAAAAGCGAGAGCAGGGAACGGACTGAATCCATCAAAAATGAAAGCAAAGAACGCGCCGAAGCCCTTAAAAATGAAAGCAAAGAACGGGCTGAAGCTATTAAAAACGAGAGCAAGGAACGCGCTGATCTGATCCGGGCGGAAGAGCACGACCGCGTTGAAGCCGTAACCCAACTGACCAGGGAACTGGCGGCGACGGCCGAGGCCTTTGATCGCAAAATTGCCAAAGTGTCCGCCACTCTGGATGAGACGGAACGGGACCTGCGCAATCTGTTCCTTACGGAAACGAACGCTCTGGCCGCAAAAACCGAGGAGCGCTACCAGGACGCCTTGAAAGTCCTCGCCAATACAGCAGGTCAGATACGTTACGACATGGTTTATCGTTCCAGTCTGTCCAGCATGCTTACCGAAATCGCAGTCAAACTCTCCGGCCAGTGGACTATGGATATGGGACAGCTACTGCCCGGTGATTCC
>JAISKK010000037.1 GCA_031260965.1 Desulfovibrio sp. | reverse complement strand
TGCGGAGGTGTGAATGCGGCCCTGGGATTCGGTTACCGGCACCCGTTGCACGCGGTGCGCGCCGGATTCGTATTTCAGGTAGCTGTAAGCTTTGCTTCCCCTGAGCAGGGCGATTATTTCCTTGTAGCCCCCGGCCGCGGCCGGGCTGACCTCAATGATTTCCACCTTCCAGCCGCGCCCTTCGGCATAACGGGCGTACATGCGGAAGAGGTCGGCCGCAAAGAGGGCGGCTTCTTCCCCCCCTGTCCCGGCGCGTATTTCCAGGATGATATTTTTTTCGTCCAGGGGGTCTTTGGGCAGCAGCAGCAGAGTGAGATCGCGCTCAAGGTCTTGCGCCTCGCAGGAGAGGTTTTTAATTTCCTCCCTGGCCATTTCCCTGATGCCGTTGTCCTCATCCTGAAGCAGGCTGTTATTTTCCGCGATCTGCCCTTTTATGTCTTTGTAATGCCGGAAGATGTCCACCACTTCCTTGAGGTCCGCGTGGACCTTGGTCAGTTTGCGGTATCTTTCCTGGTCCGCGAGAATGTCCGGCAGGGAGAGCTGGCGTTCCACATCCTCGTAACTGCGTTCCAGATTTTCCAGCTTCGCCAGCATCAGACGACCTCAACCCCGCTGTCCCCGTTTTCTTTCGCGCCCAGATTCCGGCGTTCATAGGGAGCGGTTTCGATACGCGCCGCGGCCTCATCTCCCAGGGCCTCGCGCAGGGCCACCAGAGCCACTTCCAACTCCCGGTAGTCGGGTTCGCGGGTGGTGAGAAGCTGTAAGACAAGACCGGGGGAACGCATGAGAAATCCGGCCACGGGGTTCTGCACCTGGGCGCCCGCGCGGATGGCCTCATAAGCCAGAGCGCTGACGGGCAGCATGAGCATAAGTTTGAAAAGAAGGATCAGACCATGCTTTTGCAGGGCGGATTCCGGAGTCCACAGGCTTAAAAGAGCGGGCACGGTCAAAGCGTGCAGGAGAATGGAGATGCCGAGCACAAAAAGCAGAAAGGTGGTGCCGCAGCGCGGGTGCAAACGGCTGTAGCGGGCTGCCGCGCCCGGAGTGATCGGGTCTTCGCCTTTTTCATAGGCGCTGATGACCTTGTGCTCGGCCCCGTGGTATTCAAAAACCCGGCTGATGTCCGGGACAAAGGAAATAGCGGCTATATAGCCGATGAACATGAGAAATTTCAACAGCCCGTCCCAGAGGTGAAAGGAGAGTCCTTCCATGTCTCCGGCAATGGACAGCCAGCCGAGACCGATGGTGAGCAGATGCGGCACGACCACAAAAAGAAGCAGGGCCAGACCGACCGCCGCGAGCAGGGTCAGAACGAGCTGCCAGCCCTTTATATCCTGACCTTCCGCTTTGGCTGCCAGTTCGGCGGATTTATTGAGGGCTTTTATGCCGTTGATCAGGGTGTCGACAAGCACCGGGAAACCGCGCAGCCAGCGCTTTTGCGTCAGGGAAGCCCGGAAACATGAACGCCAGGGTCCGACCAGAGCGACGATGCCGCCGTCCGCTTTGCGCACGGCCAGGGCAAGATGGGCGCCGTTGCGCATCATAATGCCTTCCATGACGGCCTGTCCGCCTACGGCGAGGCTTTCCTCCTCAGCGCCGCCCTCCCGGTTGGCGGAGGATGAGGGGGCAGAGGCTGTGAGAAGGGGAAGAAAAACGCGCAAAGACAAAAACACGCGGTTTATTTTTGCGCGGCGGCGTATTTTTTGCGGAAGCGATCAATGCGGCCGGCCGTGTCCACAAAGCGCTGCTTGCCGGTATAAAAAGGGTGGCAGTGCGAACATATTTCCATATGCACCCGCTCGCCCCTGGTGGACAGGGCTTCACTCTCATAGCCGCAGGCGCAGCTTATTTTGGCCGTGAAAAGTTTGGGATGAATTTCCTTTTTCATGTTTTACCTCTTGCTTTGCTGCGAAACAGGTTTTTGCCTTGAAAATCGCAGGTTGTTGCCCTTGGGCCGACTTCGGTCTGCCCTTAACGGCAATCTTGACGACAAGCCGATCTGCAAGCTTGACGGCAAGCTGTTATGCCGAACCTTTATTTTTACTTTTTAATGCCGGATTTGGCAAGGGAAACTTTGGACTGATGCGGCCCGACCAGGGACAAATGTAAATTGCGACTGGGTATCAGGTGAATAACCGGCGCGGCGCAATTCCCGATGCCGTGCCGTTCACAAGAGATTCATGCTATTGCTTGCGCAACTGATCCACCAATGCCAGCAGGTGACTGCTCAGGCTCACCAGCTCGCTGACAGCGGCCGCGGCTTCCTGCATGGTGTTGGCCGTTTCGGTGGCGCCATCATTAATGTCTTTCAGGGAATGGGCTATTTCCTCACTGGCGGCTGATTGCTCTTCCGCTGCGGTGGCGATGCTGCGTACCTGACCGGCCACATGCTCGACTTCTTTAACAATTTCTTGCAGCGACTTGCCGGAATCATGCGCCAGATCCACGGCGTTCTCCAGATTAACCGCAGTATTTTCAACAGCTTCGATACTTTTGCGTGTGCCCTGCTGTATACCGGCAATGGCGGCCCCCACTTCCTTGGTGGCGGTCATGGTCTTTTCCGCCAGTTTCCGCACTTCGTCGGCCACAACGGCAAAACCGCGGCCGGCTTCTCCCGCTCTGGCGGCTTCAATGGCCGCATTCAGCGCCAGAAGATTGGTCTGGTCGGCTATGTCGCTGATGACAGTCATAACCGTTCCTATTGATTCGGCCTGGGTACCCAGCGTTTCCATATCGGTTTTCAAAACCTGCGTGTCCTGCTGGACATCGCTGATGGCCTTTACGGATTTCTCCACAATATCCTCGCCGGTCTTCGCCTTGTTTTCGGCTCTGTTCGAGGCTTCGGCAGCCGCCCCGGCGTTGTGCGCGACCTCCAGCACTGTGGCGTTCATCTCTTCCATGGCCGTTGCGGAAACGGTTACCCGTTCGCGCTGGACTACCGTGCTGTGGCTGGCCTGGTCCACTTGAGCGGAAAGCTGGTTTGTGGCTGTGGAAAGCCGGGTGACCATTTGTTCTACTTTTTCCGCCGTTTCCAGAATGGCTTTTTGTCCAGCCTCCGCCTTTTCCGTAGAAATCTCGGACTGCTTCAACGCTTCACTCGCCCGCGCCGATTCTTTGCTGCTTGCCTCCGCATTCGCGTCCGCTTCGGCAATCTTTGTTTTCAGGTTGGCTACCATCTTTTGCAAAGCGCGCGAAAGGGTTCCCACTTCATCCTTTCCGGTGACGGTCAGGGTGGAGGAGAAATTCCCGTTGGCAACTGTTTCCGCGAAGTTTGTCGCTGTTCGCAGAGGACCTGTCAGGGCACGGGACACGAGAACGCCGACAGTGATCAGGATACCGCCGAGTACAAAACCGGTGATGACAAAATAGAACACCAGATTGTTCTTCGCCGAGTCAATGGAAGCGCGGGAAAGACCCACAAAAAACATGCCCGCATTTTTGCCGGACAGATCTTTCCACGGCCAGTATGCCGTATCATACCCGGCGCCCGCGATGATATTCCGGGTCAAAACGAGTTCACCTTTCCCGATTACCCTGTCATAGATGGCGGAATTATTCAGCGGCGTGTTGATGAAAGGCTTTCCGTCGCGCATGACGGTTGTGCTGATGCGGGTATCGTCGAGAAAAATGGTGCACTCCACATGCAACGTGTCTTTGATGCTTTTTACAAACTGGCCGGAACTCATGTCCGTGCCCAAAATCACTACGCCGATCAGCTTGCCTTCATGCTTGAC
>JAISKK010000033.1 GCA_031260965.1 Desulfovibrio sp. | reverse complement strand
AGTTTTTTGCCGAGCATCCTTGCAGCCCGTTCCATTGTTTGCAGATTCACCGAGGGGTTCTCAGGATCAAGCAGGCGGTTTAACTGGGCACGACTGGTGTCCATCTTCCTTGCCAGTTCAGACTTGCTCACTTGCGCCTTCTCCATCACCTGCTGGAGCTGCCATGCAAGGACACGTTTTGCGGCCACAGCCGAACATTCATCAAGGAGACCCTGTTCTTCCAGAAAGTCGTCGAAAGACGAACCAATTTGCGTACTCATATGTTACCTCTTTAACCCGGTCATGCGTTGCTTTGCCAAGTCCAATGCCTGTTTGGGCGTTTGCTGGGTTTTTTTGACAACACCATGCAACAGGCACATTTTATCGTTATGGACACAAAAGATAATCCTGGCAATTCTGCCTTGGGATATGTCGCTTCTCACTTCCCACAGACCCTCTCCCAACGAGCGGCACAGGGGCATGCCAATAGGCCATCCCATTTCAACTGTCTTGATGTCATTGCCAATCGTGGTGGAGTCCGGCTTGCCCAACTCCAGCAGAAATTCTCTGACAGGCTCACGTCCAGATTCAAGTTGACAAAAGAAAACGGGAAGTTTTTTCATGGGCAGCATCTGTACTAAAAAAGATACGCATAAAAAACCAATTGGTCAAGAAGGCATGGCGGCTCGGCGATTCTCATTACAAGCAGGTTGATGAAAACGTAAAAATTTCAGGCCCGATACTTCCCCCGTTTCTTTTCCGCATACCCGGCGGCGGGATCGGAAAAAGGGCTTTGACGAATGCGGCAATCCTGACTATAATTCCCGAACGGCGTAGTTGTGCGCTCAAATTACCCAACCTGTCACAGGAGTTAGGCGTGGCTGATCTCTCTTCCCCCCTTCCAGGAATTGACGTGACTTCCGGTCTGCCCCGGGTCGCAGGCAACAAAAAACTCTATCTCAAGCTGCTGCGCATGGTTGCCGCCGAGGCCCCGCAAACCAAGGAAAAACTGCGGGCCGCCATCGCGGCCGGCGACACCCACGAGACCAGGGAACTGGCCCACTCCCTCAAAGGCTCCTCCGGAAATCTTTCCCTGACCAATGTCCAGGCCGCCGCCCTGAGACTGGAAAGCGCGGCCAAAGCGGAGGATATTCCTTCTCTGGGTCAACGCTTGAACGAACTGGAAAGCGCCCTTGATGACTTCGTTGCCGTAGTCGCCACCCTTGAAGACTGATGGGGAAAGCTGACTACGGATTTGTCCCCCCCGCGTTGCAGCGACGACCGTCAGGCGGCAGACTCCTGCTCCGGGTGAAAGGCTTTTTGTCCACATGGGGTACGTCTTATGCCTGAAGCCAGCCTGTCCCCCCGCACCCTGCACCGGCTTCTCGCCCAATCCGCCGAGCGCTACGCGGACAAAGCGGCTTTATCCTCCGTATCCACCGACGCCTGCGCCCGCATAAAAACCATAAGCTACAGGGAACTCCATGCCGCCGTAACCGCCCTCTCCGCCCGGCTGGCCGAAAAAGGCATAGCTTTCGGGGACTCCGTAGCCATTCTGGCGGAAAATTCTCCCAACTGGGGCATAGCCTATCTGGCCGTCACCTGCATGGGCGCCGTGGCCGTGCCCATCCTCTCCGAATTTCACAGCGATGCCGTCACCCATATCATCAGACATTCCGAGACCAAAGCCGTTTTTGTCTCGCGCCGTCTGTCCGGCAAAATCGCCGGTCCTCCCCCCGGTCCGGGCCTTATCTACATAGACATCGAAAATTTCACCTTTGAAGGCGGTGATGAGGACAAAGCTCCCCTGCGCGCTTTAAAGGATATGGAACCGTTACGCGCCTTGAAGGATTTCAGAAACCTCGACTTCAAGAAGGGCTGGGGCAAAGCCGAAGAAAAGTCCGCCCCGGAACGGAGGGAACCGGCAGAAGACGATCTGGCCGCCATCATCTATACCTCCGGAACCTCCGGACATTCCAAGGGGGTCATGCTGACCCACAGGAACATTACCGCCAATGCCCTTTGCATCCAGGATATTGTCACCCTTTACGAAGGGGACCGGATGCTTTCGGTGCTGCCCCTGCCCCACGCCTTTGAATGTACTCTGGGTCTGGCGCTGCCCCTGCTGCACGGAGTACACATCCACTATGCCGACCACCGGACCCCGGCCCTGCGCGCGCTTCTGCCCGTCCTCGGTCTGGTGCGGCCTACCGTGATGCTGGTCGTGCCTCTGGTCATGGAAAAAATCTTCAAGGCCCATATACTCCCGAAACTGCGCGCCAATCCCGTCTCCCGCCTGCTCTACAGGCTCCCCCCCCTGCGCAGGCTGATGCACAGGGCGGCCGGCAAAAAACTGCACTCCACTTTCGGCGGCGAACTGCGTATCATGGCCATCGGCGGAGCGCCCCTGTCCACGGACGCGGAAAGATTTATGCTGGAGGCGAATTTTCCCTTCGCCGTAGGCTACGGACTTACCGAAGCCTCCCCCCTGCTTTCCGGAGCGGGGCCGGGACGGGGCCGTCCGGGCAGCGCCGGTCCTGCCATTACCGGAACGCGGTTGCGTTTAAGCGGCTGTACGAAGGCGAATGGCGGCGCGGGAGAAATAGAGGCGCTGGGACCTTCCATCATGCGCGGCTATTTCAAACAGCCGGAACTCAGCGCAGAGGCCTTCACCCCGGACGGCTGGCTCAGGACAGGGGATTTGGCAGTCATGGACGCGGACGGCTATGTCCACATCCGGGGCCGGGTAAAAAACGTCATTCTCGGACCAAGCGGGGAAAACATTTATCCGGAGGAGGTGGAATCCTTTTTTTCCGCCTCTCCCTATGTGCTGGAGGCCCTGGTCTATCGCAAGGACGGAAAATTGTGCGCCAGAGCGCACCTGGACGCCGCCCAGGTCGATGAAATTATAAACGGCCTGTCCGGAGCGGACGCAGAGGCAAAACGCCGCGATCTTCTTGAAGAAATACGCGCGCAGGTAAACAGCAAGGTTTCCGCCTTCGCCCGCATCGCTAAAATCATTGAACAGGTAGAGCCTTTTGAAAAAACAGCTACGCAAAAAATCAAGCGTTACCTCTACGTTGACCCCTGATCCCAAGGGCAGGAAAAGGCTTTTTGCTCTGGCGATCCTTATCCTGATCGTCGGACTGGTCTGCTTTGTCCTTTTCCGCGCGCCCGGCGAAAAAACGGTCCCGCCCGCGCAAGAGGCTGCTGTTGAAGAAGACGCTCTGGAACAGGGACGGGAGGAAGGCCCGGCCGACCTCGCCTGGTTCAAAAAGATCGAAGAAGAGGCACAAGTTACGGAGGACGAGGAAGAAGAGGAAGAATCCGGTCCGATCCAGGGCGAAATAGCCCCGGGCGACACCATAGGGGCGCTTTTGCAGCAATGGCTTTCCCCCCCCCAAATAAACTCCCTGCTCACGGCAAGCAAAAATACATACTCTCTGGCCCGTATCCGGGCCGGACAGCCTTATCTGGTCCAGCTTGAGCAGGGGGATCTCACGCGCTTTGAATACGAAATCGACGATACCCAGCGTCTGGTCATAGTCCGGGAAATTGAGGACGAGATCAGCCGTTGGAAAGCCTCCCTGGAAAAAATCGCGTACTCTGTCACCCTGATCAAAGTGGAAGGCGAGATTAAGTCAAATCTTTTTGAGTCCATGTCCAAACTTGGTGAAAGGCCGTCACTGGCCGTGCGTCTTGCGGACATCTTCGCCTGGGAAATCAATTTTATCCGCGATATCCAGCCTGGAGATTCCTTTCGGATGCTAGTGGAAAAAAGATACCGGGACGGGATATTCAAAGGCTACGGGCACATCCCGGTTGCTGAATTCGTCAATAAAAAGAAAAAATTCGAGGCCTTTCACTTCCAGGATTCCTTCGGCAACCCCGCCTTTTTCACCGCCGCCGGAGAAAGTTTACGCCGCGCCTTTTTGAAGGCTCCTCTGGCCTTTACCCGCATCAGCTCGCATTACAGCACTGCGCGCCGCCACCCCATCCTGGACACCGTGCGCCCGCATCTGGCCGTGGATTACGCGGCCCCGACCGGAACCCCGGTCCGGGCCATCGGCAGCGGAGCAGTCGCCTTTCGCGGATACGGTCAGGGGGCGGGCAACTACATCAGCCTCAAGCACTCCAACGGCTATGAATCCATGTACATGCACCTGAGCGGCTTTGCCAAAGGCCTGAAGCAGGGGGGGAGCGTGCGTCAGGGCGAGGTCATAGGCTATGTGGGCAGCACGGGCTACGCCACCGGACCGCACCTGGATTTTCGCATGAAAAGGAACGGGCAGTTCCTTAATCCGGAAAAAGTCCTTTCCCCGCGCGATGAAGCCGTACCCAAAAACAAGCTTGAAGAATTCAAAAATAACCGGGACCGGCAGCGCGCCATTCTGGACGCTTCGTCCGACGAACCCGCGCCCGCACAGGAGAAAAGCCCCAATGACTGACCTGACTTTCACCCACAAGGAACTGGCCCGGAGGCTGGGGCTTTCCGAGACCACGGTAAAAAGCTACCGGCGCAAGTTTCCCGATTGCTTCCCGCTGTCGAGCAAAGGCAAACCCATACGCTTTACTGATGAGGCTTTGCGCGTGGCCGGGCGTATCCAGAGCCTTTTTCAGACGGGCATGAGCGTTGCCGAGGTGCAAAAACGTCTGGCCGCAGAATTCGCCTGGATCGGAAAAGAAAAAGAGGCCGCAGACCAGCCGCAGAAAAGCGGGGGCAAAAGCCCGACCCCGGAATTATCAGCCGGAGTGAACAGCATGGCGAAAAACCTGGTCGCCCTTGGCCTTGAACAAAAAACCATCCTGAAACGCATAGGCAACCTGGAAAAACTTCTGGAAGACCTGGATGCGGGCAAGATCGCCGCCCTGTCCGTAAAAAAGGCCGAAGCGGCGCAGGAACACGCGCAAATTCTTGAGGAACGCTTAAAGCGCCTGGACGAAAACACCTCCCGCCTGTCTACGGGCATAGGCGATCTTTCCGAGCGCCTTGAGCTTTTTATCGGCCGGCGCGACGCGGCGGCCGCGAAAAGGGCGGAACAAAGCGCAGCCGCTTTGGCCGAGGCTGCGGAAATAGCGGCGGAAATCAATTCGGGACAAAGCCGGATCCTCGCCTTCAACAGAAACAGGCAAGACCCGCAACCCGCTCCCCATACCGGCGCCGCCATTCCGGGCAAATCCCCCTCCGAACCCGCCCGCCCCTTCCTCTCCCTGCCTCTGGTGGCGCGCAGCGAAGAAGGCGGTTACGTCAGCGCCGGGGGAAGAAGCCGGGGCCGCTTTTCCACCAATGACTTGAAGGCCATGCTTATTTACGGCTTCGCGCCTCCGCACCATTTCAACCTGCATTGGGAGGCCTACGGGCAGGGCTGGCGCTTGAGCCTGCGTCAGGACAACGGACAAAGGAACATTCAACTCCTGCTTATGGAAAAACAGACGCAAAATGGCCCTCCCGTGGCGGAAATTCTGGAATTGAAGGACGCAGGCGCCCCCATGCATCCGGCCGAGGTTTGCAGGCTTATTGACGACCTCAGCACACATAGCGCATGAGCTTAAATATCCAGAACATATCCAAAAGCTACGGCAACCGCGATCTTTTAAGCTCCTTCTCCCTGGAAATCCAGAGCGGAGTGCGGCTCTGCGTCTGTGGACCGAACGGGAGCGGCAAATCCACCCTGCTGCGCATTCTCGCGGGAACCGAAGCCCCGGACGCCGGGACCATCAGCGTCCCCCGCGGCGCGCGTCTCGGCTATGTGGAACAGGAACTGGACGAGTCCGCCCTCTCCCATCCCCTGCTCTCCTTTGTCATGCAGGCCCTGCCGGACTGGAGCGAATTCTGGGCGGATTGGGAAGAGGCTGTCGGAACGACGGCAAATCCTGCGCCGGCTTTGGCAGATCCACCCGCCGATGCGGGAGTCCTTGCGCGTCTCGCCGCCCGCCAGCACGAACTGGAACTGAAATACGGCTATAATCCGGAACATCTGGCCAAAACGGCCCTGACGGGTCTGGGGCTTGGCGAAGCCAAATGGGGACTCAGTCTGAAAAATCTCTCCGGCGGCATGCGCGAGAGGGCCAAACTCGCGCGCGTACTCAGCGCGGGCGCGGACATTCTGCTCCTGGACGAGCCGACCAACCATCTGGATCTGGAGGCCGTGGAATGGCTGGAGACCTTCCTCCAGGATTACCGGGGGGTGCTGGTTTTTGTGGCCCATGACCGGATTTTCATGGACAAGGTGGGCAACCACCTGCTCTATTTGTCAGGAAAGGGCAAAGCCGTATTCCGCAAGGGAAATTTCAGCAAATTTCTGGAAGTGCAGGAGGAACTGGAAGAAAGCCGCGCCCGCGAGGCGGCCAGGGTCCAGGATGAAATAAATCACAAGCTGGAGTTCGTGCGCCGCTTCAAGGCCAAGGCCAGCAAGGCCAGACAGGCCGCTTCGCGCCAGCGCGCCGCCCGCAAGCTGGAAAAGGAGCTGGACGGCTTGAAAGCCGCGCCGCGCCGCCGGGAACTGCGCTTTGCCTGGCCCGAACCCCAGGAATCGGACCGAACCGTTCTTTCCGTATCCGATCTGCGTTTTGCCTTCCCGGACGGCAAACGCCTCTGGGAAAAACTCTCCTTCAACATCTACCGGGGACAAAAAATCGGTCTGGCCGGACCAAACGGCTGTGGTAAATCCAGTCTGCTGCGTCTGCTCACCGGGCATCTGGAGCGGGAATCCGGCCAAATTCTCATGGGACAGCATGTGAAATTCGGCTATTTTTCCCAACACCGCCTGGAATCGCTTAATCCCCGGGGCACTGTGCTGGGGGAAATCCGCCGCCTTTCCGATCCGCGCACCACGGAAGAAGAGCTGATGAGCGTACTCGGTCTTTTTCTGCTCGGGAGCGAATTTTTTGAACGTAGCGTGAGCAGCCTCTCCGGAGGGGAAAAAAGCCGCCTCGCCCTGGCGGGACTTTTTCTGGGGCGGGCCAACTTCCTGATCCTGGACGAACCGACCAACCACCTGGACCTGGAAAGCCGCGAAGCCCTGGTCGAGGCCCTGTCCTCCTATACGGGGACCTTGCTTATGGTCGCCCATGACCGCTATCTTTTGAGCGAAGCCGCAGATCAAATCTGGGCGCTCTCAACGCAGGGTTTCAACATTTTCAGCGACGGCTTTGAGGAATACGCGGCCTACAGACGCGAAAAAACGCGCGAGGACAACGCCCGCGCCGCCGAACAGCGCCGGCTGGAAATTTCCCGGGTCAGCGGTTTGGGACGCGAGGAGCAAAAGATCAAAAAGCGCCGCGAGGCGGAAGAGCGCAAGGCCAGGGCCAAAGCCTTAAAACCCCTGCTTGATCTGCACTCCCGTCTGGAGGCGGATCTGGAAAAAACCCTGACCCGGCAAAGCGAAACGGAAGCAGTTCTGGCCCGGCCGGAGAGCTTTACGGACTCCGCCCAAAGCTCCGCCCTGTTACGCGAATTCCACAGCCTGCGCAGCAAAGCCGAAGACCTTTTTGAACAACTTGCCGCCTCCGAAGCCGAAATCGCCGCCCTGAACGCAGATAATGCGGATAAGGATGATGAAAATGCCGCGGACTAAAAACTAAAAACTTGCGGCCAACTTCTTTTTCCTGTATGCTCCGGGCATGAAAGTGCAAAATCCCCGGGTGGCGGAAATTACAGCCGCCTCCCCGCAAGGCCTCTACCACTGGTGGTCACCTTCGTTTTTTTTTGCCGCTCTTATCCTGATCTTCGGCGCTTCCTGCGCCCCCATGCAAAGTCCCTCGCCGGACGACCAGACGGCAGATTCGGGCAACTCCCTGCGGCAACGGGAGACAGACGTTGTCGCGGCAGCGCGCAAAAATCTCGGCATCCCCTATCGTTTCGGCGGTTATTCGCCCCAGACGGGCTTTGATTGCTCCGGTCTGGTCTGCTGGACTTATGAGCAGGTCGGCATAAACCTGCCCCGCCGCGCCAGGGATCAGATTCAGTTTGGTCAGCCTGTTGCCAAAAAAGAAGACTTGAAACCGGGAGACATTGTGGTCTTCAAAGACCGCCGCAGCCGCACCGGATGGCATTCCGGCATTTATTCCGGTCTGGGCAGATTTATCCACAGCCCGTCGCAGGGCAAGGTAGTGGAAGAAACCAGCCTGGACGACCAGTATTATGCCCGCCGTTTCGCGGGGGCGCGTCGCATTCCCCGGGACGGCAGCGACAAGGCCATGTACGTGGCCTATCAGGAACAGCTCAAGGCGGAAAAATCGGCCTCCGCGGCAAATCCCGGCAATGACAAGGCGCAGGCGGCCAAGGCAAATAAAAACAATAAAAGCAAAGCAAAAAACAGCAAACACCCGAACAAGGCGGGCAAGGCGGCCCTGGCCCCGGCCAAGTCCCGCAAAGTTGCCGCCAAATCCCCTCCGCCCGGCAAAAGTATGCAGGCGGCCAAGACCTTAGCGGCGACAAAACCCTAGACCCATAGGGATTCACCCGCCCCTGTCGATCTCCCCCGGTCCGGGCGCAGGGAAAAGCCCCGATAAAAACCCACAGGGAAAGCAATGTCTTTTTCCGACTCCGCCATCCTGCGCGAGGAGATAGCGCGCCGCAGGACTTTTGCCATAATCAGCCATCCGGATGCCGGAAAAACCACCCTGACCGAGAAGCTGCTTCTATTCGGGGGGGCGGTAAAGCTGGCGGGCACGGTCAAAGCCAGAAAAGCCGCCAATTACGCCGCCTCGGACTGGATGGCCATGGAAAAGGAACGCGGCATATCCGTAAGCACCTCAGTCATGAGCTTCACCTATGCCGGCTATGAGATAAACCTCCTCGACACCCCCGGACACCAGGATTTTTCCGAAGACACCTACCGCGTTCTGACGGCAGTGGACTCCGTCCTGCTGGTGGTGGACTCCGCCAAAGGCGTTGAGGCCCAGACCAAAAAACTCATGGACGTTTGCCGGATGCGTAACACGCCCATCGTCACCTTTATCAACAAACTGGATCGCCAGGGGCTGCCCCCCCTGGAGGTCATGGCCGACATTGAAAATCATCTGGGCATGGAATGTGTGCCCCTGACCTGGCCCGTGGGTATGGGATCCCGCTTCAAGGGGGCCTATGATCTGCGCCGGGGGGAACTGAGCCTTTTCTCCACGGCGCGGGGGGACAAAATCCAGCAGGCCCTGGTAGTGATCCGCGACCTGGAAGATACGCGTCTGGACACCTATCTGGGGGATCAGGCCGAAGAGCTGCGTTCCGATATGGAACTGCTGCAGGCAGCCGGCACGCCTTTCAAAAAGGAACGCTACCTCGCGGGCGAGCAGACTCCGGTTTTTTTCGGCAGCGCCCTGAACAATTTCGGGGTACGCGAGCTTTTGGATTCCTTTACCGAACTCGCCCCCGCCCCCCTGCCCCGTCCGGCCCGCACCGAAAGCGGCGAGATTCGTCTGGTCGCGCCGGAGGAAAACGAATTTTCCGGGGTGATATTCAAAATCCAGGCCAACATGGATAAGGCGCACCGCGACCGTATGGCTTTCATGCGCATCTGCTCCGGCCGCTTCACGCGCGGGATGCGCCTGAAACACAACCGCAGCGGCAAGGAAAGCGCCATAGCTACCGCCACCATGTTCCTGGCCCAGGAGCGGGCCGGGGTGGAAAACGCCTGGCCCGGCGACATCATCGGCCTGCCCAGCCGGGGCAGCATCAAAATCGGCGACGCCTTCACGGAAAAAGGCTTCCTCAAATTTATCGGCATTCCCAGTTTCGCCCCGGAACATTTCCGGCGCGTGCGCCTGCGCAACCCGCTCAAGACCAAACAACTGCAAAAAGGGCTGGAGCAACTGGCAGAGGAAGGCGCTGTCCAGCTATTCCGCCCCCTGGCAAACAATGACTATATTCTGGGCGCGGTCGGGCTTTTGCAGTTTGAGGTGATTATCTCCCGGCTGGCCGAGGAATACGGCGTGGACGCCGCCTACGAGAATGTGGGAATCAGCGCCGCGCGCTGGGTGGAAAGCGCGAACAAGGCCATTTTCGCCGAGTTCAGGGATTATTATCATCAGGATCTGGCCCTGGACGCCGAAGGCGCGCTCGCCTACCTCGCCCCCAATCCCTGGAAGCTGGAATCCGCTGAGGAACGCTACCCGGACATAGAGTTCCGGGTTACACGCGAAATCGGGTAGCGGCTCATTTTAAAAAATATGGGAGTGGTTCTTTTGTCGTCTTTAACCCCATGCGGGACGAATCCTATTCGACGGACCAGGCGGACAGGACAGAATGGAGTAGAATACGGAAACCCTTATGCCTCTGGGCAAAAGAAAAGGCGACCCGTGAAGATCGCCTGTAGGTCCGTTAGTGATTGGCTTGAAAATCAGTGCTGTTTGCGTGTCAGGTAAAAGCCTAATGCCCCGATAGCCAGAGCCGCAATAACGATACAAAAAATAGCTGCTTAAAGCTCATCTTACGCTCCTTATTTTGAGAAGCAGCGCAACAACAAAACAACTGGCGCTACCTATGATGCCGCCGATCATATGTTCCGGCTGAAACAGCCCGACAACCAAACAGCCCACGCTGGTCTTGTCCAGCCAGCCGACGAAAAAATTAACCGCCTCAAGTTTCTGCCTTTCGTTCGTGTTTAAGCTTACGCCCTCTTACAACAGACAGCAACTTTAAAAATCCGCCCCCCTTTTCAATCGGAACAAATAGCCTTATATTTAATAGAACATGACAGCGGGATCTTCTGATCTGCACAATGTCCCGTCTGACATATGACTACCAAGGAGATAGGTTATGTGGGAATATACGGATAAAGTGCGGGAACATTTTCTCAATCCCCGCAATATAGGCGCCATGCAGGACGCGGACGCCGTGGCCGAGGTCGGCAGTCTGGCCTGCGGCGACGCCCTGAAATTATACCTCAAGGTCAAGGATGGAGTGATTGAGAACGCCTCCTTCCAGACCTTCGGCTGCGCCTCTGCCATCGCCTCCAGTTCCGCCCTGACGGAAATGGTCAAGGGTTTGTCCCTGGACGAAGCCCTGAAGATCAGCAACAAGGATATAGCGGGTTTTCTGGGCGGACTGCCCAAAGAGAAGATGCACTGTTCGGTCATGGGTCAGGAGGCCCTGGAGGCAGCGATTCGCTCTTACCGGGGCGAACCGCCCGTGCCCTTGAGCCATGAGGGTAAACTCATCTGCAAATGCTTCGGCGTGACGGACGAGCAAATCAGCAAAGCCGTGCGGGAAAATGGCCTGACCACAGTGGAGGAGATAACCAACTTCACCAAGGCTGGCGGCGGCTGTGGAGACTGCCAGGAAGAAATTGCGGCGATCCTGGCCCGCACTCTGGAGGAAATGTCCGGCAAGGCGGCAAGCCGAGCCCCCGGAGCAGACAAAGACTTGCCCCCCGGTCTCGGGGATCTGCGCAAGGGCAGGGAGACCGCCCCCGTCCTCTCCAATGTGCAGCGCATGCAAAAGGTTATGAACGCGCTTGAGGAAATTGTCCGCCCCCGGCTCAAACAGGACGGCGGTGACATTGAACTTGTGGACATCGCCGGCAAAGAAGTGAGTGTGGCCCTGCGCGGCATGTGTACGAGCTGCCCCTCCAGCCGCCTGACGATCGAAGGTTTTGTGCAGCAGACCCTGCGCGAGCAGGTGGAACCGGGGATCACGGTTCGGGAGGTCAGCCAATGAGCGAGAAAATCATTTACTTTGACAACAACGCCACCACCGGGGTAGCCCCGGAGGTTTTAGAGGCCATGTTGCCATATCTTGGCCCGGAATACGGCAACCCTTCCAGCATGTACCGTTTTGCCGGAGCCTCCCAGAGGGCCGTGCAAAAGGCGCGGGAACAGACCGCCGCCCTGCTCGGCGCTGGAACGGAAGAAATAATTTTTACCTCCTGCGGCACGGAGAGCGATTCCACGGCCATTTTGTCCGCCCTGCGCGCCCGTCCGGATAAAAAGCATTTTGTGACCACGCGCATTGAGCATCCCGCTGTAATGGCCCTCGGCCAGCAACTGGAACAGGATGGCTATACGGTTACCTGGCTGGGCGTTGACGACAAAGGTCGCGTCAATCTTGACGAATTCACGCGCTCTCTTGCCCGGGACACGGCTCTGGTTTCCATGATGTACGCCAACAACGAAACCGGCAACATCTATCCAGTGGCGGAAGTCGGAGCCATCTGCCGCGAACGCGGCGTCCCCTTTCATGTGGATGCGGTGCAGGCCGTGGGAAAATTGCCCGTCAACCTGGAGGAACTGCCCATTGATTATCTGTCCATGTCCGGGCACAAGATTCACGCCCCAAAAGGAATAGGGCTGCTTTATGTGCGCCGGGGCACACCTTTCAGGCCCTTTTTGCGCGGCGGACACCAGGAGCGCGGACGCAGGGCCGGCACAGAGGCCGTTCCGAATATCGTCGCTCTCGGCGCGGCCTGCGAATTGGCAGGCAAACACATTGACGAAGAGAACGGCAGGGTCAAAGCCCTGCGTGACGATCTGCAAAAGCGTCTGCTGGAGAGCATTCCGGACAGCATCATCAACGGAGACCCGGAGAACCGCCTGCCCGGCACCCTGAACATTTCCTTCAAGAACGTGGAGGGCGAAGCCATCCTGCTTCTGCTGGATCAGTACGGCATCTGCGCCAGTTCCGGGTCTGCCTGCACCTCCGGAAGTCTGGAGCCATCGCATGTGCTACGGGCCATGGGCGTGCCCTTTACTTACTCGCACGGCTCCGTTCGCCTTTCGCTCTGCCGTTACAATACGCAGGAGGAAGTCGATTTTGTGGCTGACGCTTTGCCGAAGATTATAGCCCGGCTGCGTGAAATATCGCCTTATAAGGATTAAAAAAGGAGAGCGCGCGCCACAGGCTATGCGGCAGGCGGGTCGCTTTCCGCCCAGCGTACCCGCACTCTGTTGCGGCCGTTGTGTTTCGCTTCATATAAAGCCTCGTCCGCCCTGGCGATGGCGGCTTCGACATTTTCTCCCGGCACATAGAGGGTGCAACCAAAACTGGCGGTTATTCTGGGCAAAGGCCCGAAGTGGTGTTTAGCCACGCAATCGCGCACCTTTTCCGCGATCTTCACGGTTGTCTCCTTGCTCGTAACCTGAACGAAGAGAACGAATTCCTCTCCTCCGTAGCGGGCGATCATGTCCACTTCCCGGCGCAGGCTGCTTTTCAATATCTGCCCGAGATCGCTCAAAACCAGATCTCCGGACTGATGGCCGAAGGTGTCGTTCACCTTTTTAAAATGATCGATATCCAGCATTATGACCGCGCAGAAATACCCATCCTTATGGACGTTTTCCAGATATCCGGGTATATTGTCCATAAACCCCATGCGGTTGAAGACTTTTGTCAAAGCATCGACAGTAGATTTTTCCTTGTATTTCTCAAGGTCATTGTCCAGGACGCAGCGTTCAAGAAGTTCAACACGCACGGCGTTGAGCAGGGCCACGCGCTCGGCATATATATCCGTCAACATGCGCACCGTGATCACATGGGCATCGTCAAAGGTCATGGCCTCGGCCACCAGGGCCCTGTCCAGTTCGCAAATGCCTTCCTCCTCCCAGGTCCCGGAGGAAATGACGCCCGCGTTGCCCGCAGCGAAAAATTCCTCGGCAGTCTGGTAAAAAAATTCCAGCATGAAAGAATGCTGCCAGGGTTCGCAACAGGGACCATGCGCGTCCGGGGGAAAGAGGTCGCCATAAAAGGGAGGGGGATCGCCGACCACGGTGTATTTCCCGTTCTTCCCGCGTTGCAGAACGACCGTGTCAAGATGTTGCAGGATTCGCTGCGCAAGTTTTTCGTGTTGCATCTGCATCGCCGTTTCTTTTTTGCTGTTGCGGCGCCATGTTATGCATTTCACACGCCTGAGATGCCCTAAATTTTAAGCATATCCTTGGCCAGGCGCATAAAGGCCTCCTCCACAAACTGTCCGCTTTTGGCGCTGGTTATAAAAACATTGAAGCCCAAATTACGCAGGGCTTCAATGTCGTCGCGGCTAAGTTCCCATTCCTCGACCAGATCCGCCTTGTTCACAAGCAGACAGTGGGGCAGGTCCGGAGCGGTCGCGTCCAGGGCGGCGTTACGCAGTTCCAGAGCCACATCCAGGGTCTGGCGGCGGGTGCCGTCGGCCACTACAAAAAATCCCATGGCCCCGCGCAGATAGGAGATGTTCACTTCCGTATAGGCGTCTTTGCCTTCCATATCCCAAAGGACCAAGCTCAGGTCCTTGCCCCCGACATTGACGTCCTTTTTGCTGATCTTTACTCCCAGAGTGGAGAGGTAGCGATCGTCAAAAATAGAATGGACGAATTTCCTGACCAAACAGGATTTACCTGCCGCGAAGGCGCCCAACATGCATATTTTTTTTGTTATCATTCGTCAGCACAAAATGTTGTTGAAATGAAACAATATCCGGCGCGCAAAATCAGGGCGGATCATCCTGGGCAGATCCGGGGGATAAAACAGAGCCCGCTCTGAGCTCCGAAGCTACATAGCACGAGTCCAGCGGGCTAACAAGATATAAAAAGGGCCGGCAGGCGCCTGATTGAAAAAATTACAGGAGCGCTGGAGCAGATTTACACTAAAAATGTACATCTGCTCTGCAGGGCTTTGCCCGCAAACCCTTGCCGCGAGATTGCTGCAAGGCGAATTCACTTCGCCGCCGGGTAACAATCTCAAGCGAAAAATGCTAGTGAACTATGCCGTCCAGAGAAGCCGTGCTGGCCTGAACCAGCCGCACATGCAGCTCAATGCGCCGGCTGGACTGATCCTCACGGTTGCCCCCGCTGCTGGCGTAATCGGCCCCCATGCCGTACAGGGCCACGGGCATGGATGACCCTCTGGCATAGAGCATGGCGGCTATGGTCCGCGCCCTGGCCTGGCTGATTTCATAATTGCGTTTGTCCGTACCGGTGGCGTCGGCATGGCCGTAAACGGTCAGGGAGGCGGACATGCCCATGCTCTCGGCCATTTTGGCAATCTCCACGAGGGTGTCGACCGCCTTGTTCAGTTTGGGCACATCCTCCGGCACGGGCGTGTCTTTCCCGGAGGGAAATTCCACACTGACGCTCGCCACTTCCTTTGTCATCCGGGCAAGTCTGGTCATGCGCGGATCAAAGAGTTCGGTCACTTCCACATTTTTCACCCCCGGCAGGGCCTGCGCCTTGCGCCTGGCCTCCAGGGTCCACTCCGTGGGAGCCGTGCCGGAAAGGTGCAGGGTGCCGGCATCGTCAAAGCGCATCCGCACCTCCTGCGGCGGCTTGATCGCCGCCTCCACGCGCCTGCGCACGATGCTCTGCTCATAAGACACGGCGGGAACCACAGTCAGGATATAGTCGCCCGGGTCATGCCCTCCCGCGCGCAGGGTCTGCTCCGCAGACTGAGCCAGTTCGTCCTTGAGGCAGGTGACTTCCCAGGGCGCCGCGCCCAGGGGACGCACGCTGACCACCACCAGTCCCGGTTCCTCCCGCAGCAGATCAATGCCCGCCCAGCGCCCGGACTCCAGGGCCAGGCTTTGGACCCGGGTTTGTTCTTCCGCCGCGAGCCGGATCTGCTCCTCCTGGTAATCCAGGTAGCGCATATAGCCGAAACCGGCCGCGCCGAGGAGAATAAAGCCGACGATCAGCGCCGTGGTCCACCAGGGGATCCCGCGGTCATCGTCCACGAAACGGGACTGCATGAGCTGGGTCAGCAAAATCTTGCCGGACTCAAAAGGTTCGGAATCCCCGTCAAAGGCCGCCAGTTCCCTGGCATAGCTGACCAGCAGACGATCCAGGCAGACGCGGCACTGCTCGGCAAAGTTCAGGGGCGGCGAGCCGCGCACGATACAGGCCAGATAAGCCTGGGGACGCTTTTCCACAATAATCAGATGATCGCCGTGGCGCAGGGACTCAAGCTGGCCGCTTCCGCCGCCGGTAAAAGAATCCTGCACAAAATCCTGGATGGCGGTGAGCATGGCCGCGACCATGCCCTCGTCCTGCGCGTCCACCCCCTCGTTGGCCTCGTGCATGAGGGTTATGCCGGTGGCGCTGTGTATAAAATAGACCTCTTCCACCCTGTAGACCAGGGTGCGCAAAAGCACTATCTCACTGAACGGCCGCCCGCTGCGCATGGCCTCCAGACGCCAGCGCAGCCCCTTCCAGGAAAAGGACATCTCCAGACTCTTGCTGAATTCCTGCAGCATGCCCCGGAAAGATTCACCCAGGGATTTGCGTATGGCCGGACCCATGATCGGGAAAAAGACGTTGACGAACTCCTGCGGACTGGATCGCACGAAACTGGTGACGACTTTTTCTATCGTAGGCTCAAGGGAGATGCGCAGGCGCTCGTCCTTGGCGGCGCGCACGGCCAGAGCCTCGGCAATCACCGAAGCCACCCGCTCGGTCTGCACCTCGGGATCGGCGAGTTTTGCGTTCAGACGATTCAGAGTGTCGATTTCACGCTGGAAAAGCAGGGAACGCAGGCGGATCAGTTCCTCGTCCATCTCCTCGCAGGATGTCTCTTCCGCTTCAGTCATTCCGGGACTCGTCCGGCGGCGCGCCCGGATCTATGTCCGTGGAATC
>JAISKK010000030.1 GCA_031260965.1 Desulfovibrio sp. | reverse complement strand
GGCGGAGTAGCCAGGCCCAGAGAAAACAGGAAGGGCCGGTTGAGGGCAAGACCGAAGCATAAATATAGAGCAGTAATGATAAAAGGGAGCTGGATGATCATAGTGCCGGGGAGACCGGCGCCGCGCAAAACGGTAAGCAGGGCGACCAGCACTATGGTTACACCGTGTCCGCCAAGCCAGTACAGAGATTTCCCGGCAAAGGTACAGCTTTCAGTGCGGGAAGCCCTGTAACCGGCGTAAAATAAGAGGACCGGGATCAGACTTAGCAGCAAGGGAATGAGGAGCAAAATCCGATTGAATGTCTGTGTTGCTTGTTCCATGGGTACCGCCTTACGCAGCAGTCTGGGTTACAGAGCGGCCTTTGCCGCGTCGAGGGCCGCTGTGAAATTTACCTCATGTGTTACCTCGGGCACAATTTCCGCGTAGGTGAGAATGTCTTTGGCGTTTACTACGAAAATTGAACGGGCAAGGAGCCGCAATTCTTTGATAACCACTCCATAAGCAAGGCCGAAAGACAGGTCATAATAATCGGACAGGGTTTGCACCTGGCTTACGCCGGTCGCTCCACACCAGCGTGCTTGGGCAAACGGCAGATCACAGGATACGGCGAGTATCTGTATTTTGTCGCTTAATCCGGCGGCCTCGGTGTTGAAACGGCGCGTTTGCATGTCGCAGACGGGGGTGTCCAGAGAAGGAACAACGGAAAATATGCGCACCTTGTCTTTGTAATCGCCAAGCGAACGCATACCGAGAGCGGTATCACGCAGAGTGAAGTCCGGGGCTTTTGCGCCAGTTTTTAAAGGTACGCCAAGCAGGGTAAAGGGGGTGCCTTTGAAGGTGACAGCATTGCTTCTTTCCATAATATTTTCCTCGTGTTCAGGTTACATTGTCAGTTTCAGCCAGCCTTAAATGGCTTTAGCCGCCGCCGCCTGGGCCACCAGGCGTTCTCCGGCCGGGGTATTGAGTACCTGCCGGAGCGTTTTTACCACTTCCGGGTCGTAGTTGCCCGTATGCCGTTCTAGAATGTTCAGGGATTCGTCAACCGGGAGAGCCGGGCGGTAAGAGCGGGGTTTGGCCATGGCGGTAAAGGCATTGGCCACCGCCAGCACCTTGGCCAGAATGGATATTTCATCACCCACCAGACCCTTGGGGTATCCCTTGCCGTCCAGTCGCTCGTTCATCTGGCAAATACTTTCCACAACGGGCAAATCGAACTCAATGTCTTTAAGTACATTGCGCGTGTATTCGACATGGCGTTCCATTTCCGTTTTTTCTTCCGGCGTAAGCACTCCGGGCTTGAGCAGTATCTCGCGCGGCACAAACATTTTTCCAATTTGCGAGAGGTTTGCCGCCGCCTCAATGGTGGCCCTGTCTTTTTCCGACAGACGCAGTTGTTTGGCTATGAGTGAGGCTATGCCGCCCATGATGCGTGAATGCCCGCCGAGGAAAGGATCGGATTCTTCAATAGTGCGCACCAGTGCGTCAATGGTCTGCTGAACAACGCGCCGACTGCGTTCTTCGGTCTCCACAAGCTGCGTTATATCGCGGAATACGGAAACAATCCCCTGCACAGTGCGTGAATTCGCATCTTTAAGCGGCGTTTTGGATATCTGGAAATGGTAGCGCTTGGATTGGAGCCAGAGAATCTCGGTGATGGACAGGTTCTCGCCGGTCATAAGCACATGGTGATCTGAGGCGTTAAGCCGTTTCGCCGTGTCAAATCCAAAAATAGCCGGCCCATCCAGCCCTATAACGTCATCTACCGTACGCCCGACGACGTTGGCGAAGGCATCGTTTACATAGCGGTAAATACCTTTGCCGTCGCTTAAGGAAATGGGATCGGTTATGGCGCTGTTAATGCCGTCCAGAAGTTTTTTCTGTTCGTCTATTACGGATAAAAGACCGGAGATCTGGGTGTTAATGTAGGACTGTTCACGCCCGACAATGCGCCACCAGCCGGCAAAAACCAGAAGCACCATGGCAATGGCAATGAGCCCGGCAATGCTGTAAATAATTTTTGCTTGTTTATCCAGGGTATTTTGTGTCAGGGAGGCTTCGTTTTCGGCTACAATCCACCAGTCCGTGGAGCGCAAGCGTATGCCGGAAGAGTAAACATTCAGGTTCTCGCCGTAAGCTGTGCGGAGTTTGAAAGGCAGGGAAATCTCTTTGTCTACCGGGAAATCCGTCACCTGCCGCAGCATGGTGGCCCCAGAGGCGACGTTCTGGAAGATTTCTCCGTTTTTCTGCACCATCTTAAGCTTGCGGCCCTTTTCATCCATAAGACCGGGGGAGAGCACCTCGGAAAGTTTGGAATCCACAAGTTGCGAAAGAATCATGACCGCAACCGGTTTGGATGTTGTCCCTTGATAGCTGGGCGGCAGGATCGGCAGGTAGATGTCCAGGGTAATGCCTTTGGGGTGAATTTCCAGCGGGGCGTAAATGCGTCTGGCGTTTTGCACCACCTGCAGAGCCAGTTTCTTTTGCACGCTGCTCAAAGGCGGATAGGTGGCCTCGGTTGACATGTATGTTTCAGCCCGGCTGTTTACAATGCGGGCGGAAACAAAGCCGGAGAAAGAGACGAATTCCGAGAGCATGGTACGCATCAGGGGCAGCTGGGAACTGAGTTGCTCTGCCTGCCCGTCGCGTCCGGCGCGATCGTTGTTTTCCGGGATCTGTTCATTGCTGGTGCCGGGACCTGAAAAAAGCAGGGGGACGCCATCCGGGAGTTTGTCGATTTCCGAAGCAAAAATCTCAAAAAGATCGGAACCCACAATTCTGGAACTTTTTTCGACCAGCGATTCCAGCCAGGCGTCAGTCATTTCCACACGGGCCGAGGTGATGGCCTGCTGACGCTGGAGGATGTCAGCTTCCATGTTTTTCTTAGTCTCGGACAAGGAGTGGAAGGCAAAGGCGAAAACTATTCCTACCACTACCAGCACTATTACAAGACCGAGCCATAAGAAACGTTTTTTATTGTCCGCAGCCTTGGGCGTTACTGTGAATTCGGAACTCCCGGATTTTTCTCCACGCATTTTTTTCTCCGCAATCGTTGGAAGCTTGATTGTTTACCCTGTCCGGGCGCATCGCCTTTGCGGCGCAAGGCGGCCAAGGCGTGCCTATTTATCTGTCCCTCTGCCCCTTGCCTTTTATTTTCCTGTTCCAGGCTTGGGTTTGACGTGTCGCCATAAATATTCTTCATTAACCGTAAACTGTGGAGAGTAGTGCGTCAGCCTTTTATGAGACAAAACTAAATTTGTTATATTGTCAAGAATATAGGCATCATCATCTACAAAAACCACCAGCACGGCATGACCAAGTCCCCGTATCCCGTCTTTCACAGCTGCAATACGCATAAGTTCCGGAGGCACTCCCAGATTAATCAGGGCGTAAAACTTGCTGATGGCGAAATCTTCGCAATCTCCGGATTTGTTAAAGAATTCACGGGGAGTCGCCCAGTAATCCTCCACTCCCCAGACTTCGTTATCCGTTTTATATGGCCATTGGTTGAAAAAATTTGTCACCCCTTGCAGTTTTTCCTTGATTGGCGCGTCCTTCAGTTTGGCTTTGAGTGACAGCCAGCGTTCCTGTAATTTTTTGTTATCTGTATCAATTCCCTGTTCGGTAAAAGTCGGGTGTTTTTGTTCTTCGGCAAGCACTCGCTCCCATTTGGGCAGGTTTTTGATGATGCTGCGAAATTCCACAGTGCCGAAAAGACGGATAGGCGGCTTGGAGGGGATCTTTACTGTATCCGCCGGACCGGGGGCTATGACCTCTCGGCTTTCTTCGTCATCTTGTACAGCTTTTCCATTTTTTTCCGTATCCGCCAAAGTCTGGGCAGGCACTTTAACTTCTGCGTCCGGGGAGGGCAGTGGCTCATTGTTTTTACCTTGCCCGATACCACCTCCGTTTTGTATCCTGCCAGCCGAATTGTCCTCAGCCCGGCAATTTTCGGCGGAGGTGGACAGGATGAAGAAGCACAGCGTCACAACCGCCAAGACAAGCGCCAGCCTTTTGCATCCCGACGCTGTGTTCCGGGTATGGGATTCAGCATTGTCAAACATGCCGGCTCCGGCGGATTTACGGACTGCGCCTCTTATCACAGTGTGGCTGGCGCGTTTTCAGTGTTCGGTCATGGCATTCTGCATGGCTCTGCGCACTGGACCAATAATGTGGCTTAAAACCGTCTTTTTGTCCGTGAGCACATCCACGCTGACCGTCATGCCGGGCAGAATTTCCAATTCTTCCCCCCTGTATAATATGCTTTTGCGTTTGGTTAAAAAGCGCACTTCATACCAGGGCTGTCCTTTTTTATCTTCAATGGTGTCGTCGCTGATTTTTGTTACAGTTGCTTCAAGTCCTCCGTAAATGGAGAATTCATATGCGGTGACTTTGACCATGGCCAGTTGATTTACAAAAAGAAAGCCGCGATCCTGAGGAGAAAATTTGGCTTCTATTTCCAGGACGCCGTCAGTAGGTATTATTTCCATTATGGTTTCGGCCGGTTTGGCTATACTGTCTTTTTTAAGAATAATGCGGACGACTTTACCGCGCACCGGAGAGCGAAGCTCGGTTCGCGTCACCTGCTCGTCCCCGGCCTTTATCTGCTGTTCTATACTGCTTTGTTCAAGACGGCTTTTGTTGATTTCATCAGCAATGCTGGCCATACGTTCGGCGCGTAAGTTTTGCAGACGTTCTCCGGCTGCCCGCACACCGCTTTCAGCCCTGGAGATGGTCTGGATTACACCGTTTAACTCGCCTTCCTGGGAAACTATGCGTTGCTGAAGCTGTAAATATTGGATTTGCGAGTAAGAGCGACCGACCATGGGCTTTACCGTGGCTTCTTCTTCCTTAAGAATCGACACCTGACTTTCATAGGCGCCTTTGCGTTCTTTGGCTTCCGCAACTTCGCGCAGGCGCTGCTCGATCTGGGATTGAAGCATTTTGCTCTGGCCGTCAAGCTGCTCCTTGCGCGTAGAGTACATACGTATTTGAGCGGCTACGGCATCAGCGTACAACTCTTTTTCGTCTTCCGTAAAGTCCGGTTCCTGATCTTTTTCTTCCGCAGACAGGCGTTTGATGGAGAGGCTCAGTTCGACGAAGCGCGTTTGCAGATCCCTAAGCCCTGCCACTGCCTGGATATTGGATATGGTGAGCACGGGTTGATTTCTTTCCACCACATCGTTTTCAGCCACCAGAATATCCGTTATGGCGCCGCCACGCTCGCTTTGTATAGGTTGGGTCCCCTCAGCGGGAATAACTTGTCCCTGCCCGCGTGTGACATCGTCGATCATGGCGTTGTCCGCCCAGAAGAAAAACATGATAAAGAACGCAATGCAGGCGATTGAAAGAGTAAAGGCCAAAGGGTGACCCGTGCGGTGCATGGCCTCATCCACGTCATGCATATACTGCAGATCAAGTTTTTGATCGTCTTTGTCGAATACGCTCATGCGGGATTGTCTCCGAAGCCGGATGACTTTGCGGCGGCATCGTCGGACTTTTTGGGTTCGGCGGCATCGTCAGTTGGATTGTGTCCTTTGGCTTTGCCCTGCTGACGCGATTTCAGGATGGGTTTCATGAGGTAGTCGAAAATACTTTTTTCTCCGGAAATAACATTCACTTTGACGGTCATTCCGGGTTTGATTTCCAGTATCTGACCTTTGTGTTTGAGTTTTGAAGCTCCGGTCTGAAGGCGCACATCATACCATGTCTGACCTTTGTTGTCTTCGATGGCGTCGGCGCTGATGCGCGTGACCGAAGCCGGCAGGCTTCCGTAAATTGTGAAGTCATAGGCGTCCACCTGAATTGTGGCCTCCATGCCCACATCCAGAAAGCCGCGATCCGAGGGCTTGAATCGTGCGCCTACTTCCAGGGTGTCATCAGTGGGCAAAAGCTCCATAATGGTCTGGGCGCGCTGGGCGACATTTTCTTCTTTGAGGAGGATGCGCCTGATGACTCCGTTCATGGGCGCGCGCAGTTCGGATATGTTAACCTTGTGGCTGCCGGCGGCGATTTTTTGATTTATGCTGTCCAATTGTTTGCGGTAATTGTTATTTTCCGCAGCAACGGCTGCCTGCCATTCGGAGTCCCGACCGGCAAGGCGGTCTTCTTCTTCTCTGACTTCGCTCTGGGTTTTGGCTATGGTTTCGGCCAGGGCATTCAACTCTCCTCTCTGGCTGATGACGCGCTGGCGCAAGCCGAGATATTCGATTTCTGAATAGGCCCTTTGTTGTACCAAGGGACGCACCCGTTCCACCTGATCCATGAGCAATATCAGATTTTGCTCATACTGGCTTCTTTTGGACTGGGCTTCAGCAACGGCGGAGCGTTTCTGTTCAATGGTTGCCTGCAACTCGCGAGTGCCCGCCTGCTGTTTTTCCCTGCGTGCCATATAAAGGCGCATCTGGTCGTTGACCATGTCGCGGTTGGCTGCGCTCTCTTCGTGGGTATAGCGCAGAGGCTCGTTTGCGGCTTCCGCCTCCAGGCGTTTAAGCGAGAGCACGCATTCAATCTGTTTGTTCAGCAGGTCCTGATATTCCGAGATAGCTTCGATGTTGGACATCTGTACGAGGCGGTCGCCTTTTTTGATTTCTTGTCCTTCCAGGACAAAGATTTCCTGGATGATGCCACCTTGTTCGCTTTGTATGGGCTGAATGCCGAGGGAAGGGGTAATCTGTCCTTCCCCGCGCGTCACTTCCATGCGGTCTGTATAAAACAGGACCAGCAGAATGACGGCGAAGGCAAAAATAGTAGCGAAAGAGAGCAGATATGCCCATCGGCTGCCTTTATAGCGCATAGCGGCATCAACTTCAGCCATGAACTCAATGTCCGTCTGTTCACGCTCATGTTGTTTGCCGAAATAGAAACTCATTTTTTGCTCAACTTTTCATTGCCGGCGCGAGAATGGTGACCATATCGCCTTAACTGCGGGCCTGAGGTTTTGTCCTGGGGTCCGCCTGAGGCGGTCCGGCCGGTCTCTGTCCTCCGCCGACCCGGAGTTGTTCATTACGCAGGGCGTTTAATACCGCGTTTTTAGGTCCGTCCGCCACTATGCGCCCATTGTCCATGACGACAAGACGTTCGGCCAGATCCAACATGCTGAGGCGGTGGGTGATAAGAATAAGTGTTTTGTTGCCGAGGGTGGCCGCGAGCCTTTGTTTCAAGGCAAGTTCAGAGCTGTTGTCCATATTGCTTGAAGGCTCATCCATAATCAGGATATCCGTGTCCTGGAGCAGGGCCCGGGCGATGGCAACTGACTGGCGTTGACCGCCCGACAGGCTCATGCCGCGTTCGCCGACCGACATGCCGAAGCCCGCCGGATGGGCGCGTACAAAGTCCGTAACCCCAGATATATTGGCGGCACGCAGGACCATGCGGTCATCGGCGTTGACGGCGCCAAAAGAAATGTTTTCGCGTACAGTACCATAGAAGAGGTAATTATCTTGGCCGACATAGCCGATGCGGGAGCGAAGATCGACCATGTCCAGCTGCCGGATATCCACGCCGCCGAGCTTGACAGCGCCTTCAGTGGGTTTGTAGAGGCCGACGCACATGCGACCAAGGGTACTTTTGCCGGAACCCATGCGTCCGATGATGCCGACTTTTTCGCCGGGCCGGACGTGGATGTTGACCTTTTCCAAGGCAAAGCGTTCTGTGCCGGGATATTTGAAGGAAAGATCCTCGAGGGTGAGAGAATGTTCCAGATGGCCGAAATCCACATATTGGCCGGATTCCGGTTGTTCCGTCTCAAGATTCATCAAGATGTCTAGAGATTTAAGGGCCATGCGGCTCTGCTGCAGCCGGGTGAGCATTGAAGCCACCTGGGAGAGGGGGGCCATGGCACGGCCGGCCAGCATGTTGCAAGCGATGAGCCCGCCCATGCTGAGTTCGCCATCGGAAATACGGTACACGCCCCAGATGATGAGCAAAACGCTTACTGCCTGGGTGACGACGATGGTCAGGGTGACGGAGAGGTTGGACATGCGCTTGGTTTGATTGTTGGAAGCCGCGCTCATACCCACCACCCGTTCCCAGGCGTGCTGAATGCGTCCTTCGGCCATGGTGGTTTTGATAGTCTCAAGACCGTTGATTATCTCAACCAGGAGCGCGTTTTTCTGCATGTTTTCCTTAAAGCCTTTTTCCGCCACCTGTTGCAGGGGAAATTGCAGAAATATTCCGGCGCATATGACAATGGGCACAGCGGTGATGGGAATGATAGCTATAGGTCCGCCTATGACAACAACCAGCACAACAAAAAAAACCAGGAAGGGGAGGTCAACCAATGCCATCAGGGTGGTAGAGCCGAAAAAGTCACGCAGGGATTCAAATTCCCGCAGGTTGTTCGCTAGTGAACCAGTAGAGTCCGGCTTGACGTCCAGACGCATGGACAACAGATGTTGCATGAGTTTGCTGGCCAGCACGATGTCCGCATTGCGCCCCGCCACATCCACAAAATAGCTGCGCAAATTCCGAAGGATGAAATCGAATACATAAGCCAGACCAATGCCCAGAGCCAGCATCCATAGCGTGTCTACGGCGTGATTCGGCACGACCCGGTCATAGACGTTCATAAAAAACAAGGGGCCGCACACAGCCAGCAGGTTGACCAGAATGCTGGCTCCGAACACATGCTTGTATATGGGGAGGAAGCGGGCAAGCGTTCCCCAGAACCAGCGTTTGCTCTCCAGGAGTTTAATGTCGCTGGCCCGCTTGTCCAGCTTGGGTTCGGGTTTCGCATATATGGCATAGCCGAGGTATTCGTTGTCCAGAACTTCGCGCTCGATCAGGCGTGGTTCCATGTTGTTTTCAGGAAAGAGAACTTCCGCTGCTTTTTCATCCAGTGATTTGAGAATGCAGGCTTTGTCGCCTTGAAGCAGCAGTATGCAGGGCAGTGTGAGGTTGGAAATGGAGGCCAGTGTGGGACGATACAGGGTCTTGGCACGCAACCCGGCAGACTGGGCGGCCCGGATAGCTGCGGACGGGTGCAGGGGGCCAGATGTTTTCGGCAGTCCTGCTATAAGAAGACGGGTTGATACAGGTTTGCCGAAAAGTTTGAAAAGACCGGCCATACATTCAATAAGTGGCGGGTCGTAATCAACATCGGACGGATCGGGCACCAGTGAATTTTTAAGCTGCTGTTCGGCATTTTCCTTTCCGGCAATGCGCGCCGTGTCTATTATCTCATCGGCGTTAGGGTCCATTGCCCGTACTCCGGATGGAGCGGCAGACGCATTCTCTTGTCCGCGTCCGGCGAAATCCGGTGGCGCTGTGGCAGGGGACGCAACGCGCGCCAGCAAGGCTGGGTCCTGCACATCATGTTGTGTTTCATCAGCCGTAGCAGTTGGACTTGGAGGCACAGGAAAATTTGTCTTCGCCGGCGTAATTTTTGGCGCAACCGGGGTATTTAAAGGAGGGGGTGCGGCAACGTGAACAGGGGAACCGCTTTCCGATACCTTGGAGTTATATGTCTCAGTCGCATTACTGTCAGTGTCAGCTTGGTCTGGAGTGGAAATTTCTCCGAAGATGCTGCGAAAATATCCTTTGCCGATATTTATGACGGCGGCTTCGCTACTGTCGTCGAAAGATATGTGGACAAGGTCCGCAGCATAGTGGGGCGAAGCCTCGGTGCAGACGTGACCGGGGCCGATGCCGCCCTTGCCCGTGAGCTCCTTTATTCCGTATATTAATGCCCCATCCAGCAGATCGATCGATTGAACCGACTGGGCGGGTGGCGAAGACATTTTCGGTCTGGTCACAGCGCTGGTCGATGCCTTGTTGCCGCCGGCGCCGTTTCCGTCTGATGCGTTATTGCTCACTGCGTCAATCCTCTCTCGTGTACAAATAGCGGCAAACCCCTTTCTGTTTATAGGTCCTTACCCGGCAATCGTCAACAAGCATATATTTGGTATTGTCTATGTTCTTATGGATAGGGCATAGAACATTTATTTGTCGTCGCACAAAAAATCAAGAAAAATTCAAGAGAAAATATAAATTTTTTTTAGATTTATTCAATAAAATCATCAAGATAAGGATATCTACCTATATTTATAAGATTTTATTTAAAAAAGAGCTTGACAGAGAGGAGAAATTTTGATTGGAAGTAGTCAACCGCGCACAGCATTAAACAAGGAGATGTGCAGGAAATTATTGCGAAAGTTTTAAACTGTCAGATTAGATGGGGCGAATATAAAATATTCGCAAAACTATCAACAATTTGAAACACTTGCCAATTTATTGCTCAAGTCACATGACGGGAGCGGCTGTTGGCGCGGCGCTGGTGAGGCATTTTCGCCGACTGGCCGGCTAGAGAGAGGAGGAAGACATGAAAGGAAAATTTTACAAAGTGTTTTTTGGCGTTCAAATATTGGCGCTTGGCTTGTATCTGTCCGGTCCGACGTCCGCGTTGGCGGACGCTCCGGTCACTTTGCGCGAAACAGTGGCCATAAGTCTGGCTTATAGCCCCAATGTCAAAGCCTTCCAGGAATATCGGCAGGCGGCGGTGCATGACTTGCAACGCGCCCGCAGCGGCTGGTTTCCGCGTGTTGACGCGCGCGCCGGCTGGGGTATTGAACAATGGAGCGATACTTCAACCCGCAGGGGTGGTCTAAACAACCCGGGTGGTGACACGTCGCGAGATTATTACAGCCGCAGTGAAGCAAGCCTTACGGTTTCCCAGACCATCTGGGACGGTCTGGCGACACTGCGCCGGGTGGAGATTGGCGAGACGCGTCTGGATTCCGCACAGAGTCGTCTTTATGACAATGCGGAAGGTATGGCCCTGGATGCGGTTCTGGCGCATATCGAAATCTATCGGCAGCGTCGAATCGTCGCTTTGGCGGAACTCAATGTCAAAAACCACAAATCCATTCTGGCGTCACAGTTTGAACGTCACAAGTCCGGCGCCTCGACCATGGCTGACGTGACCCAGACGCAGAGCCGTCTGGCGCGTACGGAAGCCTCCCTCACGGAAAGCCGCGCGGCTTTGGAAGTGGCCGTATCGAATTACAAACGCATCTCCGGGCGGGATCCGGGACAGGTCGCGGCCCCCAATGCTCCTACGGAGGCTTACCCGAACCTTGAGGCCGCTCTTATCGCCACTCAGGCAGGCAACCTTAAAATCCGGGCTTCACAGTCGGACATCAAGACCGCACTGTCCCAGGCCAGTTTGGATACGAGCGCTTTTCATCCCCAGGTGAATCTTGAAGCCGGTCCTACCTATAGCTATCGTAGCGGCTCCAGCCTTGACGACCAGGGTGGTATGGTGATCATGCTGCGCGCCAGTTGGAATCTTTTCAACGGCGGCTATGATTACTACAATGTGAAAGGCGATTTGGCCCGCGCCCGCCAGAACAAACAGGAGCTTGAACAACTCAAGGATCAGCTGACTTCGGAGACGGAGAGCACCTGGACCCAGTTTGTCTCCTCCAGCGAACAGTCCCGGCAGTTCGCCAATGCCGTGGATTACAGCACCAAGACAAGGAATATGTATCTGGAACAGTTTAATGTCGGACAGCGTTCACTTCTGGACGTGCTGGATTCCGAAAACGAACTTTTCAGTTATTCCATCCAGTTGGTTACGGCGCAATTGAATGTCATTGCGGCCCAGTACCGTCTGCTCACCCTGGGCGGAAATATTATGGCCAATCTTGGCATTAACCGGCAGGTACTGCCCATTGACATTGATGTCACTGAGCCGGATCGGCCGAATATCCGCAAATAAAACCCGATCTGCCCTTTGTTTTCAGCGGGCAGCGAACCACAAAAGACCCGGTTGGAGGACACCAGCCGGGTTTTTTGTAGACTCAATGCCATTTTATGTCGGCGGGGGGGAGTAAAATTTTCAGCGTTCAGCAAAAAATTATTTTTTCGATATAAAAACAGACTATCATGAAATTATTTGCCGATGCAGAAAGTGGAAAAAATGCGCTGAAGCAGATCCTCATTACTCGCGTTTCCGCTTACTTCATCAAGAAGTCTGGTGGCGTCTTCCAGGTGCAGGGCTATAATCTCCTGAGGCTGTCCGTCTGCAAGGGACTGTTGAAGTGTCGATAACTCGTTTACGGCTTTGCGGATAAGCAGGGATTGGCGCAGGTTGGGGGCCAGATCCCCTGCCAGGTCTTCTTCCGGAGACGATCCGGTCGTCAAACAAAGGCGAATAGTGTCTGTGAGGGATCTGAGTCCGTTTCCAGTTTTTGCGGAGATGATTACACAGGGGCAAACTATTTGTTTTGCGGCCACCCATTCCGGCAGGTGTTGATAGTCGCAGAGATCGCTTTTGTTCAAGACCAGGATTATTCTCCGCTTTGTCATCCTGTCGCGTTGGGAGAGCAGGAAAGCTTCTTCTTCCAAAGAGAGTTCGTCTCTTATATCTTTGAGAAAAATTATCAGGTCCGCATTTTTCGCCAGATTCAGCGCGCGCGCTATGCCTTCGTTTTCTACATGCGCATTTCCTTCTTCCATGTGCACGTTTTGCCCGGAAATATTCTGTGCATAATTGCAAGCAGGATTATCAGGTAGGGTCCGGGCGTAATTTGTCGCTGGTGTCAAAGCGCAATTTGCCGTTGGAGTTTGAGCGTAATCCGATGCCAGTGTTTGGGCGCGTAATCCGGCGGTGTCGATAAGACGCAGTTCAAGTCCGTCTAAATTTATGCTTTCTTCAATATAATCGCGGGTTGTCCCAGGTTGCGCCGATACGATGGCCCGTTCTCGCCCGAGCAGGGCGTTCAGAAGACTTGATTTTCCGGCGTTGACCCGTCCGCACAACACCGCTGATGCGCCTTCACGCCAGAAGCGGGCGCGGGTGAAGGCATCCAGAAGTTTTTGCAAGCTCTGTTTGCCAAAGCACAGGCTTTGTTCAAAAGCGTTTTCCGACAAAAGCTCCGCGTCTTCCTCGGGGAAATCGACAGCCAGCATGACTTGGACGCGCAAGGATTCCAGTGTTTCTCGCACCGTTTCTATTTCGCGACGCAGGGATCCCTGGAGTTTTGCCGCAGCAAGCCGGGCGCCGACCTGAGTTTTGGCGTTCACCAACTCGGCTACGGCTTCCGCCTGGGTCAGATCCATGCGTCCGTTCAAAAAAGCCCGGCAGGTGAACTCTCCGGGCTTGGCCGGGCTGGCTCCAGCGCAAAATGCAGATTCCAGTAAAGCGCTGGTTACCCCCAGTCCGGCATGGCAGTGTATTTCGCCTGTGTCTTCCCCCGTAACCGAGGCTGGACCAGGCATATAAAGCGCCAGAACTTCGTCCAGACGCCTGCCGTCCTTATCCAGGGCATGGCCGTAGTGCATAAAGCGGGGCCGGAAAACAAAGCCTTTATCGTTTGCATTCCGCCCGGCGGGCACAAAAAGGCGGCAGAGGATTTTGTGAACTTCGGGACCGGAAAAACGCAGAATTGCTATACCGCCTGATCCCGGAGGAGTGGCGATGGCGGCTATGGTGTCCGGGGCCTTATTCATCTGGTGCGGCTGAGGCCTGTAAACGCTGTTCAAGGGCAGCGCGTTGTTTGCGCTCCCGTGTGCCGAGCGGCTTCATATTTTCAAATTCCTGCGATTTTTCCTGTTTGCGGGCAAAAATGAGAAAGCCGGTATGGGCGATCATGCGATCTTCGGGCCGCAGGCGGTCCGCTACCGCCTTCCAGGGCCGCACGAGAAGTTCTTCGACTTCAATTTCATCATAGGGACGAGTTTCCATGCCTTTGAGCAGCATGGAAACCTGATCGGCGGTGGGCAGGAAGAAGGCGAAAAGTCCGCCGGGCCTCACGGCTGCGCTCGCCTGCTCCAGATAATTCCAGGGGTCTCGCAGGTCAAGAAAAAGGGCGTCAACATCGTTTTGCTCAAAACCGTCCGCTACATCGCGCAGATACTGTGTTACGTTCTGCCCCAGTCCGGCCCAATTAAGATTGCGTCGGCAGAGATCAAAAAATTCGCGCTGGGCCTCATAGCTGTAAACGTGTCCGCTTTCGCCGCTGAACCAGGACAGGGCTAGGGTGAGACCGCCGGAGCCGGAGCCGGCCTCAATGATCCGGCTGCCTTGCCCAACCCCCAGACGCATGCATATGTATCCGATATCCTTGGGATACATTATTTGTGTCCGGCGTTTCACCCCGCGCGTCAGGTCATAGAGAGAGGGTTTTAATATTCTGTAAGGTATGCCTTGCAGGGTTTTGACCTCGGTTCCGAAGTCAGCTTCCGCCAGAATGGATGCGGGCAATACGCCGTCATTACCGTGAATGTCGTTGCCCGGCGTTAAGCGGCGCAGACTGCGTTTGCCTCCGGGACTGACAAGAATGAAAATTTCGCCGTATGCAGGCATGGCTGATGGGATCAGTCCTTAAAAATTGCGCCGCCGGCCGCTGACCCCACTTGCCGTGAATAGCGGCGCAGCAGGGAGGAAGCGATGGCCTTTTCCTGCGGCTGGAACTCGCGCAAGCGTTTTGTCAGTTCAGCTTCACTGATCAGCAAATCCAGTTTGCGACCGGGTATGTCAATGAGGATGGAGTCCCCGTCTACAACCACTCCAATCGGCCCTCTTTCCGCTGCTTCCGGCGAAACATGCCCGATGGCCGCGCCCCGTGAGCCTCCGGAGAAACGCCCGTCCGTGATCAGGGCTACATCGCCATCCAATCCCATCCCGGCTATGGCGGAAGTCGGGGTGAGCATTTCGCGCATTCCCGGACCACCCTTGGGACCCTCGTAACGCACAACCACGCAGTCTCCGGCTTTAATCTTACCTCCGAGAATGGCTGCCACGGCGTCTTCCTCGGTGTCGAAAACTTTGGCCGTCACCGTGCGTTTCAGCATGGAGGGCAGAACGGCGAACTGTTTTACCACCGCGCCTTGCGGGGCGAGGCTGCCCTTGAGGATGGCTATTCCGCCCTCATGGTAGTGCGGATTGCTTAAGGGGCGGATGACCTCCGGATTGCGGTTCTTGGCCCTCAAAGCTTTCAGGTTTTCCGCTACTGTGTGGCCGGTGACGGTCAGGGCATCCCCATGCAGAAGATTGCCGCCGAGCAACTCGGCCATAACCGCCGGTATGCCTCCGGCCGCGTGTAAATCCTGAATATGCGGACGACCCGCCGGGGAAAGTTTGCAGAGATTCGGCGTCTTGCGACTGACTTCGTCAAAAATTTCCAGAGTAAGGGGCAGACCGGCTTCGCGGAAGATGGCCGGCAGATGCAGGACGGTGTTTGATGAACCGCCCAGCGCCATGTCTACAGCGGTGGCGTTGGCGACGGATTTTTCCGTGACTATGGTCCGGGGGAGGATGTTCTTCTCCAGAAGGGCCATAACGCTTGTACCGGCGTTTTTGGCCAGACGGATACGGTCGGCTGACACGGCGGGGATCGTTCCGTTGCCGGGCAGGGCGAGGCCGATGGTTTCGGCCAGACAGTTCATGGTATTGGCCGTATACATTCCGGCACAGGAGCCGCAACCGGGGCAGGCGCTTTTTGCCATGTCCTCCAGGGCATCTTCGCTCATGTCTCCTACCCGCACCCGGCCTACGCCTTCAAATACGGAAATGAGATCGGAGGCGGCGCCGTCCCGGTCGGACATTGTGGACCCGGCGAGCATGGGACCGCCGCTTATCAGAATGGCCGGAATATTCAGACGCAGCATGGCCATAAGCATGCCGGGCACGGTTTTATCACAATTGGGTATGAGAACCAGAGCGTCAAAAGGATGCGCCGTGGCCATAAGTTCAATGGAATCCGCGATTATTTCCCGGCTGGGCAGGGAAAATTTCATGCCCTCGTGGTTCATGGCCAAACCATCACATACGGCTATGGCCGGGAATTCAAGCGGTGTGCCGCCGGCGCTGCGTACGCCTGCCTTGGCGGCTTCCGCCAGGGTGCGCAAGTGAATGTGGCCGGGGACTACTTCATTGAATCCATTGACTATTCCAATTATGGGGCGCTGGATTTCTTCTCGGGTCAGGCCCAGAGCATAGAGAAGAGAGCGGTGCGGCGCTTTTTCCAGTCCCTGGGTCATGCGCAGACTGCGTGTTGCTTTCATGGCAGGTCCTCTGAGTATATAAATCTGTCCGGATGCCGCAAAATGGAGCGTGAGCGGTTGCGGCTTGACTCAATGCGGATTGATTTGTAGTTCCATCTGCGGGAATTTGCAAACAAAATAATTGTTTTACCCCTGCCGCCATAAAAGAAAAACGTGACTTCCACCCCAAACCAGTCCTTCCGCATATCCTGCGTGTCCGATCAGCTTCTCCTGGTGGAAGAACTGTTGCGCGCGCAAGGTTTTATTTTTGAGCCGGACCCTTTTTACAGCTTCGCGCGTCGGCTTCTCTACGCTCCCCTGCCGTTGGGGCTCAGCATCGCCTCTTTTTTCGGATATATATATATTCAAGATCGCTCTTCCATGCTGCCTCCTTTGGCTTTGTCCCCGAAAAAAGGTGATTGTGTCCTGGACCTTTGCGCCAGTCCGGGCGGCAAAAGCGGTATGCTCAGTTTGATGTGCGGGGCAGAGGGCTTTACACTGGCCAACGAGCCTTCGCCAAAGCGCTTGGTAGTCTTGCGATCCAATATGCAGAACCAAAATCTCCTTGCTTGCATTACCGCTTCCTGCCCCGGTGAAAATTTTCCTCTGCCGCGTCCGTTTGAGCAGGCGAAGCGCGGAGTGATAAAAGATCGGCTCCCGAATTATGACGAGGTGGAAGCAGCGTCGCGCAAGACTCTCTGGGATGCAATACTTCTGGATCCGCCCTGTAGCGGATGGGGGACGGCCGAAAAAAATCCGCGTGTGCTGGATCTCTGGCAGGGCGACAAAATCAAAGCCCTGACGACCCTGCAAAAAAAATTGCTGGGAAGGGCTGCCCGGCTTTTAAAGCCTGGCGGACGACTGGTTTATTCCACATGTACCAGCAACAATGCTGAAAACGAAGAGCAGATCCACTATGCCTGTGAAGAACTGGGCCTGGAATTTCTGCCTCTGCCCTTTTTTCCGCAAGCCTTTGCGCTGGATGCTGCGCAATTGCCGCAATATACTGGGGTCTGGCGTGTAAGAGCGAATGCCGGCGCCAAAAATGCCGGAGGGGCAGGGGACGGCTCTGACTTGGGTGGGCAGGGTTTTTTTGTAGCTCTTTTACGCAAACCGGCATCCGGAACCTGTCTGGACGAATCGGGTGACAGGGTACAGCGTCCGCATACCGGAGTTTGGCCTAAAAAGGCACGACCGGCAGAAGATTTGCCTTATAAACGAGCGGGGAAGGGCAGACGCGGGCCAGGAAAAGTCGGTGAAGCTGATTTTTTTGTCACGCGCATGACGAGATCTGCTCTGGCCGGACCTTATCTTGATCCGGACCTGCTGCCTGAAGGCGGTGTGGTGGCTCTTAATTCGCGCCTGTATTTCATTCCGGGTAGAGCCATGCCCTATTTGGGTATGCTTGCAGATGGAATGGTCAAGGGGCGCGGCTTTTTGCTTGGACGCTTGGGAGGAGGTGGTGATTTGCATACAAACCCCTGGTTGCGCGCGCTCATGCCGGATTGCCCAAGCCTTGCCGCTTCTGCAATCCCGACCCTGGATCTGGATGAATCCGGACCCATTGTCGATTTGCTTGCAGGGCGAAACCTGGATGTGGAAACGAAGGCAAAGGAAATAGGACTTTATTTTCGCGGACTTCCCTTATGCAGGCTGGCCGTCAAGGGACATCGGGCAATGCTGCCGCCTCCCTGGAGGCAGGGTTCGTGAGAAAATCTGCCTGCGAATTGTAGAGCAAGCGTTTTTTCGGCATCAATATTGCTTATAGTATTGCCATACGGGGATTGGGAAAAAAATGCCGCCAGGGAGTTCTTGTGAGCCAGAACACGTCTTGTTTGCAGGCAGCGGTTTCGCAATTTCCGGAGAAGCCGTGCCGTGTCCCATATCCGGATTTCAGATCGAAAGGTCAGTTTGCTTCAGAAAATTGCGACGATCTGCCTTCGATCTTGAGCAGATTAAAAAAGTCTTTGACATACCTGGATTTATGCGATCCATCTGCTCTTAGCCCGGAAGAAGATGCCGGATCGCGCATGATTTTTTTATTGTCAGAAAGCATAGCGAATTTACAGGACAGTTTTTTGGAAACCTTGCAGGATGGGCTTAAGAAATGCGGCGCGGACCTTGCCGCAAAACGAACCTTGCGTCTGGACGGAAAGGCTCGGCTGGTTCCTGTGGGAGATGATCCGCAAGACCGGGTAGTGGAAGAATTTTTAGCTGCCTGCCCGCAACTTGCCTCCATGTTTACGGAACTTGCCATTCGGGCTTCGTTGTTGTATGCCCTGCGCGATCTTCAGACCGCGATCTTTTCTGCCGTACCTGCACAAGCCTATGCCGCACTGGGCGCAGATATGGGCTTCAAGTTTTATCAGGTCAGCCTGAAAGGCGACATGAGTCATTTTTATTTTTCGCGCGCTTGAGCCCGAAGGGAGACTTGTCCCCATCAGGCTCAAGCGTCAAGCGCTTTATTTCTTTTTTAGCCAGGGCATCATGGCCCGCAATTCAGCTCCGACTTTTTCGATGGGGTGATCCGCCTGTATACGGCGCATAGCCTTGAAGGACGGCATATTGGCCTTGTTCTCCAGGATGAAGTTTCGGGCAAAGGTTCCCTCCTGGATATCACGCAGAATGGCCTTCATTTCCTTTTTGGTTTCCTGGTTGACAACGCGCGGCCCGGAAACATAATCGCCGTATTCGGCTGTGTCGCTAATCGAGTAGCGCATGCGGGACAGTCCGCCTTCATAAATCAGATCCACTATGAGTTTGACCTCGTGCATGCATTCAAAAAAGGCCAGTTCGGGGGCATAGCCGGCCTCTACCAGAGTTTCAAAACCGGCCTGGATCAATGCGGACAGACCGCCACAGAGGACGGCCTGTTCACCGAAAAGATCCGTTTCCGTTTCATCCCGGAAGGTGGTTTCAATGACCCCGGAGCGAGTGCCGCCAATACCTTTGGCGTAGGCAAGGGCGGTTTTGAGGGCCTTTCCTGTGGCGTCCTGATGAATGCCGACCAGGCAGGGGACGCCTCCACCTTCGCTGTAGGTGCGGCGGACAAGGTGTCCCGGCCCTTTAGGCGCAATGAGCATGACGTCAACATCTTTTGGAGGGAGAATCTGATTAAAGTGAATGTTGAAGCCGTGGGCAAAGAGCAGAGATTTTCCAGCTTTAAGATGTGGTTTTATGTCCTGCTCATATACCGTCGCTTGGTGCTGGTCCGGAAGCAGAATCATGATGATATTGGCTTTTTTGGCCGCATCGGCTGCGGACATTGGGGCAAATCCGTGTTCTTTGGCCAGCGCATGGTTCGGGCTACCCGGGCGTTGCCCGACAATAACATCCAGGCCGGCGTCCCGAAGGTTAAGGGCGTGGGCATGCCCCTGGCTTCCATAGCCGATTATTGCTATTGTTTTACCTTTCAGTAGTTTAAGATCCCCATCCTTCTCGTAGTACACCTTCATGCTTCCTGCTCCTTGGGATTGGATTTATAGTAAAAAGAAAAAAGCGCACAGTCTTTTTTCCAGTCATTCACGTTGCATGCTGCGCTTCATGGCCAAAGTCCCGGTACGGGCCAGTTCCTTGATGCCGAAGCGGTTGAGCAGATTGATAATGGCGCCGATTTTTTCGTGGTCGCCCGTCGCTTCAAGAGTCAGGTCCACCAGACTTACGTCCACCACCTTGCAACGAAAGATGTCCGCGATACGCAGCACTTCGCCGCGCCGCGAATCGTCCGCCTGCACCTTGATCAGCATCATTTCGCGCTCAACAGCGGCCAGTTCATGAAAATCGACCACCTTGATGACCGTGACCAGTTTGCGCAGTTGTTTGATAATCTGCTCAATGATCTGGGAATCGCCGGAAGTGACAATGGTCATCATGGAGACGCCATTTTCAAGAGTTGGCGCGACATTAAGGGTTTCAATATTAAAGCCTCTGCCGCTGAACAAGCCTGCCACCCGTGACAGGACGCCCGGCTCATTGTCAACCAGAACGGAAAGTACATATCGCACTGCGGTCTCCTTACATTAAGTGACGAGCATTTCGTCAAGTCCCTTGCCGGCCGGGACCATGGGATAAACGTTTTCTTCCCTGCTTACGCGTACATCCACAATAACCGCGCCTGGCGCATCCAGGGCCTTTTGCAGGGTCGGCTCAAGCTGCGCACTTTCGCTTATCCGGTAGCCAGTCGCCCCAAAGGCTTCAGCAAGACGCACGAAATCTGGCGATTGCCCTTCAAGATCCGTACATACATAATTTCTCCCAAAGAACAAATCCTGCCATTGGCGGACCATGCCGAGAAAGCGGTTATTGAGAATAATGACTTTAACCGGCAGTTTGTTGGCCACAATTGTCGCAAGTTCCTGGATGTTCATCTGTATCGAGCCGTCGCCGCTGATGCAGACCACCAGCTTTTCCGGCGAGGCGACCTGGGCGCCCAGAGCTGCCGGTAAGCCGAAACCCATGGTTCCCAGACCTCCGGAGGAAAGAAATGTGCGGGGCTTGATAAATTTGAAGAACTGGGCTGTCCACATCTGGTGCTGACCAACATCCGTGCTGATGAGAATATCGTATTTATTCCTTGTCATCCGGTCAAGGGCTTCAATTACCTGTTGCGGTTTTATTTCATCGCCCGGCAGAAATGTCAGAGGATGTTTTTTTTCATATTCGGCAAGCAGCGAAAGCCAGGCGGCATGATCCTCTTCCCAGTTTTTTTCTCCCGCCTGGGCGGACAAAATTTCCGCAAGGCCGACAACCGCCTCGCGGCAATCGGCGACAACCGGCACATCAACATTGACGTTTTTGCGTATGGAGGTGGGATCAATATCTATATGCACAATACGCGCCTGTTTGGCAAAGACGGACAATTTGCCGGTAACGCGGTCTGCAAAGCGCGTACCGACGGCTATGAGCACATCGGCCTCGGTTACGGCCCGGTTGGCTGTAAAGGTGCCGTGCATTCCGACCATGCCGTGCCACAGGGAATTTGTGCCGGAAAAACCGCCCAGTCCCATGAGAGTGGAGATTACAGGAATGCGGCAGCGTACCGCGATATCGGTCACAACATCGCCGGCATTTGAGCTGACAACCCCTCCGCCGATGAGAAAAAGCGGACGTTTGGCGTTAACGATCAGGTCAGCAGCGCGGCGTAACTGTACGAGGTTGGGTTTGTAATTTGGATTATAGCTGCGCACGCGCACTTCTTCAGGCCAGACAAATTCGCTTTTGCCTACGATTATGTCTTTCGGCAGATCAATAAGCACAGGTCCGGGTCTGCCGGATTTAGCCAAATAGAAGGCGTTGCGTATGGTCCCGGCCAGGAGTTTTATGTCTTTTACCAGATAATTGTGTTTGGTGCAGGGTCTCGTGATTCCGACAATATCCACTTCCTGAAAGGCATCGTTGCCTATAAGTTGGGTGGGGACCTGTCCGGTAATTACTACCATCGGTATGGAGTCGCTGTAGGCGGTGGCGATGCCGGTCACGGCGTTTGTGGCGCCCGGACCGGAGGTGAGGATGCTGACCCCGGTTTTGCCTGAGGCGCGCGCATAGCCGTCTGCAGCGTGGATGGCGCCTTGTTCGTGGCGAACAAGATAGGGCTTTAACGCGTCACTGTGGCGGGACATTTCGTCAAAAAGATCGATGATCACTCCGCCCGGATAGCCGAAGATGACTTCCACCTGTTCGCGTTTCAGGCATTCCATCAATATTCTGGCCCCGCTGTACTCCATCAGGCGCGACCATCCTGTGCGGAATAAGTCTGCAAAAGAGCGACAAGTTTTGTTTTGCCTTCAAGTTTATGTTTTTTTATTCTGCTTACCTCCTGTTTTTCCGAGGGGGTCAGGAAGTTTTTTCCTTCAAGTTTTTCCAGTTGTTTTTCATACAGGATGTGGTCCTCCCACAGGCTTTTTAAATCCGGATGGATAGGAGCCAGTTTTTCCAACAACTCAAATTCTTTTGTTTCCACAATACACCTCCGGGTCAAGAGTGGGTAAATCAGTTTTCAGGATTCGACAGCAGAAGATTCCAGTCCGGTTCCGCCGTAACTGAAACCAGCAGACGTTTCTGTCTGGCTTTTTTTCCGCCTGCAATGGATATCGCAGAGGGTTTTATCTTTAAAGTTTCCGCCGCAAAAGCAACCAGCGCTTTATTGGCTTTGTTTTCAACTGCCGTAGCTGTCAGACGCAAACAAAGCCGACCTTCCCTGACGCCGTAAAGTTCGGATTTTTTTGCGCCAGGCAACACATGGACAAAAATATGCCATTCATTGTCCCTGACCCGTCTCACAAAGGGCGGAAGGTCAGGCTGGCTGTTTGCCGCTGTCCACGTCATTTTCTGTCTGTTGCGTTTCCGCGCGCCGGTTCAGGGCAGCTGTAGCCCGTTCCAGGCGGATATCTTCCATTTGCCCGAGTTCAAGGAGTTTTAAATGCCCCTCAATAACAGATCGGACCT
>JAISKK010000003.1 GCA_031260965.1 Desulfovibrio sp. | reverse complement strand
GTCCCGGTTGAAAATCTGGTCGGCAAAGAAGGTGACGGCTTCCGCATCGCCATGCAGGTTCTGGACGGCGGACGCATCGCCATGGCCGCGCAGGCTCTGGGCATCGCCGAAGGCGCGCTGCAGGCGGCCATTACCTATTCCAAGGAACGCATCCAGTTCGGCAAACCCATTTCCGCCAACCAGGGCATCCAGTGGATGCTTGCGGATATGGACGTCAAGATAGAAGCAGCCCGCTGGCTGGTCTACAGAGCGGCCCTGGCCAAGATGGAAGGCGGCCGCTATTCGGTGCATTCCGCCCGCGCCAAACTCTTTGCGGCCCAGACCGCCATGGAAGTCACCACCAAGGCCGTGCAGATTCACGGCGGCATAGGCTATACCAGATCCTATCCGGTGGAGCGTTATATGCGCGACGCCAAGATTACCGAGATCTATGAAGGCACCAACGAAGTGCAGAAAATGGTCATTTCCGGAACAATTCTAGCTTAAGTCAGGCGTTTCCGCTCCTTTTTTTCCCTGGAGGATACAATGCGCGGCAAGACATATGATGAAATTAAAGTAGGCGACATAGACGGCTTTTCCAAAACCATAACGGAATCGGACATCCACAGTTTTTCTGCTGTGACCTCCGATTTCAATCCCATCCATGTGGATGAGGTGTACGCGACCACCAGTTCACTCGGTAAAAAAATGGGCGGTCGCATCGCCCAGGGCATGATTTCCACCTCGCTCTTTTCTACCCTGGTGGGCATGTACATTCCGGGGAAAGGCGCTCTGTACGTCTCCCAGTCCTGTACCTTCAAAATGCCTGTCCGCATCGGCGATACCCTGCGGGCGGAATGCGAGGTGCTGGAAAAAATGGAGAAAAACCGTATCCGCATGGCCACCCGCTGCATCAACCAGCATGGACAGGTTGTTACCGAGGGCGAGGCCGTGGCTATTGCCGCCAAACGTGTTGAGGATGTGATTTAACCCACGGAGATTTAAATGGATCTGTTAATTATTATTATAGCCCTGGCGGCCCTGATTACAGTCGCTTACAGAGGCTACAGCGTGATTATCTTCGCGCCGATTGTGGCCCTGGCGGCGGTGCTCTTCTTTGAGCCGCTGGCTATATTGCCCGCCTATACCAACCTGTTCATGCAGAGGACTTCCGAATTTGTCCGGAACTTTTTTCCTCTGTTTATGCTCGGGGCCATATTCGGCAAAGTCGTTGAAATGTCCGGCTTTGCCAAATCCATTACCCTGGCCATCTTCAAGATGGTCGGGCCGAAAAACGCCATCCTGACCATCGTTCTGGTGGCCGCGATACTGAGCTATGGCGGCGTTTCCGCGCACGTCATCGTCTTTTCCGTCTATCCTTTTGCGGCGGAAATGTTCAAGCTGGCCGTTATCCCCAAACGTCTGATTCCGGGCGCCATCTGGCTGGGCGGCATTACCTTCACCATGGACTGCTTCCCCGGCTCACCCCAGATTCAGAACATTATCCCCACCTCCTTCTTCAAGACCGATGCCTATGCCGCCCCCATACTCGGCATAGTCGGCGGCCTCTTCGTCTTTGTGCTGGGTCTGCTTTATTTCATGCACCTGCAGAAAAAAGCCGCAGCCAAGGGCGAAACCTACAGCAGCGGCGTGGAGCTTCTTCAGGAACCCGCGCCTTTTGATCCCAGCCAGAAACTGCCGCCCTGGCAGATTGCCATTATCCCCTTGGTCCTGGTGGGTGTGGTGAACTATCTGATGACCAAATACGGTGTGCCGGCCCTGTTCGGCGAGCAGTATTCCCTCAGCTTCCCCGGCCTCAAGGCCCCGATAGTCGTCTCCGTGGCCGCCATGCGTGGCCTGTGGGCGGTGGAAATCGCCATGGTCGCGGCCATTCTCTGTACCATTCTCCTGGCCCCCAAGGCCGTGATCAAGGGTTTTACGGACGGCATGAAGCAGGCCATGGCCGCCGCGCTTCTAGCCATCATGAACACGGCTTCGGAATACGGCTACGGCTCGATTATCGCGGCCCTGCCCGGATTCCTCTTCCTGGTTGAATTTTTCAAGCATGTCAGCGGCGACCCGCTGGTGGCCGAAGCGATTACCGTCAACGTGCTGGCCGGCATTGTCGGCTCGGCTTCCGGCGGCATAAGCATAGCCATGGGCGCGATGTCGGACATGTTTATTCAGATGGCCAACGAGGCCAATATCCCATTGGAGGTGGCCCACCGGGTGGCCTCCATGGCCTCGGGCGGCATGGACAGTCTGCCGCACAACGGAGCGGTCATCACCGCCATGTTTGTGACCGGACTGACCCACCGCCAGGCATATATGCCTATCCTGGCCACTACGGTCATCAAAACGGTTGCGGTGCCGGTTGTAATTGCCCTATATTACATCACCGGCCTGTATTAAGCCCATTACAGCATTTTACCCCGGCGCGCCCGCGCGCCGGGGCACATCGGGCTTGCCGGCAAAAGGGGGGATTTGCCCCGCTTTGTCGGCAAGCGCGATTATTTATGAGGGATATAGAAGTGTACATGCGCCTAGCATTTTTTCTCCTTGCCCTCTGCTCTCTGTTCCCCGCCTTGGCGCGCGCCGCTGAAGACATGGCTGCTGCCGTTCTGCGCGATGAGGCGGCGGGTTATATTCTGCCCCTGCCCGCAGGCTGGCGGGAAGTTACGGACCCCGGACTTCTTGAAGATTTGGTCGCCAGGGTACGCGCTGTTTTCGTTCTGGACGCTGCTGGTGATGTGCCCTTCTTGCGGGGGGCGGTTCTGCCGGATGACGCGCAAGCCTCCCCGGCCCTGATGGTGTTCGCCCTTGATTATACCGCCTTCAATCTTGATAAAAATGCCGTCCAGGCTATCGCCAATGATCCCCAAGCGTTAACGGCGGCTATGGCCAACGCCATGCAGGAGGCCTACAAGGAGAATTTTCCGCAGAGCATTTTGATTAACAGTCATCTGGGCGATGATTTTTTCTCTCTCAATCTGCGCACGGTGCTGGATTTCGCTGATGAACGGGGAACAACCCGCAACCGCTGGATTAAGGTGACATTTAGTGTGGACAGAGTGCTGGTCCTGCTGACCCTGTATGACGGGCCACCCCATGCGGCCTACGATGAGTCCATTGCTTCAAGTGTGCGGGCGATGCGGGTTCTGCCGGAAAAGGCCCTGAACAAGGTCTTGCCGCCGCGTGAGATAACCTGGCTGGATTACGTGCTGGTTGTCGTTGCGGGACTGGTTTGTGTGTTCTTGATTCTCAGAGTCCGCATGTGGGTGAAGAAATGAAAGAGCGCTTTCGCGCAAACTGCCTGGCTTTTTGAACGCGCGCCGGCTTACAGCAAACTGTCCGGGCGCGCTATGCCCATGGCTTTGGTCAGGTAAGTGGACAAGTTTTCTATGCTGAAAGTAAGCCCATGGGCTTTGCCGCGCGCCTTCAGGGCCGGCGTGAAAATCCAGTTACAGTTGTGGCACATGGTGATCAGGGTGTCGGCCCCGCAGGCTTTGGCTTCGAGCAGCCTGCGCAGGGTCGCTTTTTCTCCGGTCTCCGGGTGGGAATCGACAGCGGTGCAGCCGTAGCACAGGGTATCTTTGCCGTGATGCTCCATTTCCAGCAGTTGTGTCCCCGGAATCGCCCGCAAGATTTGCCGTACGGAGTCCGGATCGATGCCCATGTAGGCGTTTTTACAGGGTTCGTGGTAGGCGACCCGCTGGGGAACGGCGGCGGGGAACTTGAGTCTGTCCAGATGGGCCAGCACATATTGTCCGAAAGACAGACACTCGAAGGGGGGATTGTAAAAATGCCGGATTCTGTCCTGTAACATGGAGAGACAGGTGGGGCACCAGAAGACCAGGGTTTTTGTGTTCAGGCTTTCGGCGTAGGCGAAGAGTTTTCCGGCCGCTCCCTGCACCCATTCCACATCGCCGGCCATGCCGCGCGGCGAGGAGCCGCAGCAATACTTCATGCCGGGGGCGAAGGAATGGGGTTCGCCTATGGCGTCCAGCACCTCCAGGGCGTTCAGGAGTTTGTCCGGCTGCTTGTAAACGTTGCAGCCGGGGAAGAAGAGCGTGGAGGCGTCCGGGTTTGCGACCGGACGCGTAATGCGTTGCCGCTCGGCGGCGCTGCACAGCTTTTCCACCTTCTCCTTATGCACAGGATATGTCGGCCCGTCCCAGGGCAGGTCGCCCCGCCTGTGCAGCTCACGCGCGATCAGCTCGTTAATCTGCAGGGAGCTGACTTTAATTGGACAGGGCAGGTCCAGACATCCGTAACAGCGCATACAGGCGCGCGTTTTGAGCAGGGCAGACGCGGACAGGGATGCGCCGCCGCGCAGAAAATCCAGAATATCCGCCTGGGTCCGGCGCGGGTCCGGAGCTTCGGGCAGGGCCTGCATGGCTTTGCAGCCAAAAACGCATTTCCCGCATTGTATGCAGTCGTTTTTTAGTCTCTCCAGCGCGGATTCGTAGTATTCGATCAGTTTCATAGCAAAAAAACTTTCCCATCAACCCTTATTCTTTGATGCCACAGTGACGGCAGGCCAGTTTGACGGCTTCCAGGACCTTGGCGACGGTAAAGCCGAAATATTCGTAAGCGGCGGGTCCGGGAGCGGATTCTCCAAAACTGGACATGCCGACCACAGTCCCGTCCAGCCCTACATAACGTCGCCAGAAATCACCCGAGGCCGCCTCAACGGCCACGCGGCAACGCACGTTATGAGGCAGCACGCTTTCCCGGTAATCCAGGACCTGGCGCTCAAAGACTTCCGCTGAAGGCATGGAGACAAGGCGCACCCGCCGCTCTTTTTTCTCCAGGGCTTCGGCTGCGGCCAGGGCCAGATGCACTTCGTAGCCGGTGGCGATAAGGATGATTTCCGGTTCGCCTTTGCAATCCTTGAGTATATAAGCGCCGCGTCCGATATCGGCATTTTTTTTGCCGTCGCGCGGGGGTATGGCGAGATTTTGTCTGGACAGGATCAGGCTTGTGGGACCGTCCGCGCGTTCCAGGGCGGATCGCCAGGCAAAGGAGCATTCCACCGCATCGCAGGGTCGCCAGACATCCATGCCCGGAGTGGAGCGCAGCATGGCGATCTGTTCCACGGGCTGGTGTGTGGGGCCGTCTTCGCCGACCATTATGGAATCGTGGGTGAGCACCCAGACAAGACGCCGACGCATCATCGCGGCCAGACGGATGGCGCTTTTGGCGTAATCCGCGAAGACCAGGAAGGTTCCGGCATAGGGTATAAAGCCGCCGTGCAGGGAGAGACCGTTCATCATGCAGCCCATGCAGAATTCCCGCACCCCGTATGATACATAGCGGCCCTTGAAATCCGTGCGCGTAATGTTGACCGCGCCTTCCCAGCGTGTGCCCACGGAGGCGCTGAGATCGGCAGAGCCGCCCAGCAGTTCCGGCAGGGCAGGGGCCAGATGGTCCAGCAGCTCTTTGGAGGCGATGCGGCCGGCTTTGGCCTGGACATTGGCCTGGGCCGCTTCGGCATAGGCGGTGAGCGACTGTTCCCATCCTTCCGGCAGAAAGCCTTGCATGCGTCTTTCGTAGGCAGCGGCTGGTGCAGGCCAGGCCTTGGAATATTTGTCAAAGAGCGCGAGCCAGCGTTTTTCTGCGGCCTGACCTTTTTTGCGCGCGTCCCAGGCCGCTTTAACCGGGGCGGGGATGTCAAAGGGAGGATTGCTCCAACCCAGGCATTTGCGGACGGCCTTGATTTCGTCTTCGCCGAGAGGCGCGCCGTGGCTTTTCTCGCTGCCTCCCTTGCCGGGGGAGCCGAAGGCGATGCTTGTGCGGCAGCAAATCAGGCAGGGTTTGCTTTTGTCGCGTCTGGCTTTGGCTATGGCCTTTTTCACGGCCTCGCCGTCCTGTCCGTCCACATCTGTCAGCACACGCCAGCCGTAGGCTTTGAAACGCGCCGGGGTATCGTCGGCAAACCAGTCGTTCACTTTCCCGTCAATGGAAATGCCGTTGTCGTCCCAGAAGGCGATCAGTTTGCCCAGGCCGAGTGCCCCGGCCAGGGAGGCGGCTTCATGGGAGATCCCCTCCATCATGCAACCGTCACCCATGAAGACGTAAGTGTAATGGTCCACAATCTCCAGATCCGGACGATTGAATTCCTCGGCCAGAAGCCGCTCGGCCAGGGCCATACCCACGGCGGCGGCAAAACCCTGTCCGAGGGGGCCGGTGCTGATCTCCACTCCGGGTGTGAGACCGTATTCCGGATGACCGGGTGTTTTGGAGTGCAGTTGCCGGAAGTTTTTTATGTCCTCAATGCTTAAATCGTAGCCGGAAAGATGCAGCAGGCCGTAAAGGAGCATGGAAGCGTGACCGTTGGAGAGTACGAAACGGTCCCGGTTGCTCCATTTCGGATTGGCCGGGTTGTGGCTCAAAAAGCCGTTCCACAGGGCTTCCGCCATATCCGCCATACCCATCGGAGCGCCGGGATGCCCGGAGCGGGCCTTTTCCACCGCGTCCATGGCGAGAACGCGCAGGGCGTCGGCTAATTCTTTGCGTGTAGGCATTGCGTCTCCTTTGCGGCTGCGCGATCAAAGTCCAGCAGTCGTTTTTGATAGGGCGGATGATTGAAAAAGGCCGAGCCTGAAACCAGCACCTGTGCGCCCGCCTGCAAAAGCCCCGGAACTTTTTCCGGGTCCACTCCGCCGTCCACGGCTATCAGGGCCGGGCTTGCGCACTCGCGCAACAGGGTCCTGAGATCCCGGATCTTGTCCAGGCTGCGGGGAATGAAACTCTGTCCGCCAAATCCCGGATTTACGCTCATGATCAGGGCCATGTCCAGTAAATCCGTAACATTTTCCAGGGCGGCCACCGGGGTGGAGGGGTTAAGGGCCGCGCCGGCCTTGAGGCCAAGTTCGTGTATCCGGCGCAAGGCGCGGTCCAGATGCCGCGCGGCCTCAACGTGGATCACCAGCATATCCGCTCCGGCCTCGGCGAAGGCTTCCAGGTGCCGCTCCGGCTCTTCGATCATGAGATGCACGTCAAAAAAGAGCCGGGAATTTTCGCGCAGTCTTTTGATGACCGGCGGTCCGAAGGTAATGTTGGGCACAAAGCGCCCGTCCATAACGTCAAAATGTACCCAGGCGACGCCGGCTTTGGCCAGATCGTCAAGCTCGCGGGCCAGATTTCCGAAATCGGCGGACAAAAGGGAAGGAGAGAGGATCATGGCTGGCCGGCTTTTTTCAAAGGTGAAGGGTGACGGCGGAGCAGGGCGGCGATCTCTTCCAACTCCGTAACTATCGAGGCAGGGAAGCTTTTGCCGCTCGGACCGCTTTTGGCGCTGAAAAAAGCGCCGCCCGTCCTGCCGGAGGTATCCCGCGCGGGACTGGCCGTAAAGAGAGGCAATATGCCTTTGGGTTCGGCGGGGGCGGTGTCAGGGTCTGTCCCGCCGTATGCGACGTTCTCTGCAAAATTGTTCAGTAGTCCGGGCAGAAGGGGAAGAATTTTTTCCAGGCCGGGCAGACTGAACTGTCCTCCCCGTTCCAGGCGCGTGGAGAGACCGGCATAGGGCGGGTAAAGGTCCAGGTCTTCCGCTTCCTCCTCGTCCGGATATTCCTCTTCCGCTTCCTCCTCTTCCGGCTTCTCCTCCACAGGTTCAGCCCAGGCGTGTTCAGTTTGGAGGGGTTTATTCCGGGCGGAGGCGGCGGAAATTATCCCTTCCCCCGGATCGGAGCGGGGAAAGGCCGAAGGCGCAGTGGGGGGGGGCGAAGATGCGGGTATGGCTGCGGGTGCTGCGGCAGACAAAGGAGAGGGAGTGACCGCAACGGGGCTGAAGAATTCCGTTTCGGCGATGGCCCCGCGCAGGTTGAAAACATAGCGGACCCCGCGTTCCTTTTCCTCCCCCAGGATTTTGCGCGCCCCGCCTATGGTCAGGCCGCGCTCGTGCAACAGAAAGCGGATGCGTTCCAGAAGGGCCACATCCTCTTCACGGTACAGACGCCGTCCGCTCTCCGTGCGCAGGGGGACGATATCCGGAAATTCCGTTTCCCAGAAGCGCAACACATAGGGTTTGAGATTCAGCAGCGCGGCCGCTTCCCCTATTTTATAGGCTTCAGCCATGGACATTCCTCTTATTTTTCGGCGTCCATGGATTCAAGAGCGCTTTGCGCTTCGCTCAGACCTTTGGCGGCGGCTTTTTTATAGTAGTCCATCGCCTTCTTCCTGTCTTTTTTTACACCTTCGCCCGCCCGGTAGGCGTTTCCGAGTTCAAGTTCCGCCATGGGATGCCCGAAAGAAGCGGCCTGTTCAAAATTTCTGACCCCCGCCGCAACGTCTTTGGGCACACCCTCGGCTCCGTTGACCAGTAAAACGCCCATCCCGTAAAAGGCGTCGGGTTGTTTTTGCTTAACAGCCGCGCTCCAGAATTCCCTGGCCTTGACAAAATTTTTTTTGCCCAGCGCCCCGGTGTAATGGAGCAAGCCAAGATTGAACTGGGACAATGGGTTGCCGGAAGCTGCGGAAGATGTCCACCAGCGTTCGGCCTCCTTGAAATTCTGCTGTCCGCCTTCCCCGCGCGCGGCCATAAGCCCCATGGCGAAACCCGCGTTGTCGTCCCCTTTTTCCGCCAGTGGCTTCAGTATTAGCCGGGCCGAGTTGAAATCCCCGGATTCATAGGCGGCCGCGCCTTTCTGCAGTTGTTCCGCACTGGTGCTCAGGGAGGCATCTTTTTTGCCTGCGGGCTGCGTTCTGGCAGCGGGGGCTTTTTTCTGGCTTTGCTGGCTGCGGGCGGCGAAGGCCGCCTCAATGGGCTGGAAGGCGAGCAGAAAGGCCAGAATCAGGAGAGAGGGAACTAGACTGCTTCTGTGCATAAGATAAAACCATCGCTTTAAATTGGGACGTCTCCGGTCTTGAGCTATCCGCCGAAGAGCGGTATGAGGAAGCGAAATATGATTTGACCTTTGTAACTTTAACAGAATATTTTGAGGAGGACAAGATGAGCCTGACGAGTCTTGCCGTGCCGCGTGAAGAGCGCTTTTTTGAGGACTATGTTCCGGGTGCGGTATATGAGTTTGCAGAGACGGTTACCCTGAGTGAAGAGGATATCACGGCTTTTTCCAGGCAGTATGATCCGCAGTATTTTCACACGGATCCTGTCAGGGCCGCAGACAGTATATATAAAGGGCTGATAGCCAGCGGTGCGCATACCATCAGCGCGACTTTCCGGCTTTTTGTGCCCAATTTTTTGCCGGGCAAGGCCAGTTGCGGTTCGCCGGGACTGGATGAGGTGCGTTGGCTAAAGCCCGTGCGGCCCGGAGATGTTCTGCGCCTGCGTCTGACCATAGTTGACGCGATGCCGTCGCGTTCCAGGAGCGACCGGGGCACGGTGGCTTTTTTTGCCGAAACCATTAACCAGAAAGATGAAGTGGTGATGAGTTTTAAGGGCCTGAATATCTTTTTGAAACGAAACGCATAACAAGGCGGAGACGTTGTGAACTACTACCAGCGGGATATGGAACTCGCCTCCAGGGAAGACATGCTTGCTGTCCAGTCGGAGCGGCTGGAGCGTACGGTGCGGCGGGTTTATGAGAATGTTCCTTATTATCGCGCTTTGATGGATGAAAAAGGCGTGAAACCGGCGGATGTGAAAACGCCGGCGGATTTGTACAAACTGCCTCTCCTCAGCAAGGAAGATTTGCGCAAGGCTTATCCTTACGGGCTTCTGGCCGTGCCGCGCGCGGACGCGGTACGCATCCAGTCCACCAGCGGAACCACGGGCAAGCGCGTTGTCGCCTTTTATACCCAGCGCGACATCGACATCTGGGAGGAATGCTGCGCCAGAGCCATTGTCGCCGCCGGGGGCAGCCGGGAAGATGTAGTGCACGTCTGCTACGGCTACGGGCTTTTTACGGGCGGTCCGGGTTTGAACGGCGGTTCGCACAAGGTCGGTTCCCTGACCCTGCCCATGTCCTCGGGCAATACGGAAAGGCAAATCCAGATGATGTGCGATCTTTCCGCGACCATCCTCTGTTGCACCCCTTCCTACGCAGCCTTTCTGGCCGAGTCCATCATCGAGCAGGGCGTCCGGGATCAGATCAGTCTGAAGGCGGGCATTTTTGGCGCCGAGACCTGGAGCGAGGAGATGCGCAGGGATCTTGAGACCAGGCTGGGCATCAAGGCTTACGACATTTACGGATTGACGGAGATTTCCGGGCCGGGCGTATCTTTTGAATGCTCCGAGCAGACGGGAATGCACATTAACGAGGACCATTTCATTGCGGAGATTATCGACCCGAAAAGCGGCGACCCCCTGCCTGAAGGCTCCAGGGGGGAGCTGGTGTTTTCCTGCATCAGCAAGGAGGCCTTTCCCCTGCTGCGCTACCGCACACGCGATATCTGCGTATTGAGCCGCGAAAAATGCTCCTGTGGCAGAACTCTGGTCAAGATGAGCCGGGTGACGGGCCGCAGTGACGACATGCTCATCGTCCGGGGAGTGAACGTCTTCCCTTCCCAGATCGAGACCGTGCTTTTGAGCTGTGGTTATCCCCCCAATTATCAGATTATCGTGGACCGGGTAAATTACAGCGACACTATCGAGGTACAGGTGGAAATGACCCAGGAGACCTTCTCCGACACGGTCAAGGATATGGCCCGGCAGGAAGGCGAACTGGTTTCGGCCCTGCGTTCCATGCTCGGCATATCGCCTAAGGTCACCCTGGTCGCCCCGCGCAGCATCGCCCGCAGCGAAGGCAAAGCCGTGCGCGTCATTGACAGGCGAAAATTCTGAGCGGCGGGGTTTGTTTTTCAGGTCATTATCTAGCGGGTGTTCTGATAAAAGCCGCAGGCAAGGAGCAGACTATGAGCATGGATCAGATATCGGTGTTTGTGGAAAACAGTCCGGGGCGTCTGGCCGATATAACGGAAATTCTGGGTACGGCGGGGATTGATCTGCGTGCCGTGTCCATAGCCGACACGGCCGATTTCGGGGTCCTGCGCCTGATCTCCAGCGAACCGCAAAAGGCCATGGAACTTCTGCGGAGCAAGGGTTGCGTTGTTTCCGTGACCCCGGTGCTGGCTGTGGAACTCGCGGACACGCCGGGCAGCCTGGCCGGGGTGCTGCGTATCCTGGCCGACGCGGGCGTGAGCATCGAATACCTTTACGCCTTCATCACCCGAAAGAAGGGCAACGCCTATGTTATTCTCAGGGTTGAGGACAACGCGCGCGCGGAAAAAATTCTGGCCGACAGGGGCGTAAAAATTGCCGACGCGGACGAGATTTACGCCATTTGAACGTCTGCCCACGCGGGACGCGGCATGACGCGCAAGCAGAGCCTTGCCACGCTGGGTCTTAAAGAAGGCGCGGATCTGGCGGATATAAAACGCGCCTATCGCAGGCTGGCCTTTGCCCTGCATCCGGACCTCAATCCCGATGTCCCGGACGCATCCCGGCGTTTTCAGGAAGTCAACGAAGCCTATGTGCTGCTTTTTCAGACTTTCGCGGAACATAGCGCCGGACAAAAGGACGGCGCGCATTCAGGCGGAACGGGCAAAAGCGCGCGGGATGCAGAGGGCGGCTTTTTCAGTGAAAGCGGACGCCGGCAAGACGAGGCGCGCAAGGCTTATGCCAGGTCCGGGGAGCAGAGTTTCGCAGGGTCGGGGGGGAAAAGCGGCGCCAAGTCCCACACTCGGGCGGGGACACGGGCGGGGGGGGGAGGCAAACGCGAAGATGTGCTCAAGGACATCTTGAACGATCCCTTCGCCCGGCGCGTCTTTGAAGATATATACAGCCATATCCGGGAGCCTTCGGCCTCCGGACCCGCTGCCGGGCCGTCCAAAGGGGAGGAGAAGAAATCCCCGCAGTCCGGCGGGGAGAAGAAAAAAGCCGCGCGGGAAGAATCTCCGGCCGCGCCGGGTATGCTTGGCAAGGTCAAGGGCTGGTTTCTCAAACAGATTGATGACGAACAGGTGGTGCGGCTGCCCAGGCAGTCCTTGACGCCGGGGGCGCGGGTGCGTCTGGAGATTCAGCACGGTTTTGCCGAGCAGGCGCAGATTGTCGAGATAACTCTGCCGCCGGAGTTTGTGCCCGGCAAGTCCATGCGCCTTAAAGGCATGGGCAGGAGGATCGGCAATCTGCGCGGCGACCTTTATGTGCGTATAGAGTCCGAATCCTGAAACAAGGCGCTTTGTCGCTATTTCTTGATGAACTTCGGGTGGATCAGGTTCTCAAAAGAAAACACCTCATCCCATTTTTCCTGACTGAGCAGTTTGTCCTCCAGAACGACCAGATCGTGGATGGATTTGTGCCGTTCATAGCCTTTGCGGGCGATCTCCGAGCATTTCTTGTAGCCCAGGATCGGGCTTAAAATGGTCACTATCCCCAGAGAATTCATAACCATGCGTTTGGTTCGCTCCCGGTTGGCCTTGATCTGGAGTATGCAGTTTCGCGCCAGACTGGTGACGGCGTTCTGCATGGCGGAGATGGAACTGAACAGGGCAAAGCCGATGACCGGCTCCATCACATTGAGCTGCAACTGTCCTGCCGAAGCCGCCAGGGTGACGGTAAGATCCATGCCGATGACGAAAAAACTTGTCTGGTTGACTACTTCGGGGATGACCGGGTTTACCTTGCCCGGCATGATGGAAGATCCGGGCTGCAACTGGGGCAGGGTGATTTCATTGAAGCCGCAACGTGGACCGGAGGCCAGCAGTCGCAGGTCATTGCAGATCTTGGTCAGTTTTACCGAGGTGCGCTTTAAGACTCCGGAGAGCTGAACATAAACCCCGGTGTCGGAGGTCGCCTCCACCAGATCCGGGGAGAGGACGAAATTTTCTCCGGTCAGAGCGGCCAGGTGCCGGGTCGCCAGTTCCGGATATCCGGCCGGGGCGTTCACCGAGGTTCCAATAGCCGTGGCCCCGAGGTTGATTTCCCGCAAAAGACCCATGGATTCCTTGATGCGCTGGCTTTCTTCGCCGATGGTCGTGGCAAAGCCGTGAAATTCCGCGCCCATGGACATGGGCACTGCGTCCTGTAAATGGGTGCGGCCCATTTTCAGGACATCGGCGAATTCCTCGCCTTTTACAGCAAAGGCGTCTTCCAGTTCCTTCAGGCTTTGCGCATACTCCTCAAGACGCAGGATCAGGGCCAGACGGAAGGCTGTCGGATAGGCGTCGTTGGTGGATTGCGAACAGTTGACGTGGTCATTGGGATTGACCGTAGCATAATCGCCCTTGGGTCGCCCCAGGATTTCCAGGGCCACGTTGGCGATTACCTCATTGGCGTTCATGTTGACCGAGGTGCCGGCGCCCCCCTGGATAAAATCGGTCACGAACTGATCGTCAAATTCACCGGCGATCACGCGGTCGCAGGCCTTGCAGACGGCTTCGGCTACGTCCGGCGCCAGAACCCCGAGGTCCCGGTTGGTCATGGCCGCGGCTTTTTTCACATAGCCCAGGGACTTGACCATGGCAGGCTCTCTGGCTACACGCAGTCCGGTGATGGAAAAGTTTTCCTTGCCGCGCAGAGTTTGTACGCCGTAGTAAGCGTCATCGGACAATTCCCGCTCGCCCAGAAAGTCTGTTTCAATGCGCCCCATAGACCCTCCACTTCATGGCGGTTTCAGCGTTTGCCGCCGCTGGCCGGGATTTTGCCTTCCCTGTCAGCCTGCATCCTTTCCTTGTCCGCATCCGGGTGCGCATAGAGCCACAGGCCTTTATTGTTTATGGCGGCAAAGGGTGTGAAATTTTTTAAAAAAACTTTCTCCGGTATGAGCAGGTAGCCGGGCTTGCTCAGATTGTCCAGGATGAAGATGTCCGTCCCGGTGTTGACGGCCAGCACGGCGTGATGATTGTTGCGCAGAGTGTTGAATCCCAGTAGCAGCCACATGTCCTTTATCTTGACGGGCAGGTGGCGCAGGGCCATATATTTGATCAGCGCGTAGTCTTCGCAGTCGCCGCCGTTTCTGCGCACAAACTCTTCCGGACTCGCCCAGTAGTCGTCCTGTCCGTAATTGTCCCTGTCTTCCAGGGAAGGCCAGGAATTGAAGAAACCGTTCACCAGACGCAGGGCCTTCTCCACAGGCTGGCTCTCAATCATGACCAGAATGTTTCTCCAGTGCTCAAGGCGAACAGGGGGGAAGGGAGCGTCATAGCCGAAAAAATTGTCCGGATCGGAGAAGGAGGCGGCATGGTTCCAGCGTTCCCGAAGTCTTGCCCCATCCTGGGAAGAAGGCGAAACCGAGGCAACCGTATAGCCCGTCAGACACGGGGAGGCATCAATCGCCGTACTTATGGGGGCAGGCAGCTCGCTTGCCGACGCGCCTTGGTGATCCTGGGCCCTTACGGCGGGCAGATAGGGCCAGGGAAGGCTGACAAGCAACGCAACCGCCAGGGTCGCCAATACGGGGATGCGCATCGGGCTTACCAATTTTTCAGAATGAGCCATTGCTGAACTGTTTGCCGAGTTAGCACATATTGCAAATTATGAAATTCTGTTTACACTTTATGGTAAAGCGGACGGGCAGACAAGCTTTTCTTTTTCCGGAGTTCCCGGGAGGATGCTGTTGCCGGGCAAACACTTGCCCCGGACACGAAGCCCAATCCCGCTCCGGAACTTTGCCCGAAAAAGCCGAAAAGCTTGTTTAAAGAGCTTTAGGGCGGCGTTTCGCCCAAATATCGGCACAGCACAAAGTCTTCACGGTCCCCCCAGCGTACGGAGGCGCGCCCGAGGCCGAGTTTCGCATACTTGACCGCAAGCTCGCCCCGGTGTCCCCAAAAATCCCCTTGCAGACGGCGCGGAACCGTAAGCAGACAGGCGGCGTCCGTTTTTTTCGGAACAAGCCCGCGCAGGTGGTTCCGGATGTATTTATAAAGGGCCAGGGCCCTGACCATATTGCCTAGGGCCGGGTGGCGCGGACCGGCGAGTGTGCCTGCAACGGTTTCCGGCGTATCGGCGAGCCCGGCGCGGATCACGGGAATGCCCGCCGCCTGGAAGCGTAGCAGCGCATCGGCAAGAAAATCCACCGTCCGCGCCAGTTCCCAGGGCTGGTAAGAGCCGGATCGCCAGAGATCCTCAAGTTCCGTGCCCGCAAGCACCAGACAGGGGTAAAGGCGTACGCAGGCCGGAGCCAGGGCTATGGCCGCGCGCACATCCCCACGCGCCCCGGCTGTATCCAGACCCGGCATGCCCGGCATGAGCTGGATGCCTAATTCCAGTCCGTTTGCCTTGGCCAGGGCGCAGGCCTTTTTCGCCACTCTTGCGTCATAGCCGCGTCTGGACAGAGAGAGGGCCGTGTCCTGGAAACTCTGCACGCCAAGCTCAAGGAGGGAAAAGCCGGCTTCTTTGAGGGCGCGAGCTTTTTGTGCGTCCAGTTGGTCCGGCCGGGTCGAGCAGCGCGCGCCGCAGATCTTTCCGTCTGCAAGGCGCGCGCGCGTAAAGTCCAGACAAAGGGAAAAATCGCGCGGCGCAAGCGCGGTGAAAGTGCCTCCATAAAAAGCCAGATCCGGAGCGCCTCGATCCTGGGCCTGATCCAGTTGCCGGGCCGTCTCGTCCAAAGCCTCGGTCACAGTCCTGGGGCCAAGTCCGGTCTGAATGTGCTGGGCGCAGAAAATACAGCGCGTTGCGCAGCCGGCAAAGGGCAGAAATACAGGGAGGATACGCCGGGCAAAGCCGGCGGGGGGCGTGGGGGCGGGAAAAGAGTCGAGATGTAAAATTTTGTGCAATGTTTGCCGAACCTACTTGATTTTTCAGCGTATCACAGGCTATGATAAGGCGTAAGATGTTTAACGGGATAATTTTGTTTTTCGTCAGCCGGCAGGTCGCCTCAAGTCCGAGACGCGTCTGTCCAGGGGATAAAGTAAAAGCCGATGCCCAGCCGCCCTTTTGACGCCGACTGTATTTTTTGTAAAATCGTATCCGGAACCATTCCTTCGGCCTGCGTTTATGAAGACGCCGATGTTTATGCCTTTCTGGATATAAACCCGATTAGCCGGGGGCATGCTCTGGTTGTCCCCAGGGGTCATTATCCGACCCTGCTGGATCTGCCGGCCGGGGAAGGCGAAGCTCTGCTTTCTGCCCTGCGTCGGGTGGCCGGGGCGCTTATGGCGGAATGCGGATGCGGCGGCTTTAACTGTATATCCAACAACTTTGGGGTGGCCGGACAGGTCGTTCCCCATTTTCACTGGCATATTGTGCCCAGGGTCGACGGCGACGGTCTCTCCGCCTGGCCTGGGGGCAAATATAAAGATAACGCGGGAATGGGGCAACTGGCGAAATCCATCAAAGAGCGCGCGGCATTCGATTGCGGAGGGAGCATATGAGCGAAAAAACTTTGACCAAGGCCGATATTGTTGATCTCATTTATGAGAAAAAGGGTCAAAAGCGCAATGAAGTGAAAAAACTTGTGGAATCTTTATTGCGTCTGAGCAAACAGGCTATCAAAAAGGATCATTTTCTGCTGGTCAGCGGGCTGGGGAAATTCGAAGCCTATGACAAAAAGGCGCGCAAGGGTCGCAATCCGCAGACTGACGCCACCATTACCCTTCCCCCGCGCAAGGTTGTGGTCTTTCGTCTTTCGCGCAAATTGCGGGCCGAGCTGAACAAGGAATGATCCGGTTTTTCACCGGGACATTTCGCAGGCAGACGCGGGCCGCAGTTTGGATGCAGCAGGAGGCGGGGTTTTTAGCGTAAGCGGCCGGGATCAGCGCGCGCGCGCGGGGATCTTGCGCACAGCTCACGGGTTGGCGCAAACGCCGGCTTTCATGCCCGTAGGCACGGCGGGTAGCGTCAAGGCCTTAAGCCCTGCCGATCTGCGCGATATCGGCGCGGAAATCATTCTCGGGAACACCTATCATCTTTATCTGCGCCCCGGCGACGAACTGATTGCCGATCAGGGCGGCTTGCACCGTTTCTGCGCCTGGGACCGGCCCATACTCACGGACAGCGGCGGTTTTCAGGCCTTCAGTCTTTCCGCCTTAAGCCGCTTCAGTGAGGAGGGTGTCACTTTCCGCTCCCATCTGGATGGGTCAAAACATCTTTTCACCCCGGAAAAGGTCATGCAAATCCAGAGCAATATGGGTTCGGACATCCTGATGCCCCTGGACGAATGCGTGGCCTACAACACCCCTTTGGACTATACGGCCAGATCCGTGGACCTCACGACCCGCTGGGCGCAACGTTCTCTCGCCGCCTTTCCTTATGCGCAAGACGCCTGGCCGCGACCTCTGCTTTTCGCCATCACCCAGGGCGGATTTTTTAAAGAACTGCGCACGCGTTCCGTGCAGCAGCTCACGGAACTTCCCGTGGACGGTTTTGCCATAGGCGGCCTGTCCGTGGGAGAGAGCCGGGAAGAGATGTATGATCTGCTTGCCCATACCGTGCCCCTGCTCCCGGCGGACAAGCCGCGTTATCTCATGGGAGTGGGCACGCCCCTGGACCTGATTGTGGGAATAAGCTGCGGCATAGACATGTTCGACTGCGTGCTGCCAACCCGCAATGCCCGTAACGGGACCCTCTATACCTCATTCGGGAAGATCAACATCAAACGCCGGGAATTCGCGCAGGACGAAAATTCCCTTGACCCGGCCTGCTCCTGCTATACCTGCCGCACTTTTTCCCGCGCCTACCTGCGCCATCTTTTCGTCAGCGGGGAAATCCTTGCCCTGCGCCTGAATTCCCTGCATAATCTGACCTATTACCAGGATCTGATGCGCAAGGCTCGTCAGGCTGTTCGGGAAGGAAAGTTTGCCGCATTTTACGCAGAAGTGACCGCGCTTTATGATATATAATTCTACAATGGAGTCTCCAATGGGCAAATATCTCTTTATCTTGATGACAGCCTGTCTTGTATGCGCAACGCCCGCGACGGCCGCACCGGAAAACTCCCTGCCCGCCAGGCCGGGATCCGCGATCATCTATCCCGGCAAGGCCCTGATTACCGTGCGCGAGACCGTTGATGCGGGCGCGGCTTCTTTTGTCGTAACCCTGCCGGGGGAGGCGGAGAGCGGTACGCTCAGCATCCAGATTCAGGGCAATGCAGTGAGTTCCCTGGTTTGGGATGAGCCTGAAGAAGCTCAGATGTCCGGACAGGAGAGTCAGTTACGGCAAAGTCTGCGCGCGGATCTGGAAAAACTGCGCCTTGAGCAGGCGGGACTGCTCGGCGAAAGCAAAGCTTTACAGGCCAGTGTCTCTTTTTGGGAAAACGCGCGCCCGGACAAAATAGCCACAGCCGATGAGATGGAAAAACTTGACGCCGCCATGCTCCGTCATTTGCCGGAGGCGCAGAAAGCCCTGCCGGATTTGCAGCGCAAGCTTGAGCGGATACAGGAGCGTATTAACGAGACGGAAAAGCGCTTGCGCCAGATCGGTCCGGAGCGCCTTTATGTGCGGCGGGCCCGCGTGTTTTTGAACGCCGTGCCCTCTGCCCCTCTGCCAATCGTCTATACCTATATGTTGCGGGGTTGCGGCTGGAGCCCGGCCTACCGTTTTGAGGCCAGGCCCGACGCCGGTCTGGTCGTTTTCCGGCAGGAAGCCGAGGTCTGGCAGCGCTCCGGATTTGACTGGAGCGCAACGGAGATCTCCGTGGCCACCATCGCTCCTTCTTCGAAACTTGCCCCTCAACCTCTGCCGGAATGGCGCATTTCCAGCCCGGTGGTCCTGCTGCCGGCTCCGGCGGCCAGGATGCGCGCAGCCGCCATGCCGGAGTCTTCCGAAGAAGTTTCGATGCCGGATGCCAAGAAGCCGATGGAAGCTCCGCAGCAGGCCCTTATGCGGGAAATGTCCACCTTTCAGCAATGGGATCTGGGCAAGAGATCCCTGCCTTCGGGCGAGCGTCTGCGACTGACTCTGGTGCGGGATGAGGAATGGAAGGGAGTTTTTCGTTATATCCTGCGTCCTGGCGTTCAGGACAAGGCTTTTCTCGGTGTGGAGGCCAAATTGCCCCTGCCCAGGGAACTGCCGCGCGGGCAGGCGGTTTATGCCCTGGACGGCAGGGTGGTGGGCAGTGCGGTTTTTGCTTACAGCGGCGATGAACCGGAACTTTTTTTCGGCCCCGATGCCCTGGTCAGCTCCTCGGCGCGGCTCGTCAAACGCATTGGGGGGGAGAAGGGGTTGATCAACAAGGAGAGGAGCGAAATCTGGGAATGGGAGATTAAAGTTGTCAACGGACATTCTTTCCCGGTGAACCTGCGCGTTGAAGATCCTTTGCCCAAACCCTCCGACGAGGCAATCCGCGTCCAGATCCGCTCCGAGCCGGTCCCGGAAACGGAGAAAGACAGTATCTATGTCTGGAAAAATGAGCTTAAGGCCAAGGGAGAGATGCTGATCAAACACTTTGTGGAAGTCAAGGCCCCGGCGGATATGCCTTTTATTCCGGGAAGATAGAACGGCGTTGTGTCGCTGTTATTGCAGACAACGCTGTATGTGATTTGCCATAATGTCTCCTTGGCTGGGGCATTATGGCAAATTCGATTGGCTTGAAAAGAAGGGACTGAAAGGACGCTTACGTCGGAAAATACTTTTATGTTTTGTTCCCGAAGATTGACTTCAGAATACCGCTCACCTCATGTCCCAAATCCAGGCGATGCACACCACCCCGGATCACATAAATGCGTTTAAAATTCGGAGGCAGCAGGGGCCTGGTCATTTTTTCGTGATTTATGACTTCGTCGGCATCGCCCATGATGACGTAAAGCCTGCTTTCATCTCCCAAATTGTCGTCGGCATAGGCCAGATTTGCCAACAAGGCAAGATATGCCCTGCAATCAATGTATCCGCGCAGTGGCAGAAATGGCGCAAGAGCCGGATTGATGAGTACGGTCGTCAGTTTCGGATACAGCAAATTGAGACAACGGGCAAAAAAAGCGCCCAGGCTGCTGCCCAGCACATACAACCCGGTCAGGTCGTCAGATTTTGTCTGGGAACAGCAGGCTACCTTCTCGGAAAGCCGATCCAGAATGCCCTGCGGACTTTGTGAGCTGTAGTCGAAGGTTGGCGAATATATTTCATGATCCTGAATATTGTCTTGCAGCCATCTGTATTTTGAATTGTTTCCGCTGCCGGTGAACCCGTGAATATTGATAATCATTTTTTCCCCATGAAGGGCGGAGCTTGAGTTGAATGTCTTTATCCTCTGCACGGGTTTTGTCGCAGGAATTAGCTTGAAGAGTCAACCAATATCCTTTTGGCTGTTTGGGAAACCTGGACAGAAAATCGAATCATTCCTGCTCCTTGATGGACAGGGTGTGGCCTTTTATATATGCTTGGACAATGAATTTTACGGGTTGCGCGTTTTTCTCTTTCCGCACCTGCGCTCTTGTCTTGATCTGCTGTCTGGGGGCTTTTTTCTCTCATGCCCGGAGCGCGGCTGCGGAGCGGGACGCGATGCCGGACCGCAGCGCGGAGCGGCGGGAAGGACTTGTCCGTCTGCGGGGCTATGAGAAGGGGAGCGGCGGCTCACCGCCTATGCGTATAAGGGCTTTGCCCCGCAAAGGGTCCCCAGCGGAGAGTAAGGCGCGCGCGAAGCCTTCGTCCTATGCCGGGGTCATCCGTGCCGCAGTAGGCCCGGATTGGGAACGTATCATATATATGGCGGGCGGACGGCATGGCGTGGATGTGGCCTTGCTGACGGCCGTGCTGCAGATTGAATCCAACTTCAAGCGCGACGCTGTTTCCGGCAAAGGCGCGCTCGGGGCCATGCAGATTATGCCGGAGACGGGCAGGGAGCTTGGACTTACGGATTTTTTTGATCCCATGGCCAGCACTGACGCCGGGGCGCGTTATCTGGCGGCGCAGCTACGGGATTTTCCGCGCCTGGAACTTTCTCTTGCCGCTTACAACGCCGGTCCGGCAGCAGTCCGCAAATACGGGGGGATTCCTCCCTATCAGGAAACGCGGGACTTTGTGGTCCGGGTGCTTGAGGCTTACCGGAAACTTTCCGCACAACGCGCGAAGTGATTTTTCCTTAAATCCCGCAGCCGATCCGCAAACTTCTACGCAGACCTGTGAATCAGGTACTGGCGGCGCTTGACCAGTCCGCCCAGACAGTTTAATGAACTGCAAAAACTCCAACCCCAGTGAAGAAAAGCATGAAAGAAAGCCAAGCACTTAGAAACAGCTATAGCGCGGATCTGAATTTTTTCGGGGCGCAAAACCCGCATGACCTGATCCGCGACTTCGGCAGCCCCCTTTATGTATATAACGAAAACATCCTGCGGGCACGTTGCCGGGACATGAAAGGCCTGTCCGGCGAAGCGGGATTCAAGGTCTGCTATTCAACCAAGGCCAACGGCAACCCGCATCTTTTGCGCATCATCCGTGAGGAAGGCCTGATCGCCGACGCCATGAGTCCGGGAGAGGTCGCCCTGCTTGAACGGGCCGGATTCAAAAAGGAACAAATCTGTTATGTCTGCAACAATGTAAGCTCCGAGGAACTGGCCCTGGCTTATGCCAAAGCGGACCACGTCAGCGTGGACTCCGTCGCCCAGATTGAATGTTTCGGGCGCGTCAATCCGGGCGGCAAGATTATGGCGCGCGTCAATCCGGGCATCGGGGCCGGACATAGCTCCAAAGTGGTGACGGCCGGCAAGAACACCAAATTCGGCGTGACCCCGGAAGATTTCGGGGCCATGCGTGTCGCTCTCAAGAAATATGACCTGAAACTCATAGGCCTTAACCAGCATGTAGGCTCCCTGTTCATGGACCCTCTTCCATATCTGGAGGCCGCGCGCTGGCTTCTGGAGACGGCGGCCGAATTCCCCGGTTTGGAGCTTATCGATTTCGGCGGCGGCTTCGGCATCCCCTACCGTAAATACAAGGGCGAACAGCGCCTCGATCTTGCCGACTTCCGCAGCCGCTTCGACGTCCTGCTTGATAATTTTCGCAGGCGGCACGCGTTCACCGGCAAATTTATCATTGAGCCGGGGCGCTACGTGGCTGCCGAATGTTCCATCCTGCTCGGCACGACCCTGGCGGTAAAAAACAACGGTCCGGTCCGCTATGTGGGCACAGACCTCGGTTTTACCGTCCTGGCCCGGCCCATGATTTATGATTCCTTCCACGATGTGGAAGTCTACCCCGCCTTGCCGGGGCCGCGTCCCCTGCTGCGCCAGACCATAGTCGGCAATATCTGTGAGACCGGCGATGTGCTGGCCAAAGACAGGAAACTGCCGGAACTGGCCGAGGGCGACATCGTCGGTATTCTGGACGCCGGGGCCTACGGTCACTCCATGAGTTCCAATTACAACCAGCGTCTGCGTCCGGCTGAAGTTCTGATCGGCGCCGACGGAGGCTGCCGTCTTGTCCGGCGCAGAGACTGCCTGGAGGATCTGCTCCGGGTTTATCCGGACCAGAGCAGATAAACATTGGAAATGTATACAGATGTTAAAGACGCTATAAATCCCGGACAAGGTGACAGGCCACAAAGTGGGATGGCCGCACCTCAAGCAGAGGGGGTTCTTCCTTGTTGCATATCTCCATTGCATGGTTACAGCGGTTTGCGAAGCGGCAGACGGGATCGGGATTGATGGGAGAGGTTATTTCACCCTGGAGCATAATCCGCTCGGGACGGTTGTGAATACGCGGCACGGGAATTGCCGACAGCGCCTCGGTATACGGGTGCATCGGGTTGGCGAAAAGAGACTCGGAAGGGGCTTTTTCGGCCAGGCGCCCCAGGTACATAACCGCGATGTCGTCGGAAAAATGCTTGACCACAGAGAGGTCGTGGGTGATGAAGATGTATGTAATGCCCATGTCCCGCTGAACTTTTTTCATAAGATTCAGTATCTGGGCCTGTATGGAAACATCAAGAGCGGAGACCGGCTCGTCGCAGACCTCCGCCACAATCCCAAGGTCATGCGTGATCATGAGCATGGACATCCGCGATTTCTCCTTGAGATCATTGATAAGCTTTAGAACCTGCGCCTGAATGGTGACGTCGAGAGCGGTCGTGGGCTCATCGGCAATCAGCAGGGCAGGACCACAGGCAAGGGCGATGGCGATGACCACGCGCTGCTTCATGCCGCCGGAGAACTGGTGCGGGTATTCCCCGGCGCGTCCGCCCGGTATGCCGACCATCTCCAGCATCTTCTCCGCCTGACGCAAGGATTATTTTTCGTCCACCTTACGCGGATGAGCAAATCAATGATTTCCCCCGACCCGTTGCCGGGAACCACTTCTTCGACAGAAATGGAGTGGCGGCGGGCAATGGCTCCGGATAACCGTGGTTCACCGGATTGCGGATAGTGGAACACGTTTGCGGCAAATTTTTCAATCGCGGCTTTTACCCGCAGGGATGTGCCCAGCGGATTTTCATTGCTGCCCAGTTTGATTACCCGGGATAAGCCATAGCGTCCCCGAATTTCTTCAATGGAAAGACCGGGCGAATAGGGAGTAAAGTCGCGAATTTCGGGGCGGACGGAAGTATAGTCAAGGTTCATACGATATCTTCTTAAATGCCGTTCAAGCGGCCTTTACGCGCGTAAGAAGTTGCAGCAGGGAAAAGTTGAGTGCGACTGCGGCAAGGCTGGCTCCAAGATAGACCAGCAGCATATTGCACGTCGGCAGCAACAAAGCAACCAACAGAAAAAATATTATATAGGAAAAGGATCCGGCGATGACGCCCCGCTCAAATCGGTTGACCTCCGATAAACCATACAGCGCATGCGAAAAAATCGACATCACAGTAATAAAGACCGGAAATGTGGACAACAGGCCGACCCATCGCGGTCCCAGGCGCTCCGACAACATGGTCAGCAGCAGTACCAGCGTGGTCGCGGTCAGCATACGAAAGGGCAGATCCCAGCGGGGGGCCATTATGTTGGTGAAAGCTGCGGTGGACTTTTTCACGGCAAAAAAACCGGCCGCAACCGTACAGAAAGTCAGCGCGGCCGACAGAAGCAGCGGCAGCGCCAACCCTGAAAACAGCCAGACGCTAAGGAAAAAACTGGACAGCCCGAAAGTTGCCGCCACAGGCCAGGAGAATTTTTCAGCGCTTCGCGCATAGGCAATGCAAAAAAAAACCACTGCGATAGCCCCAAAAAGAGAGCTGTGCGCCGACTCCGCCGCAAAGGTCTTATCCTGTTCCAGAGCCAGAAAAACAGATATCGGCCCTGAAGTAAGCGGCAAACCCACCAGCAAGCCGCTCACAACCGGCCCCCAGCGTCTGGCGGTCAGAGTTACCATGGCAATCATCAGCGGAGTAAGGGTAAGTTTTAAAAAGAAAAAAAACATGGTAAATCTCGATGAACTGTCTTCTGTAATCTACATGGCGCCACCGCTACGCCATAGCCCCGGGCAAGTCAAGCTGCGGCTGATTATACGATTTAGAGCAGATTTACATTGAAAATGTACATCTGCTCTAATATTGTGCCCCCGACGGTTGTTTTACCGCCTGGAGCAAACTGGAATGGACAAGGACTGCAAGCCGGAAGCGGATTTTTTGCGGCAAAGCTATTTCTACGACCTGCCTGCGCGATGTATCGCCCAGACACCCGCGCCCGAGCGCTCCGCCTCCCGGCTTATGGTTCTTTGCCGGACGGAAGATGGTCTGAAGACCGGGTTATTTTCGGACCTCCTGACCTGTCTGCCGGAAAAATGTCTGCTGGTGGCCAACAATTCGCGCGTGGTCAAGGTCCGTCTTGCGGGCCGGCGGGAGCAGGGAGGACGGGTGGAGGTTCTGCTCTCGCCTCCCCTGCACGAATTGCAAAATCCCCCCCCCGGCGCCCCAAAGACGCCTGGAGGGCAGGAGCACAGTGTCGAATGCGCAGCCCTGCTGCGTCCGGTAAAAAAGTTGCGCCTTGGGGAGCGCATCAGTTTTGCCCCGGATTTTTATGCGTTTTTTCTGGAGCGCGGGGACTGGGGCAGGGGACGTCTGCGCCTTTTCTGGAAAGGAGATCTGTCCGCCCTGCTGGAGCGTTTCGGGCAAACGCCCCTGCCTCCCTATATCCGGCGTCAGGCAGCCGGTTCTGCCGGTTCCGCCCTTGCCGCAACTTCCCGGGAATCCGGCGTTTTGGACGCCCGCAATCTTGACGCCGAGCGGTACCAGACGGTTTACGCCCGCGCCGACAAAACCGGGTCAATGGCCGCGCCCACGGCCGGCCTGCATTTTACTCTTGGTCTGCGCGAGGCCCTGCTCGCCTCCGGACGGGAATGGGCCGAACTGAGTCTTTATGTGGGCTACGGCACTTTCAGCCCGGTGCGGTGCGAGGACATCAGGGATCACGTCATGCACGAGGAATATGTGCAGATTCCGGTCCAGACGGCCGGAGCCGTACAAAAAGCCAAAAGCGAGGGGCGCGCGGTGATAGCCGTGGGCACGACCTCGGCGCGCGCCCTGGAGGCGGCTTTTGCGGAGCAAAACGCACTTGTCCCCTTTGCCGGTCCGGTCAATATTTTTCTTTATCCCGGCCAGATTTTCCATGTGATAGACGGGCTGATCACCAACTTTCATCTGCCGGAATCCTCCCTGCTCATGCTGGTTTCGGCCCTGGCCGGGCGCGAGCGCATCCTTTCCGCTTACCAAGAGGCCATCCGCCTGGGTTTCAGGTTTTTTTCCTATGGCGACGCCATGTTGATTTTGTAATTTTTCGTGGCGAATCGCAGTCAGCCTTCTAATTGGTCCTGCCGGCGGGTTTTTTCCCGGCCGGGGTTTTCACCGGCGTTTTGCCGGGTGTACCCTTTGCGGGAGAGCGTTTGCCGGAAGCCGGTTCTGGGGCGGACGCCTTGCCTGACTTCGCCGGAGCCGGGAGACGCAGCGTTGGCGGCGCGGCCTGCGCGGGATTTGCGTTTCTCAGGGTCAGGCGCACGCTCACCTCGGACGGGTCCAGATTCAGCAGTTCCACGCCGTCAGGCAGCGCAATACGCACCGGCAGAGTATGGATTCCGACCGGCAATTCCTCCGCCTGCACAAAGGCCCGCAGATCAGTGAGCGTACCCGCCTGGGCGGCAAGGGATTCCGGCAAGGACAAGGTCAGCCTGACCTTGTCCGGCTGCGCGGATTTATCAAAACCTTCCCCGGCCTGCACCTGCACCGCTTTGATCAGGCTTGCCTGTTTGCGTTTTACGGATATGTTCATGGACACCGTAACCTGGCTGGGCGCGGCGTCCACTCCATAGGGCAGAAGCAGGGTTTTTATGCTCTCCGTTATGCCGGGATTGGGGGCAGCGCCGATATACACGGGCAGTTCTATCTTTTTGATGCCCTCAACTACGGAGGATGCTCCGCTGATCGTGACCTGAGGGGGCGTTAAGGTGACGGAGACGGAGTAGTCTTCGGATATCTCGCCCTGAAGCTCGACTTTCACCGGAATGGTCCGGCTTTCAATGCCGTCGACTTTCAAAAAAATCTGCGCGGGGCTGACGTCTATCACCTCCACCCCGCTGCGGAAGGGCAGATAATTGGGGTTGATCGCCAGGACGTTGTCACCTTTGTGCACATCGGCGAGGCTCATGTTAAAGGCGTAGTCACGCCCGGCAATAGAGCGCAGCATTCCGGCGGAGGCGCGCAGACGCACTGAAACCTTGTTTACAAAGCCATCGCGCACCACAAGCCCTACGGGCAGCCCGCGGTAGTCAACCCGTACCTCGAACTGGGATTCGACCTTCTCGCTGCCGGTGACGCCGTACCACATGACCAGGGCCAGGATAAAGGCCAAAAGCAGTTCCTTCCAGCCCTGCAATTTCATATTTCCCTCTCCAGGGCGGAGGCCAGCACACGCGGCAGTTTCACCGCGTCAAGCACCCCGGTCAGCTTGCCTTCCAGAGCCACAGCTATAACCCCGCGTTCTTCGGACACAACTACCACCACGGCGTCGCTTTCCTCGGTTATGCCGAGGGCGGCGCGATGCCGGGTTCCGTAGTCGCGTTTGGCCACAGCCGTGGACAGGGGGAGAATGCATCCGGCCGCGCTGATCCGGCCCCGGCTTATAATCACGGCCCCGTCATGCAAGGGGCTGTTCGGCCAGAATATATTGACCAGCAGTTCCACCGAGGGCAAAGCGTCAAGGAGCACACCCCGCTCCATCGCGTCTCCGAGCGGGGTGTTGCGCTCAATGACGATCAGGGCGCCGATTTTACGTTGCGCCATGTGCATGGCCGCACCGGTAACGGCGGGAATGAAGGAATTGTTCGTTTTTTTGCGAAAGAACCCCGGCAGCCACAAACTATGCGAACCGAGTGAACTCAGAGCCTGGCGGATGTCACGCTGAAAAACTATGACTACGAGCAAAAAAAGTGAAGTGAGAATGTCGTCCAGGAGCCAGTTCAGGGTGTTCAGGCCGATGATGCGGGAGATCAGATAGAGGACGAGGATAAGCAGCAGTCCGTAAATGGCCGTAACGGCCCTGGTCTGGCGGATCATGGCTATGACGTAATAAAACAGCGTCGTGAGCACGGCGATGTCTAGCACATCGCGCCAACCCATGTTCAAGCCGCTGATTCCGGGGATATCCATAAAGCGATTCGCTGTAACAAAGGTTAAAAAGGAAAGGCGGCCGCTATTTTAAGGGCGGCCAGACAATTCTCCACGTCATGCACGCGGTGTATGGCGACCCCGGCTTTTCCGAGCAAAGCGCAGGCCGCAGCCGTGGCGGCGTCCCTTTTGTCCGGGGGCAGACCGGTCAACTCGCCGATAATTTTCTTGCGGGAAAGTCCGAAATACAAAGGCCGGCCGAGAGCGGCGAAACGCGGCAGGGCGGCGATTATCTCCAGGGTCTGTTCCGTGCTTTTGGCAAATCCGATGCACGGATCCAGGCAGATACACTCCTCGGGCAATCCGCGCCGGACCAGGCTTTCCATGCGTTTATTAAACCAGTCCAGCAGATCTTCAACCACATCCCCCTGATGCGCGCGCCCTTTCATGCGCGGGGGGGGAAGCGGACAGTGCCCGAGCACATAGGCCGGCTTATGGGCTATAAGCGCCTCATCCATGTCCGGGTCCAGAAAACCCCCGGAGATGTCGTTGATCATGTCCAGGGGCAAGACGTCCCGGGCGGGATTGTTTTCATGCGCCCGTAGCGCTGCGGCCGCCGTTTCGGCCCGAAAAGTGTCTATGGACAGGCAAAAGGCAGGCGCAGCCGGGGCGGGCGGCTCATCCTGCGTTCTGCGCAGGGCAAGGACGCGCTCCAGAATCGGGGCCAGACGCCGCCATTCTTCAGCCTGCCCTATGTCCGCGCATCCCGGTCGGGTGGATTCCGCTCCGATATCCACAAAGGTCGCGCCCTGACCCACAATTTGCCGCACCCGTTCCAGGGCCGCCTCCGGGGTGGAAAGGGCGCCCCCGTCGGAAAATGAATCCGGGGTGATATTGACTATACCGGCTACAAGAAAGGCGTCCACATCCAGCAGACGCCCTCCGCCAAGGCGCAGGCGCAGTTTTTTTCCGCCGCCGCAGACCTCGGATCCCTGTTTACCCGCAGCAGCCGGGAACATAGGGGACATCACTCGTCCATCTTCTCCCGCTCCCTGCCCGCAGAGTCTTTTTCATTCTTGTCCGCTTCATCTTTTTGCGGGGCGGATAAAGCGGCGCCGAGGGGCGAAGATGCGCCACCCTGACGCGCTAAAGAAGCGTCTTTGCCTTGCTCTTCTTCCCCCTTTCCGCTTTCCCCTTTGAGACCTGCCGGATCTTCGGGAGGCGTCCGGTTTTCGTTTTTGCGCTTATTTTCCAGATCCTTGGTGGTAACGAGCTTGCGCGGATTGGTTTTCAGATCCAGGGGAGGCAGGGTTTCGCCCTGCATCAGGCGTTTCGCCTCTTCTCCGGTAATGGTTTCACGATCCAGCAGGGCTTCGGCCATACGGTGCAGACAATCCATATTTGCGCGCAAAATCCGGTCGGCTTCGCTCATTGCGGCGTCTATGATGCGCTTGACTTCGGAGTCAACCTGACGAGAGGTTTCCTCGCTGTGATCCCGGTTGGCCACCCATTCCCGGCCGATGAACACCTCCTGGTTCTGCTCGCCAATGGATATGGGACCGATGAGTTCGCTCATTCCCCATTTGCAGACCATGGACCTGGCCATGCCGCTGGCCTGTTTGATGTCATTGGCCGCGCCCGTCGTCATCTTGTTGAAGACAATCATCTCCGCCGCCCGTCCGCCGAAGGCCATGGTGATCTTGCTTTCCAGCTCAACCTTGCTCAAGGTGTTCTTGTCTTCTTCCGGCAGATACATGGTCACGCCCAGCGCCCGGCCGCGCGGAATTATGCTCACCTTGTGCAGGGTGTCGGTCTCGGGCAGGAGCAGATTGACAATAGCGTGCCCGGCCTCATGATAGGCGGTGGTTTTAAGATCCTCGGGGGTCTGGACCAGGGTGCGGCGCTCCTTGCCCATGAGCAGCTTGTCCTTGGCGTTCTCAAAGTCCAGCATGGAAAGAGAGTCCTTGTTTTCTTTGGCGGCGGTAAGCGCGGCCTCATTGACCAGATTCTCCAGGTCTGCCCCGGAGAAACCGGGCGTGCCCTTGGCCAGGGTGTCCAGATCGACATCGCCGGCCAGGGGGGTGCGTTTGCTGTGCACTTCCAGGATATGTTTGCGTCCTCTGATGTCCGGAGGCGGCACGACCACCTGACGGTCAAAGCGGCCGGGACGTTGCAGGGCCGGGTCAAGGACATCCGGGCGGTTGGTGGCCGCGATGAGGATTACCCCTTCGTTGGCCTCAAAACCGTCCATCTCCACCAGAAGCTGATTCAAAGTCTGCTCGCGCTCGTCGTGTCCGCCGCCGAGACCGGCCCCGCGCTGTCGGCCCACGGCGTCGATTTCATCAATAAAGATCAGACAGGGCGCGTTCTTTTTGCCTTGGGCAAAGAGATCGCGCACCCGGGACGCGCCGACGCCCACAAACATTTCCACAAAATCCGAGCCGGATATGGAGAAGAAAGGAACTCCGGCCTCGCCGGCCACCGCCTTGGCGAGCAGGGTTTTGCCGGTGCCGGGCGGGCCGATCAGCAAAACGCCCTTGGGAATGCGCCCCCCCAGACGGGTAAATTTTTTCGGGTTGGAGAGAAAATCCACAACCTCGGTCAGCTCTTCCTTGGCTTCATCCACCCCGGCCACATCCGCAAAGGTCACCTTGGCGGATTCCTGGGAGATCATTCTTGCCCTGGAACGCCCGAAACTCATGGTTTTTCCGCCGCCGCCCTGCATCTGGCGCATGAAAAAGACCCAGAAAAGGATGAGCAGGATCATCGGCGCCCAGGAAGTGAGAAAAACTATATACCAGGGCGAATCCTCAATGGGACCGGCCTTGACGCTTACTCCGTTCTGGACCAGGGTCTCCACAAGGGCGGGGTCTTCCGGCGCATAGCTGGTGAAGGTCATGCCGTCCTTGAAAGTGCCGGAAAGTTTGCTGCCGGAGAGTTTGGCGCTCTGAATCAGCACCTCGGCGACCTGCTGCTTTTTTACCCGGTCCAGCAGTTCGGAGTAAGTTACCTCATTGGAGCGCACCGGCTGCTGGTAAAACATGTTGAAGGCGATCACCAGGATCATCGCGATCAGCCCCCAAATCAGATAGTTACGATGATTCAATGTATATTCCCTCCGCCGGACCTGCTCTTGCGCGCAGGCCGGCGCGTATTTACAGAGATTTAAAGGAGGCTAGTAGCCGACAATAGTTGACATGACCTCGGGCCGGTGGAAATTGAATTCCACGCGGCTGTTCTGGGCGGCTGCGCCGGGTATGGTGGACGGCACGCGCGGTCTGGTGTCCGCATAGGCCACGCTGCGTATCAGACCGGGAGTTATGCCGTTGGCGATAAGCCAGCGCACGGCCGAATTCGCCCTGGCCGCCGACAGTTCCCATTTGGAGGGATAGGTCGGGGCTCCGGTTTCCGAGGAATCCGCGTTCCCGCGCACCACCAGATAGACCTTGTATTTATGCATGACATTGAGCACCTCCTGCATCACCTTCTCCCCTTCCGGCGTAAATTCAACCGTTCCGGGCTTGAACATGAGATCAGAGGTAATATGCAACAACACCCCAACCCCGTCCGAGGTCAGGCCGCTGGAGGCGGAGGGGATAGCGTCTTTGAGAAGAAACTGTTTCAGGCTTTGGGCTATGGCATAGTTGGACTCTTCAATCTCGCTCATTTTGAATTCGCGCATATCCAGCTTGTCCACATACTGAATAAGCGGATTGTTGGACATTCCGTATGGTGATATCGTATTGGAACTGAACTGGGCATCGGCCTGAAAATATCCGGACAGCCCCTTCAGAGTCTCCGGCGGAGCCATGTTCAGAAGCCACATGACAAGAAAAAAAGCCATCATGGCGGTCATGAAGTCGGCATAAGCGACTTTCCAGGATGAACCGGCCATTTATTCCTCCAATTTGCTCGACGCTTCCTTATGATTCTGCCGCCAGGCAACAGGGAAGCGCCTTTAGTGTTCGAAGCGGGGCCTATGATCCCTTGAGTTTTTGCTCCATCTCCAGAAAAGTGGGACGGAAAGTCAGGGGGATGGCGCGGCGTCCGTATTCCAGGGCCACAATGGGTGAAGATCCGCGTACCGCTGCCGCAAGAGCTTCACGCATGGCCCGGTAGAAAAGATGCTGCTCATGGGCCAGGACTTCGAGTTTGGCGCCCAGCGGCCCCACAAATCCGTAACAGAGCAGAATACCGAGAAAAGTTCCGACCAGGGCCGCCGCCACCGAGCGTCCGAGGATCTCCGCGCCGTCGCTGATATGCCCCATGGTTACCACAATGCCCAGCACGGCCGCGACGATGCCGAGACCGGGCAGGGAATCCGCCATATGCGAAAGGGCATGGGCGGGCAGCATTTCCTCATCGTGCATGGCGCCCATATCCACACCCATCAGCTTGTCAAGTTCCCCGGCATTGCCGGTGGTCAGATAGATGCGCAACGTGTCGCCGATATAGAAACAGGCGTGCTTGTCTTTGGCCATATTGGGAAAACGCTGGAACAGGGCGCTGGAGTCCGGCTGTTCGATGTCTTTTTCCACGCTGATTATGCCTTCGCGCTGCATCTTGGCAAAAATTCCGTAAAGCAGGGCCAGCATATCCATATATTTGGCCTTGGAGGGGCCATTGGAAAAAACGTGCTTCAGTCCGCCCACGGTCAGTTTCAGGGTGAAAGCTGAATTGGAGGCGACAAAGGCGCCGACGCCCGCTCCGAAAATGATCAGCAATTCATTGGGCTGTGCCAGTATGGCAAAATTTGAACTGTGCATGGCGTAACCGCCGAGCACAGAGCCAAGAACAACGACAAAGCCGATAAGAACAAACAAGTTATCGATCCTTTTCGGTATTTTCTATTGTAATGCGGTCACGCCGTAATCTGCAATACAATTCATGAAACCATACACAACTTCCGCCCGGATGCAAAGCGCAAATGCGGGCCGTGTGCAGGCGGATTTAAAAAAGCTCATTTTTTTACCGTCAGATCCCGGAGTTTTTCATATATGGCGGCCGAGTCCAGTTTGAGGCGAACGCGCAGTTCCCCGGCCGAGCCGTGTTCCACAAAGGAGTCCGGCAGACCGAGGCGAATAATTTTCTTGTCCTGCGCCAGATTGTTGTCATTAAAAAATTCCAGGACGGCGGAGGAAAAGCCCCCGGCCAGCACTCCTTCCTCCAGCAATAAAATAATGTCGCACAAGGAGCAAAGGGCGCGCAGATCCTCTTGCGGCAAAGGTTTTATCCAGCGGGCGTTGAACACTGTAACAGACCTGCCTGTTTCCGCCTCCAGTTTTTCGGCCGCGTAAAAGGCCGGCAGAACACGGTTGCCGATGGCCACAACCGCCAGCGGCCCCGCGCCCCGGCGCAGAAATTCTCCCCGGCCTATGGGCAGAGGGCTGATTTGATCCGGCAGGGTAACGCCCGCGCCCGGACCGCGCGGATAGCGCAGGGCAAAAGGACCATTCTGGGCAAGGGCCGTGGCCAGTCCTTGTTGCAGTTCAGCCTCATCCTTTGGAGCCATGAACAGAAGATTGGGGATATGGCGCAGATAGGCCAGATCAAAAGCCCCGTGGTGCGTTGGCCCGTCCTCGCCTACAAGCCCGGCCCTGTCTATACAGAAGGTCACCGGCAGGTTTTGCAGGCAGACATCGTGGACAATCTGATCATAGGAACGTTGCAGAAAGGTGGAATAAACGGCCACAAAGGGGCGCAATCCGCCTGCGGCCAGACCGGCGGCCAGGGTAACGGCGTGCTGTTCGCAGATGCCCACATCGACGAAGCGCTCCGGAAAAGAAGCGGCGAACTGTTTCAGGCCCACGCCGTCCGGCATGGCGGCCGTTATGGCGAAAACGCGCGGATCCCCTGCGGCCAGCTTGCAAATGCCCCGGCTGAAGGCCTCGGTGTGGCTTATGATTTCTTTGGACTTGCAGGGGAGACCCGTTTCCGGCGTAAAGGTTCCGATGCCGTGGAAAAGTTCCGGGTTCGCCTCGGCCGGGGCATAACCCCTGCCTTTTTGGGTGAGCACATGCACCAGCACGGGCCGGTCCAGGGAAGCCGCGAGACGCAGGGTTTTTTGCAGCTCGGCGATATCGTGCCCGTTAACTGCCCCTATATAATTGAAGTGCAGGGCCTCAAAAAGCATGCCGGGCGTGAAGAAATTTTTGAAGCTGTGTTTGCTCCGCCGGGCGATTTCCACCAGATCCTCGCCGATGCCGGGCACGGCGCCGAGCAGATCCTCAACCTCGCGTTTGACGCGCCTGAGCCAGCGCGCCGAGAGTTTGCGGCTCATAAATAAAGACAGCGCGCCCACATTTTTGGATATGGACATGGCATTGTCGTTCAGAATGACAATCAGGCGGCGCGCCATCGCCCCGGCCTGGTTCAGGCCCTCATAGGCCATTCCTGCCGTCAGCGCCCCGTCGCCGATCACGGCGACCACATGGTGATCTTCGCCGGCCAGATCTCTGGCCAGGGCCATGCCCAGGGCGGCCGAAACAGAGGTCGAGGAATGCCCCGTGCCGAAATGGTCATAGGGACTCTCGCGGCGGGAGGGAAAGCCGCTCAGTCCGTCCATTTTGCGCAGGGTTGAAAATTGGCCGGCCCGGCCGGTGAGCAGTTTGTATGCGTAAGCCTGATGCCCGACATCCCAGATGATTTTGTCGCGCGAAACATTGAAAACGGAGAGCATGGCCAGGGTCAGCTCCACCACGCCCAGGGAAGGGGCCAGGTGTCCGCCGTTGCGGGATACCGTATCCACCAGAACGGAGCGGATTTCCGCCGCAAGCTGCGTCAAATCTTCAAGATCGCAAGCGGACAGATCCGGGGGCAGGGTCAGGGAGGACAATAGTGAATCCGTTTTTCCCGGAACTTCCCCGCGCGGCCGGACCGGCTTGCTTTCGGCCCCGCCGACCGCGACAATTTTGCGTCCCGTCATTTCCATCAGAGCGCCCTGCTGACGACATAGTCCGCCAGCCCCTTGAGCAGGGATACGTCTTTGTCGGCAAAAGCGCTTAAGGCGGCGGCGGCTTCTTCGGCCCTGCGCCCGGCTTCTGCCCGGCTGGCCGCGAGGCCGAGCAGGGCGGGGTAAGTGGCTTTACGCGCTGCCGCATCGCCGCCCACCGCTTTGCCGAGCAAGGCGGGGTCGCCGACCACGTCGAGGATGTCGTCCGCGATCTGGAAGGCTGCGCCCAAAGCCGCCCCGTAGCGGGCCAGAGCGGAGATCCTGTCCGGTCCGGCCCCGCTCAAGGTCGCGCCGGCCTCACAGGACAGGCGCAGCAAAGCTCCGGTCTTCATGGCCTGCATGGCCGCAACGTCCGCAAGATCTGCTTCCTTCTTGTCCGTGTACAGCATATCCAGAAACTGCCCTCCGACCATGCCCGCCGAACCCGCGGCTTCGGCTGTCAGGGCTATGGCGCGCAATACGCATTCGGCTTTAAGCCCGAGATCCGCGCTTTGCGCCATCAGGACAAAGGCGTCGGTGAGCAGGGCATCCCCGGCCAGAATGGCCGTTGCCTCGCCGAACTGTTTGTGATTTGAGGGTTTGCCCCGGCGGAAATCGTCATCGTCCATGGCCGGCAGATCGTCGTGGATCAGGGAATAGGTATGAATACATTCCAGGGCGCAGGCAAAAAGCAGTATGGCGCGTTCCTTGTCTTCCCCAAGCGGCGCGCAGGCCCTGGCCGAAAGCAGACAGAGGACCGGGCGGACGCGTTTGCCTCCGGCCGCAAGACTGTATTCCATGGCCGCGAGCAACCCGGCCGGAACATCCCGGCGCAGGCAGCCGGACAGACAATCCTCGACGCGCCGCGCCTCTTTTTGTAAAACGGCTTTAATTTCCGTCACCGTGTATCTTTCTGTCCGGGGCATGTGGAATCCAGCGTTGCGGTTATATTAGAGCGTAAACTGCTTCAGGCTGTCCTTTCAGCCGAGGGTGAGCCTTCACAGCACCTTGTAAATCCGCGTATAGGTATTGTCAAAGACCAACTTGAAATAAGGGCTGGTAAAAGGGTCGTCCGGCGGGCGGACCAGAAGCTGCACCAGCATGGTGTTATAAAAAACGTCGTCCATAACTATCTTGTCGGTGATCTGCCCGGAAAATATCTCCTTTCCGCGCAGATTTGCCCAGAATTTATGCAGAACGCCGTCTTTATCATCCTGTCCATAAATAGAGGAGCGGGAGTTGAAAATGAAATGATAGGCTCCGTAACGGTTGAAGTCAAAAAATTCCAGACCCTGATCGCTGAAAATCGAAATGGTAGCCGCATAAATGGGCCGGGCCGTGTCCGACAGCACGACACCGGTGTCAATATTATACTGCAGGGCAGGAGCCAGGTTGTTCATCAGGGAACCGGGCGCCTGTTTGCTTTCAAAATTCCATGAGCCGTAGCGGGTAATCCAGAGGCCCAGATGCAGAAGCTCAAAGCTTACCACCAGATATTGTTCGCCCGGCGTTTCAAGCAGGGCTTTTCTTCTGTCGCCCAGATCCCGCATAAGCTGCTGCGCGTCTTTGGGCGTGAGCCCCGCGAAAACGTTGCCGGGGATATTGCCTTTGCTCGCGGTGTATTTGATGAGTTGGCGGGCGAAGCGGGGGTCAGCTGTTGTGTAAACGGCTGCGGGCAGAAAAAGCGAGGGTCCGCCGTGACGCGCCCCGTCGGCGATGGTGTGGCGTCTGGCAAAATGGTGCGTCGCATAGCCCCAGTCCCACCAGTTCCAGATCATGGCGTCTTCGGCGCTGTTTTCTTTCAGGAAAGACAAGCCTTCGGCCTGTTCCCGGCTGAAAATCGGCCCCTGGGAATAATCGGGAATGTAGCGGATGAGCGGCCAGGACAGGCAAAGGGCGCAAAAAAGGCAAAAGGCCCAACGCGCGGGGCCGGCAGCCGGAGAACAAAGACCGTCCCTGTCCGCGCGCGCGGGACCGCGGACGAAATCCAGAACCCGTCCGGCCTCAAGACAGAGGGTGGGCATGATCACGGCCGCGCCGAACATGGTCATGCGCGCGCCCATGTTCAGACTGAGCAGGTAGAGGGTGAAAAGCGGGGCAAGCCAGATCAGGGCGGGCAGGGTGAAAAGGCGCAGGACAAAAAGGCCGATGCCGAGAAGGGTCAGCAATTCAAAGGGATAAACGTAGAGGAGCATTTCCTGGACGCTGATTGTCTGTACTTCGATGATGGACTGGGAGACAGAGGGAAAAATCAGAGGGCCGCCGGCGGCGGAGAGAGGGGAAAGATCCCCTCCCCTCTGTGTGTAGGCGATAAATGAACGCAGCATATTCTCAAAGACGGTGTTGTCCAGAGCCGCAAACAGCGCCAGCGCCCAAAGCGCGCTCAGAACCCGCAGGTCCAGTAAAAAGCGCGGAGCGCGCGCGAGGGATTTGGCTTTACCGGGGGGAAAAGCCAGGATAAAGGCGCAGAGCAGGGCCAAAGGCAGGCCTGCGCAGGGTCCGAGCAGTAAAGGCAGAACATGGCATAAAGAGCAGGCCATAAGTTCCCGGCGCAGGGCTTTAGGGCCCAGGAGCAGGATCAGGCTGGGCAGAAGGAGGGCGTAAAATCGCGCCAGATAGGGGAAAAGAGAATGCCAGTCCTGCGCGGCATGGCCAAAGATCCCGGAGAGTATAAGGGGCAGCAGCCAGAGCGGGGAAGGAGGGTTTTGCTTGTCCTTTGCGCGCTCCGGGTTCGGGGTCTTTTCTTCGGACGCCCCGGGATTAAATCTTGCGCAAAAACGCGGGCAAAGAGCTTCGAGCGGGCTGCGCAGCAAAGGGGAGAGCCAGAGGGCCGGGATAAGACCCAAAAGGAGGGCGAAGAGTAAAATCACCAGATCCGTGTCGTAGAAGCCAAGCAGAGTGCGCGCGCAAAAGCCGGGCGAGAGCGAGCAGAGCACGCCCGCGCAGAGTCCGGCCCAGGGCCTGTTTAAGCCCGCGCACCACAAAAAAACGCCCACGGCCGCCAGCGCGCTCATAAAGGGCGGCAGATAAAAGGCCACTTGCGCCGGGCTAAGTCCGCTCCATAGGGAGAGCAGCCGGGCCAGCTCGGACATGGGGTGTCCGGCCCCGAATTCAAAACCTTCGGCTCCGGCCACCCAGTGATAGGCGTCGTGGGTGGCGAGCAGATATTCGTCGCCCAGATGGAAAGCGGGGTTGTCCCAGAAAGGAAGCTCCAGGAGTCTCGCCGCTACGGACAGGACGAAGGTTAAAAGCAGGCAGATTCCCGCCGCCCGGGGGGCGGGATCGGCGCGTAAAGCCGGGATTTTGGGCCGTCCGGGGGGCGAGGACAAAAGGAATTCGCGCGGAAAGACAAGGCTGTAAGGGTTTGCTGACATGACGCGCCGCTTTATATTTTTCTCAAGGCCCAGAAATAGCGTGCTTTTCCGCCCACAATGTAGCTTGCCTGCCTATCCCCTGTCCAGTCTTCGAGAAAGGCGTCCGTACGGGGGGCGGAAAAGATCTCCGGCAGTGGCTCAAGGCTCAAGAAAACGCAAAAGCTGCCGCTCTGCATATGGGGAGCGGCCATTTCCAGAACTTGCGCCCAAGGTTTGAAGGCCCGGCTCAGGATCAGTCCGGCGGAGGCGCATTTTCGCAGGCAGTCCTCTGCCCGGCCATGGAAGACGCTGGTTCCGGGCAGGGGGTGGGCAGCCAGAAAGGCGCGCAGAAAAAGGGCGCGTTTTTCCCGCGCCTCCACGAGCACATGCGGGCCGACCGGTCGCAGCATGCGCAGGGGCAGACCGGGGAGACCCGCGCCCGCCCCGAGGTCCAGGCAAAGCGGGTTCGACGGCAGGTCCAGGCTGTCCAGAAAGGGGGCAAGGTGAAAACTGTCCAGGACAAGTTTGCCGAGAATCTCCAGCCAGTCGCCGGGTCCGGTCAGGTTTGCGACCTTTTTCCATTTGCCGAGTTGATCAAGATAAGCGCAGAGAGGGGGCAGGACTGCATCGGGCAGAAAAAAACCGAAGCGCTTGAGCGCAAGACGCACGGCTTCCGGTTCCGGAACCGCCGGAGCGTAGTCAGGCGAGCGCCGGGACATTTCCGTTCCAGGGGCGCGCCCCGCCGGACCGCGTAAAAGGCGCGGGCGCCTTAAATGCGGAACATCCGGAAATCACAGATAGTCCGGGTCCACGGCGGCCGGGCCGTCCCCCATCATGAGCCGGATGAAATGCGCCGTATATTGATCGACAGGCACAATGGGGAAATCTCTGCCGCAGACATTGCAGGTGATCATGGCCGGCAGAAGCGGCGAAGGCACGGGGATCTGGCGGCGGCAATAGGGGCAGACATAGAAAAAGACAAGTTCCATGCCGCTTGGCTTGACAGGCTTTGCCGGAGGCCTGTTCATTTTCAGCTCGCCAGCAGGCTGCGGCCGGTCATTTCCGCCGGTTGCGGAAGACCCCAGGCGCGCAGGATGGTGGGGGCAATGTCGCCGAGACAGCCGTTTTGCAGGGGAGGGCGTTTTTCCTCCGAGGCCAGGATCAGGGCCACGGGATTTTTGCTGTGCGCTGTTTGCGGACGGCCTTCCGGGGTGAGCATTTCATCGGCGTTGCCGTGGTCGGCGGTCAAAAACAGGAGCCCGTTGCGTTTTAGCACGCTTTCCCACACTCTCCCCACGCAGGCGTCCACGGCTTCACAGGCCGCGATCGCAGCCGGGATGACCCCGGTATGTCCGACCATGTCCAGATTGGCGAAGTTGCAGACCACAAAATTATAGACAGCGGATTCCCATTCCCGGATCAGGGTTTTCGTCACTTCGTACACGCTCATCTGCGGCTTGAGATCATAGGTGGCCACATCGCGGGGTGAAGGTATGAGGCGTCTTTCCTCGCCGGGCAGGGGGTCTTCCTCCCCGCCGTTGAAGAAATAGGTGACGTGGGCATATTTTTCCGTTTCGGCGATGCGCAGTTGTTTCATGCCCAGATCGGAAACCACCTGACCGAGTCCCATTTTCAGATTTTGCCGCGCAAAGGCGGCGGGCATGGGGAAAGAATCCTCATAAGCGGTCATGGTGGAGAAAGCGCAAAGCCGCGGCAGTTTTCCGCGCGCAAAAGCGTCAAAGTCCGGGTCAAAAAGACAGCGGGCCAGTTCGCGCGCCCGGTCCGCCCGGAAATTGAAAAAGAAGACGGCGTCCCCATCCCGGATCAGCCCCGGTTCTTCATCCGCCCCGGCCACAAGGCAGGGGACGATGAACTCGTCACCGAGACCGGCGCTGTAAGCCGCCTCAACGGCCGCAACGGGATCGGCGTAACGTTTCCCGAGGCCCTGAACCATGGTCCCCCAGGCGCGGGACACGCGCTCCCAACGCTGGTCACGATCCATGGCGTAGTAGCGTCCGCTGATACTCGCCACCCGCGCCCGCGGCCCCATTTTTTCCTTGAGGGCGCGCATAAAGCCGATGCCGGAATCCGGCTCCGTATCCCTGCCGTCCATAAAGGCGTGGACGCAAAGCGGAACCCCGGCTTTTCCGGCCATATCCAGCAGAGAGAAAAGGTGGTTGATGTGACTGTGCACCCCGCCGTCGGATAAAAGACCGAGCAGATGCAGGACGCCGCCGCTGCCTTTGACGGCTTCAAGAGTTGAGCAAATCGCCGTATTGCTGAAGAAAGTCCCGTTTTCCACAGCCATGTCGATACGCGTCATATCCTGGTAGACAACGCGTCCGGCTCCGATATTCATGTGTCCGACCTCGGAATTGCCCATAAAGCCGTCAGGCAGGCCAACGGCGCGCCCGGAGCAAAGGAGGGTGGAGCGTGAAGGCAGGGACAGCAGGGCGTCGAGGCGCGGAGTGCGGGCCAGGGATACAGCGTTTCCGGGACCGGGGGGGGCCTGTCCCCAGCCGTCCAGAATAAGCAGAAGCACGGGTTTTACTGCGTTCATTATTTACTTCCGGGTGTCGGCCAGCACATCGGCCTTGGGCCACATGTCTTCCAGACGGAAAAGCTCCCTGCTTTCCGGCTGAAAGATATGCACAATGACATCGTTAAAGTCAACGAGTATCCAGTGACCGAGCGAATGCCCTTCCATGTGCAGGTATTCAAAATTGTGTTCGCGCGCGGCAAGGAGCAGGGCTTCGGCCAGTCCCTGCCCGTGACGGGTCGAGGAAGATCCGGTGATGACCACGGCCTCGCAAAGGGCATTTTCCCCGGACAGGTCCAGGGCCACTATATCCAGGGCTTTTTTTTCCGTGAGCAGGCCGACAATGGCTGCGACCTTTTCCCGGGTGGAGACGATGGAAAAAAGTTTTGGCTCTTCTGACATAAAACCCCTTATTCCGGCTCAAAATGGCTTTTGAGCCGGAATTGCAAGGCAAGACCGCTTTTAACGCTTGGAATATTGATAACGGGCGCGGGCGGCGCGCAGTCCGTACTTTTTGCGTTCTTTCTTTCTTGCGTCGCGGGTCAGAAAACCGGCCTTTTTGAGGGGACCGCGCAGATCCGGGTCCAGTTCGAGCAGGGCGCGGGAAATGCCGTGGCGCACGGCGTCGGCCTGACCGCTCACTCCGCCGCCCTCAACAATCACCTTCACGTCAAGCTGATCCGACTGCCTGGTGAGGACCAGAGGCTGGCGGACGATCATCTGCAGGGATTTGCGCGGGAAATAATTGTCGATGGAACGGCCGTTAACGGTAATTTCGCCGCTGCCGGCGTACAGGCGGGTGCGGGCGGTAGCGTTTTTGCGCCGGCCGGTGCCGTATTTGAAATCCGTGGACATCTCTTCTCCTGTCCTGATTAATGTGAAAATACCCTAAAGGTCCAGTTTGGCGGGATTCTGGGCGGCATGGGGATGCTCCGGACCTGCGTAAACCTTTAATTTTTTAAGCACGGCCCGGGCCAGACGGTTTTTGGGCAGCATGCCCTTGACCGCGTGGGTGATCGCGAACTGGGGTTTGGAGGCCAGCACCTTGTCCAGGGTTCTTTCCTTGAGTCCGCCCACATAGCCGCTGTGGCGGTAGTATGTTTTCTGGGCAAGCTTGTTGCCGGTCACGCGTATCTTCTCACAGTTCACCACTATGATGAAGTCCCCGTTGTCCATGTGCGGGGCGAATTCCGGCTTGTGCTTGCCGCGCAGACGATGGGCTATGGCCGCTGCGAGACGGCCGAGAATCTGGTCCGTCGCGTCCACAACAAACCACTCGCGGTTTATATCGGCCGGTGTCGGCGAAAATGTTTTCATATCAGCTCCTTCGGTCTTCAGGGACGCTTCCGGAAACGACAAAGCGGCTCAGAAGTGGGGCTTTATACGCTCTTGCCATAGCGGAGTCAAGAAGCCGGTTTATTTAATGTCAAAAATAAATATTAAGAAAATATCTTGACTTTTTCTAGAAACAGTAACACGGTGGAATTGCGCACTGTCCATAACAAAGGAAGGAGGGCTGACCATGAGAAGCATCGTCATTCTGTGCGCAGGGCTGGCCGCGCTTTTAATAACAGTGTCGGCAGTTTCTGCCGCCACCACCTCGGTCGGGCTCAATGTAAGCCGGGGCGAAAGCGACAGCATGGCCTACAGTTTGAACCTGACGCAAAAATATCAACCGGTGCTGAGCAATGATATTCTGGAAATAACCCCGTTGGCGGAGATAGGCGCGCATGTCTGGGTGCCGAAAAACGATTCCCCCTCGGTCTGGGGCGGCTTTCTGGCGCCGGGCCTGCGGCTGACCTTGAACACCGAGGCTCCTGTCCGGCCCTATGTTGAAGGCACGGTCGGCGGAGCGGTAAACAGCGATGATAAAATGGACGATCGCAAGCTTGGCAGCCATGTGCTTTTCCGCACCCGCGGCGCGGTTGGGGTCAGCTTTGGCGACAGCTATCAGCATCGTGTCCAGGGTGACTATATCAACCACTCGACCTGGGGCATCACCAAGAACAACGATGGAAACTCGACCTACGGCCTTTCCTACGGCTACTCATTTTAGGGGCTTAACACTGCAAACTTTGCTTGCGACAACGCGAAAAAAGCCGCAGCAGTCTTCCGCCTCATTCAGGATAAAGCGTCGCAATAAAGAGCGCGTTTGTTTTCCTGACTGAGGCGGCGGTCCCCGTCAAAATAGACCGTCACTTTGCGCCCGGTCTGGCGTTGCCTGAGCAAGTCATCGCGCAGCTTTTCCGCCTTGTCCAGAAGTTCTTCCTGGACTGTGCGCATACGCAGCAAAGCCGCTCTGAGGTCAAATTCTCCGTCCTGCCCCGGCTCTGCCGTAGCGGCGGCCCTTTCCATGATTTTCCTGACAAGTTTGGCTCTTTTCAGGGAAAGGTCTTCGGCCCTGTCCACATCCTGATCCGACAGGGCTTGTCCTTCTTCCTGCGCCAAGGCCATGGCCTCGTCGATCAGGGCCGCGATCGCGCACATCTCAGAGCGCCCTGCGGAGCGGATATACATTTTTAACGTTCATCTGCTCTAGGCCGCCTTTTTCGCCGCGCGCACATCCCGCTCCAGGGCGTCGATAACTCCACGCCAGCCTTCGCAGGCGGGTACATATTCGTATTCAAGCAAATCGGCGACCAGCATCCAGTCTTCATTGCTCATAACGTCCGCAATCTCGCCCAGCAAATCGCCGAGGCTCTCGGACATGGCGTCAAGCTCCCGACATGGACCGGACGAATACTGGCTGCGCAGAACATAGATGGTGTTCAGAAGTTCCCGGCTGACCGCGATAATATCCTGGAGCACTTCAAGACCTTCCGACAGATCCGCCTCGCGCAGCAGTTCCGCCGCCCGGCGGCTGCCGACGGCCATGATGTTGATTACTTTGGGCAGTTCTTCGACAATATCTCCCGCCATCTGGTCAGCGGACACCGTGCGTATTTCCACGCGGCTGAAGCCGTCGGATTCGATATCCTCGGCCTGATGGGGATAGAGCTCGGAAAAAGCCTCGTCATCCACCAGCACATCCGTGACAATACGGTCGCCAAGGCCTTCTTCCTCGATAACCTTGACCAGCAGTTCCTCCAGATTGGCATAATTGGAAAGCGAAAGCGCGCTTTCCTGTCCGTCTATAACAATCATGGCAATCTCCTTATTTCCCCCCCGCAGGGGCAATTTTTTACTGTTGTCGGAGTTTATGCAATTTATGTTCCACTTTTTCAATTGGGTTCCCGGAACCTGAAAAGCGGATCAATTTTCCAGAGCCCGGCAAAAATCGGCCAGGAGCAGGCGAAAATTTTCCACCCCTTGCGCCGGTCCGTCAAGTCCGCCAAGTCCCGTCGCAGCGTTCTCATTTTCTCCCTGGCATTCCTGCGCAAAGAGCAGGGCCAGAGCACGCAGCCGGGGACTTGAGTTTAAGGCTTCATATACCCTGCGCCAGGTGCCGGGCAGACGCTGCCGCGCGGAGGCGCCGGCCGGGCGTTGCGCTAGTTCGAACTGTTGGCGTAAAAGCTCCGTAAGCGCCAGGGCGCGTTTTACGGCCTCCAGAGTTTTGGCTTCGACGCCAAGCTCCGGGGCCGGAGCTGTCCGCCTGCGCTCGCGCCCGTCCAGAAAATGGCGCAGCAGATCCCGTTGCAGGGCAAGCCAGAGCGTACGCTGTTCGCGTTCATGCCCGGAAATGGATCGTAAATCCATAAAACCGGCTGCGTCAAAGTCCGTGACCCAGACCCTGGCCCGGTCTGCGCCGCCAGCCGGCGGCAGGATCCAGTCCCCCCCGCGCAGGCGGGATAAGACGAGGGAGGCAAAAAATTCCGGCCGGATCAGGCGCGCGCAGCGCTGCTCATGGGCGCATCTGCTCCCGAAGGCGCAGGGATGACAGGGCAGATCCGGTTCCAGACAGCAGCTTCCGCTGTAATAGGGGCCGGTGTCGAAAGGCTGCGCCGTGGCAAGAAAAACGGCCAGGATTGGAATTTTCAAACCGGCGGCCAGATGCATGGTGCCGGTGTCGTTGCTGACCAGAAGTTTCGTCCGGCAAAGGGCGGCGGAGAGGCTCGGCAGATCCGTGCGCCCGCAGAGGTCGATGTGCGGATGCGCGGCCAGGGCGCTGTAAGCTTCGGCCAGACTACGCTCGGATTTTCCGCCCAGAATAAGGGGGCAGAGCCTTTCCTCGCGCCAGAGAATATCGCCCAGGGCCGCGAAATATTCCACCGGCCAGCGCCGTCTGTCTTCACTTGCGCCCGGCTGAAAGGCGACATAGGCCCGCGCCTCTTTTACGCCTGCCTGTTTGATCAGTCCGGACACGCTTTTACGCGCGGCAGCCGAGGGCCGGCGCAGGGAAAGGCCGCCGGGGGGTGGCTTCGACCGGATCACCGGTGCGTGCGTACTGCCGTTTGTCGAAACGTCGCCGGGGGGAGAGTTCGGCGCGCGCTTCCGCTCCGGTGATGCGGACCCCCTGCAAGCATTGTCGCCGGCGGCGATTTTGCGAAAAAGATCCACAACATTAAAAGGACTTATCCCGCGCTCCAGGCTGGAACCCACAAAAAAGGCCGCCCAGGCGTTGCCGTTTACCCCGAAGCCGTAATCGTCCACAAAAAAGCCGGAGCAGGCGCGGCCCCGGGCGAGAAAACGCGTCAAAACCTTGGCTGAAGCGTCCGGAGTCAAATTGCAGACGATATCCGGCGGGAAGGCGGCGTGGATAGAACGGCGAAAATCCGCCAGAACAGCCAAAGCTCTGGGCCAGTTTTCCCGGCTGGGGCGGGGGAAGGCGTCGCTGCCTTCTTCTGCGCGGTTGGGTCCAGGGTTTATCCCTGCGGCATCCGGCGGGGATTTGAGGCAGGCCAGAAAAATCGCGCCCGGCAAAGGAGCGACCAAAGCAAGACCGGGCAACAGATCCGCTGCCGGGGCGAAATTTTCCAGGCAGACCATGCCTACCCGGTGCCCCTTGCGAATCAGGTCCGCAACAGCGGCCCGGCTTTGCAGAATGTCCCCGAAGCGGGCCAGATTCAAAAGCAGTATGTTCATGGAATCTTGACTCCACTGCTTTTGATGCAATTTTCATTCCCGCAAAAGGCAAAGCACAAAGAGGATGTTCAGCTCTTGGCGTAATGGTAGCGGCATTGCATAATAGTCAAGGTATCCGCCTCTTCATCCCAGGCGTAAACAAGCCGGTGTTCCTGGTCGATGCGGCGCGACCGGAACCCGGCAAGCTGGAACTTGAGCGCTTCTGGTTTTCCTTCGCCTGCAAATGGAGTGCGCAGGGCGGCATTGATCAACAGATTGATGCGTCGGCATTTCTTTTTGTCCTGCCCCTGCCAGTGCTGATAATCTTCCCAAGCTCCGGGGGTCCAGGTCAGCAGAGCCATCAGTCCTTTTCCACAGGCGCAAGTCCCTGCTTCAGGGTATTGCCTTTTCGCATATCGGCAATGCTTTCAAACAGGCGCTCGGCATTGGCCGGACTCCGCAGCAGATAGCCCGTTTCCTGAATGCTGTTATACTCGTCCAGCGACATCATGACCACCGGGCGAGCTTTTCTGCGCGTGATGACGATAACATCGCTGTCAGCGCACACGCTTTCCATGAGCGAGGACAGGTTCTTTCTGGCCTCTGAATAATTGACGGCGTCAAGCATGATTCACCTCGTTCTTGTACAAAATATAGTACATATATGGGTGCTGCTGCTGGTCCATATTCGGCAGGTGCAAGTACCTCTCTTGAAGGGTTCCTTGCTGATCTCACCCTTGGGACGGTGATTGACAGTGCCGTCATCGCACCCAATTTTAGACTTTATAATCCTGGCAACACCGGTTATTATGATGTGGACATTGCCGGTCAGGTTACCGAAGTAAAATAATATGAAACGCACCTGCCTATCGGTTCTGTTTGCCGCCCTGTTGTGCCTGTTCGCCGCGCAAGCCGCCCTTGTCGCTTCCGGATCCCGGCGCGGATATCCGTTTTGTGGGCAAAAAAGGTACTTGTTGATTACGAAAGTTCAGAGGAAAG
>JAISKK010000057.1 GCA_031260965.1 Desulfovibrio sp. | reverse complement strand
CGCGGATGTGGGACTCTTTCGCCCGCCCCGTGGTTTTGCCGCCGGCGACGACTCCGCAACAAGCGAAAGTACATCTGCGGATACAAAAGCAGCCTCCGATACGGAATGGCAAAATCTATTGCCCGGACGCCTTAAAAAGGCCTATCGCATCATCAAAGCCGCTCCCCTGGTCGTGCTGCTGGCTGGGGTCATCGCCCTCGGCGCGGCGCTGCTCACCCTTGACGGATTCTTGTCGGCCATCGGGCGCTTTGCCGACATTCTGATCCCGCACACGCGCTCCATAATCATCTGTGCGGCCGTTTCAATCGCGGTCCTGGTCCTGGGTGTTCTGCTGCTCAACTATCGCACCCGTAAACTGATTGCGGAGTATGAATATCGGCGCGAGGTGCTGGAAAAAACGGGGATCATCATCATCGACAAGGGTACGCGGGCCTTGTCCGCCGACCCATCCGGCGATGTGCCCTATGTCCTTGTGAGTGGGGAAAGCCTGGGTGAGACTAAGCCCAAAGCCCTGCCCGCGACCGACGAAAAGCCGGAACAGCCGCAGACATAGAACATTTTACGCCTGAGATTGTCGCCTACGGCAGGCAAAAGTCGCCTGCTCCAATCTCGCGGCAAAGGCTTGCAAAGGCAAAAGCTTGTGACAAAAGGCAAAGGCTTGCATTGCGCAATCAGGGCCGCTGATCTATAGTACTTCCCGACAAATCAAGGCTTGCGGACACTCTCCGCCCGGCCTTCCAGACAAAAGCGCTCTGGCGCTTTTGCGCCTCTCCAATGCCCGGATGGTGGAACTGGTAGACACAAGGGACTTAAAATCCCTCGGCCGAAAGGCTGTGCGGGTTCGATTCCCGCTCTGGGCACCAAGAACGACAAGGGTTTACTGGAAACGGCAAGCCCTTTTTTGCGGAAAATCACTACACCTGTACTACACCTGCCGAAGGGGGCAAAAAGGATGTAGAAGTTGCCGGTATCACCACTGCCCGGTCAACCAAAGAGCAGATCATGAAAACTCAACTACCTTACAAAGCGGGGCTGTTAAATGGCAATAGCGGGATAGAAAGATTCAGGCGCCTTGAGGCTGAACCGGGCTTGACTGCTGAAGCGCGTTATTGTTGCTGACGACCAGAGGCGTGCCTGTCATCTCCGCCAATTTACGCGCTTCCTGACCGGATTTAATCAAGGCCTTGGTGATAGCCTCTACGCAGATAGGTTTCGAGGGCGCGTTCAATGGTTAATTCCGGATCAATAGTTTCATCCATGCGTTCTTTGCCTACCATCGCCAACCATAACTTGAACGGCTCGGTCTTGGGCGAAGGTACGGATTGGATAATACGCAGGAGTTGTTCAGTATCAGCAACATCAGTCAAGCGCATTTTGCCGTCTGCGGCACGCATTTTCAAACGGCTACAATTTGTAGCCGTTTGATTACCCTCTTGTTTCAAGCGAGTTTTCAGCACACTCCAATATTTGCGTGGATTAGGACTAGCGGTCAAAGCTGCCACAACATCAATAATAGCAAACAACCAGTCTTCGTTTGCCTCATCCCAGACAGTGCGGATTTTGCGACCCTCAAAAGGGAGGAGATCAGCCATATATCAAATTCTCCGCTATTACGCCCAGTTATTTCAGCCTTGCTGAGTCTGAACCGGGCTTGGCTGCTGAAGCGTGTTATTGTTACTAACGACCAGAGGCGTGCCTGTCATCTCCGCCAATTTACGCGCTTCCTGACCGGATTTAATCAACGCCTTGGTGATAGCCTCGATCACTTCTCGCATTTCAGGGCTTTGTTCAGGTATTTCCCGTTGCTTATCCATGATTCTCTCCAGATTGCAAAAAAAACGGCTGTGTATTGGCATTATCAAACAGAAACCAGCTAGTTATAGCAAAACCACAAATTATTTAAGGATTAAAACCACCAGCTACTACATAATAATTTTTATCCAATTCTTTTTCCATTAACCGTAACGCCGTAAGCCTCCGTGCAACATCTGTCACATAACGGACTTCCGCTGTGGTCAGGCTACGGCCAAGTAAATCCGATTCACGGTATGAGAGCCATTTTTTGATGACCTGATAGCCGCCGATGTAATATTCCCACACATTTTTTGGAACATTACGCCAGAAAGCGGCATTGTTCAGGTAGATGTCATACGTGGTAGCGCCAAGACGATCCAACGCTTCATCCTGAGTAAGCCCCAAGGCTTGCGCTCCCTGGGTGATGGTTTCCATTTCTTCCGGCGAATAATCGCGCTCCACCAGTTTGCCCATGCCGGGCATGGTCACGCCGTCTTTTCCCGCATGGCCCCAACCGGTGGTCAATTTCAGGTGGCCTTTGTCCGGGTCAAGAGTTTTATCTGCGGCTACAGCGGTGATGCTACCGACATGGCGAAGGATGGGGTTAATTTTCCCCTGGGTAACGCCATGTACCGGCATATCCACATCCAACAGGGATGCGATACGATGGCCTAAAGCGGCGGAGGCTTCCAGAGAGTCTTTATCTTGCGGCAGAGGGATACGGGGCCAGTCGATACGGATTCCGTCCGCGTTTTCCATCAGGTAGGTCGGGGAATAGCCTATGGCAAGAGCGTGAAACCAGATGGCGGTTTGCTGTGATTCAGTGAGATTTTCAACAGGGTTAGTAAAAATACGTTGCAGATACTTCTGGCTAAAGGCGGAAAGGTTGGGTTTCCCGGCATTTGTTTCAGTAAGAGAGATTTGATGTGAGCCTTTGGGATTTCCCTGAAAAAAAGCAAAGGCTGATGCGTCAGGTGACAAATAATGGTCATCAATAAGTTTTGATGAAAAACTGATTGGCATTCCTTCAGGCTTCTTTGTTGTCGCCACGCGGCTAATAAGAAATTTGTTACCTGGGTATAATTGTTTATACAAAGATGGGCGTGGCTCGTTCCATAAAGGACGAACCCCGCAATAGTAAGCCCAACGGATATCGAATGGGCGAACATGGTAACGCTGTATTTGTGATTGATTGAATTGTTCGTTGGATTGTACCTTACTGCGCGTTTCTTCAGCTTTAAACCGTGCAGCATCTACTGAAAGTCGTGGAATTAAAGTTTTGAATGTTGCCCAAGGTATATTTTTATCTAAATATACCTTCATTCGTTCGACTAATACCGATTGATCCATATCAATAAGTACTCCGCCACGTTTTTCCATCAAGCCATTTTGAGGCGGCACCGAGCACAAATCCGTCAGTTTTGGCCATTCTTTGTATCGTGCTGAAACATGCAGTGGCTTGAAAGAAAAACGGTTTGAGGGTTCGGGCATGGTTGGGCGATAGGTGTTGTTTTGAGGGTCGTTAAGTGTTTCCAACAAATCACAGCGTTTGCTCGTACCCCAAAATTCTCTGTATTGCGTGTTAGTATTTTCATGTTCTCCCTTGCGGACAAGCAAGGAAACAGCGGTGCCAACCCGTATGCCTTCTTTATTATGCTCTGTGGAGAATACGGATGGATCGGGTTTGCCGTCCGGCGTCAGCTTGCCGGTTTCCCGGCTGTCACCGTTCAGGTTGTCAATGTGAATGGAGTCAAACCCGTCCATGAGGCGTTTGCGCATGACCACATAGGAAGCATCATCCATGTAGGAAGAACTTGAAATAAAGCAGACTATGCCGCGTCCGGTCTTTTCCGCTATACGCCGTTCCGCCAGTCGAAAAAAGCGGACATACAGATCATCCAGATTAAATTTTTTGATGCCCCAATCGCTTTGCAAGCCTTCTTTATAGACGTTGACCAGCCCTTGCTCCTCTTTGGGCGCGACACCTGCAAAGGCGTTATAGGGAGGATTGCCGAGGATGACCAAAATGGGAACTTGTTGTTTAATTTTTTCGGCGGCATCGCGTTCCGCATCCAATTCCGGTAACAGGTTCTTGGGAGTTTCTTTTTGCGGTTCCCATCCTGTGAGAGAATTGGTCAGGTACACGGCCACGCGCTCATTCGCGCCGTTGTCATCCATTTTCAAAGGAGTGCCCATGTCCTGCAATAAAAGGCCAATTTGTAGATGAGCCACCACATAAGGCGCTGGTAAAAGCTCAAAGCCAAATATACGCCGCATGGCCGCCCGTTTTATATCAGTATGGGTCAGGGCATCGCCGCCCTTTTCCTCCCACGTCTTTGCAATGCGGCGGAGCGTTTCCACCAGATACGCGCCCGTACCACAGCAGGGGTCCAGCACATAGACACTTTCATCCGCAAAACCATCCGCAACGCCGAGTTCTGAACGTAGCGCGCGGTCCACTCGTTCCACCATGTAACGCACAATTTCCGGCGGGGTGTACCAGACGCCCATTTCCTTGCGTAAGTCCGGGTCAAACGCGGCAAGGAAAGGTTCATAGAAATACTGTACCGCCTCACCATCGGCAAAACGGTTAAAAAATTCGGCTCTATCCACACGATTAAGTACTGTTGTCGTCCAGTCCAGCACTTCTTCCAGATCAAGGGGGCGGAGTTTGGTAGGGCTGATCACCAGCTCAAACAAGGCTCCGATCATCGGCACATGCAGAGTCCAAGCGGCAACGCGCCAATCAAAGCGCGATGCGCGGTCAGTCGGCGGGTGTTCTTTACTCCACATGACCCATGCGGAGAATATGCCGTAAAAAAGCGTCTGAATGAGCGTGGAACGAAAAAATTGCTCCGCTTTGGTGGTAGCAAAAGAGATGCCGAGGGCTTCTTCCAGGGCCGTACGCAAACTTTCCAGAGCGGGGAGAGGTTTTTCTTCCAGGCGATATTTTGCTTCCTTGGCATAGGAGGCCAGAAAGCGGGCTACCTCCTGCGGATCAGCCAGAGGCGCGGCATGGAGAAAAACACGGGTCAGATATTCCGCAAAAGCGCGTCCCTTGGCAGCCACCAGCGTCTTTGGATTACGCGCGCTTGCCCAAAAATCAGCCTCACTTTCAACAAGGCGAAATCTCTCCAATCGGGTTTTGCCGCCCGCAGCGTCCTGCCCCACCAGAATAAAGTCCCAAAGGTTCGTTACCAGCACTTGCCTATAGCGCCGAAAATATTTGTCCACCTGATCGCCGTCAGCGGTCTTTTCTGCGCTCTCGCCGGGAGATTTCACTTCCAAAACACCACGAGCGGGCAGGGTCGTAGTGAAGTCAGTTTCATCGTCATTGTTTCTGGAGATTTGATCCGCTGTGAAGAGTCCTCCGTCCGGGATACCCGCGCCTTGATTTTTTAGATGGATAATGCAACGAACTTTGGGTTTCAGTGTCGCGCCGAGATCATTCAAGAGTTTTTGCAGCGGCGGATAATACGATGTTTCCGCAACGCCCGCGCCTGACGCGTGGATTGCAGCAACATGGCTAAAATATTCTGCAATGTGTTTCTCAGTATTTTTCATATATCCCTTGATGTATGATAGCGGCTGAACATACCTCGCGTCAATCTGGATGTGATTAGCGATCCAACACGAGGCCGGATAAATTGATGGCTTGCATTTAGTTTGAAAAATCTTTATTAAACATACTATAGGTATGTTTATGAGAGAAAAACTAAAGAATTTTTTGCGGGCATGGCCTTCCGGTGGAATACGCACCGCCTTAACTCTCCGCAAGCAGGGTATATCCAGCGCCTTGGCACACAAGTACACGCAAAGTCGATGGATTGAATCTGTGGGGCGGGGAGCCTACAAATTGGCCGGAGAATCCCCGGACTGGCGGGGAGCATTGTACGGGTTGCAAGATGAGTGCAGTTCCCGCTTCCATGCCGGTGGCCTGACCTCAATGGAACAGCTTGGCTATGCCCATTACCTGGCGGAGTCCCGCCCTCTGTTTCTCTATGGACCACCGAAATCCAAGCTACCGGCGTGGTTTACCACAAGCAAGTTTGTGGAGCGACTGATTTTTACCTCTACAAAACTTTTTAGGGATGCTCCGGCAGAGAGTTTACAAATGTTGTCTGCGGGCACTTTTTCGGTCACTATCTCTACTCTTGAAAGGGCAGCGCTTGAGCTTTTGTATCACGTTCCGCAAAAGGTCGGCTTTTCAGAAGCGCAAGAAATCGTAGATGGACTTGGCACGTTGCGTCCGGCTTTGCTGCAAACTTTGCTGGAACAAAGCGGCAGCGTTAAGATAAACCGTCTTTTTCTATATTTTGCGCGTGAGGCCGGACACAGATGGTATGCAGAACTGGATCAAAAACGATTCAACCTTGGGACCGGCAACCGGGAAGTGGTGAAAGGCGGTGTGCTGGACAAGGAATTTTTACTGACGCTCACTAAACCATCCTACCCTGCGGAGATACCGTTTTAATGCAGGAAAAATACCTGAATCAAGCCCGTCTGGTCGTGCGTATTTTAGGTTTTCATGAAAACGCATTTAACTATTTGATTATTACTGTTAACCAATGGGTATAATTGGAGCGATTTTACGACTACAAAATTTTTTGTGGATGCTCCTGCAGAGAGTTATGAATCCCCGCCACCGGAACGCCTTGCCGTTTATATGGCGGTATCTTGCGTGGTGGCATGAAAGTAAGGACACGCTGGACGGTATATAAGCCGCGTGCGCTTCTGTAGTTTTTCCTTCCGCAATTTCCTGCTCAGCAAGGCCAGCATGGTAGATTTTGAGCATGGATATTTAGTCTGCCTGAACGGAAATTACATTTTCTTCAGTATGGATATTCGGCCTTGAAGCAACACTGTCTATAAGGGTAATTCCATATTTCTTTGCCGCTTCTTTTACGCTAGCATCCATACGTTTATCGTATTCGGCTTGGCCAAGACATTGCATGTCTTCATACATCTGAACCCTAACTCCATCCAGCCAGTCTTCAAAATCGCTAACATTGCCCTTAATCATTGAACACCTCCGCTGGCCCACAAATAATGGGAGTACTGTACGCAAAAATACTATGAATATCTGAATATTCTTACTGATAATAGCTATGACAGCAGCATTGAGCAAGTAAATTGTCGCCTGAAACGGCCTATCGTCCACCCTTATCGGTAATAACTGAATGCTTGATTCGTCAAGATCTAACGACAAGAAGGGTATCAAGCCTGGTTGCTGGAAAATTCTTGCACAGCATAGCCCATCGCCTTATAGCCCTTCAACCGTTTTTCCCACATGCGGGAAAGGCGGGGTGATTAAAAACGGTGATGTCTGAATGACAATCTGGATAATATGGGGTATTGATGGTCATTCAGTTGCTCCAATTTTGCTCCACAACTGCCCGTAAACCCCATATTTTTTGCTCCAATTTTGCTCCAATTTTGCTCCACTTGCTCTGAAAAACAGTGCATTTTCATGAAACCGCATAAGCACTCAACTATCTGATTATATTTGATTATTACTGCTAAACAGTGGGTATAATTGAGGCGATTTTACGACTTAAAATCCCTCGGCTGAAAGGCTGTGCGGGTTCGATTCCCGCTCTGGGCACCAAGAACGACAAGGATTTGCGAGAAATCGTAAATCCTTTTTTATGTTTACAGTATATGTATTTTTGTATATACATTCCACATGGAATTCGAATGGGATGAGCGGAAGAACAAGGCAAATTACGCAAAGCACCGGGTGAGTTTTGAGACCGCTTCAGAAGTATTTGCCGATTCTTTAACCCGCTATATGTTTGATCGCGTGGTAGGCGGCGAAGAACGCTGGCACGCTATGGGCAAAGCAAGAGAGATGTCGCTGCTTGTTGTTGTCCATACATATTGAGGTGAGGAGGGCGAAGAAATAATCAGGATTATTTCCGCACGTCCCGCTTCATCACATGAACGGAGACAATATGAACAAGACTGAAACGATACCTTCTGTGGAAGAACAGCTCGAAGCCTTGAAGAATATCAAGGATGAGGACATAGATTTTTCAGATATTCCTGAATTACTGGACTGGAGCAGTTCGGTGCGCGGAAAGTTCTACCGCCCCATCAAGAAGCCAGTCTCATTGCGCATTGACGCTGATATTCTGGAATGGTTCAAGAAGCACAGCCCGCAGTACCAAACCGCCATTAATACTGTCTTGCGGCAATATGTTCATGCGCAACAGTAAAAAACGCAAAAAAAAGCGCAAATTCCTTGTGTCCTGATATAGCGTATGCTAGTTTCCAGCCATCTGCGTTTGCCGTGTGTTCCTCGTGTTGCCAGGTATAATTTTAATATTGTTTTGATTTGTGGATCGTTTTTCATTTTGTCCTTCGAGTATAGTTATAGAAGGAGTAAACGTGTCCATTTCAAAAAAACTGATACTCATGATCACAGGGACGGTCTTGTCGCTGGTCATAGCACTCTGCTTGGCGGGCTATTTTATTATCAGTTCCTCCAGCGAAGAAACCGCACAGCAGCAGTTGAAAATTTTTGAGGCCTCCGTGGAAAAAACCGTTCAGGCAAGCCTGGATGCGCAACAGGTCATAAGTGCCCTGGCCTCGGCGGATGATGCCATAGCTCTCGCCATTGCCGGGGGAGACATGGATGTATTGCGTCGCGAGGCCCAAAGGCTGGCGGATCTTCCGGTCATCGATCTGGTCACCATTTGCGACAGCAACGGCAAGGTTCTCGTTCGGGGACACTCCAATCAGGCGGGCGACATTCTTGATGCGAAGCAACTGAGTCTGGCAATACCGCTGAAAGAAGACCGGGGCGTTGTTGGCCTGGAGCCTGGGCAAAAGAGCCTGACGCTTG